>NC_019974.1:3425000-3725000 GCF_000328685.1 Natronococcus occultus SP4 | reverse complement strand
TCCCGATTTTCGACCTCGACTAACCCGTCGTCCGCGAGATCCGACAGGAGCCCCTCGAGCCACGCCCGACCGTACTCGCCCTCGGGCGCGTAGTCGACCCGGATCCGCGGTCCCAGCGCGTCGAGCTCGAGCTCGTCGTACTCCCGCAGCGTTCCGATCACGCGACCGCGGAACTGTCGACGGCTCCCCTCGAAGCTGGGCTGGGTCGGCACGTCCGGCGCGGTGAAATCGCCCGTCTCGTAGGCCGAACACCACTCCCGCCAGGGACAGCCGACCTCGTCGCAGCGGGGCGTCTGTCGGCAGGCGACCCCGCCCAGCTCCATGATGGCGTTGTTCCAGACCCGCGATCGGTCGGCGGGCATGAGCTCGTTCGCCGCTTCCTCGAAGGCCGCGTCCTCGTCGGGCACGTCGAAGGCGCGATACAGAACGCGTTTGACGTTGGTGTCGACGACCGCGTTCCCGTTGTTGAACGCGAAGCTCGCGACCGCGTTCGCGGTGTAGGGACCGACTCCCATCAGCTCCTGGAGCTCGTCGGGCGTCTCCGGGAACTCGCCCTCGTACTCCTCCTCGACCTGTCCGGCGGCCTCGTGGAGATACTTCGCGCGGTTGTTGTAACCGAGGCTGTGATCCGTCCAGAAGCCGACGACGTCGGCCCGATCCGCGGCCGCCAGTGCGGCGGTCGTCGGCCACCGCTCGAGGAAGTTCTCCCAGGCGTCGACGACCCGGTCGAGCTGGGTCTGCTGGCTCATCACCTCGCTGACCAGGATCTCGTAGGGGTCATCGGTCCGGCGCCACGGAAACGAGCGATGGTCGTCCTCGTACCACGCGATCAGCGACTCGCGGACGTCCTCGAGATCGTCGGGCACCGACGGGTCGTCGGCGTCGACGTCTGCGTCGGCCTCACTCATCGGCCGTTCTAGCGACTGCCCCGGCTTACGTGTACTGGATCGGCTCGCAGCAGGCATCGAGAGCGAGCACGAAAGGTCTATCCGACCCGCACGAGTCGGCACCCGTATGAGCCTCGACGATCTCAACGCCGAGATGGAGGAGTCGTACGCCGAGATCGGCGACGAGCTGGCCGTCGCCCTCGACCGCGAGACGCGAAACGAACTCGCCCTGCTCGAGACGGCTCTCGAGCCCGAGGAGACCGACGAGCTCGTCCGGCGGGCGGTTCACATGCTGTTCCAGACGACCGTCGACAGCGGGAAGCTCGACTTCCAGCTGCGATCGGGGTACGACGTCACCTACGACGAGTACCTCTCGGGGATGACCTTCGACGAGATGACCGGCGCCGATCAGTACCCGAGCATGGACGACGAGCGACGCTACCAGTTCTAACCGACGGGCGCGAGTGACGGTCTCAGTTCTGCGGAGCCGGAAGCGTGACGGAGAACGTCGATCCCTCGCCGGGCTCGGAGTCGACACGGATCTCGCCGCCGTGGCGCTCGACGATCCGTTGACAGAGCGCGAGCCCGATCCCGGGTCCGGTGTGGTCATCAACGGGGTGGAGCCGTTCGAACACCTCAAAGACGAGGTCGGTCTCTCCTTCCGGAATGCCGATCCCATCGTCGCTGACCGAGACGATCCACATCTCGCCGGATCGTTCGGCCGAGATCTCGATTCTCGGGGGTGTCTCGCCGCTGTACTTGATCGCGTTCTCGAGCAGGTTCTGGAACAGCTGTCGGAGCTGGCTGGCGTCACCCTCAACGCAGGGCATGGAGTCGACCGAAAGCACCGCGTCGCTTTCCTCGAGCCGGAGCTGGAGGTCGTCGCGTACGTCCCCGAGGACGTCCGCGAGGTCGACGGGCTCGAGGGGCTGGCCCTGGTTCTCGACCCGGGAGTACGCCAGCAGCCCGTCGATCATCTCGCGCATCCGGTCGGCGCCGTCGACGGCGTATCCGAGAAACTCCTCGCCGTCCTCGTCGAGTTCGTCGCCGTAGCGGTCCTCGAGCAGCCGGAGGTAGCTCGAGACCATCCGCAACGGCTCCTGGAGGTCGTGACTGGCGGCGTAGGCGAACTGCTCTAACCGTTCGTTCGACTTCTCGAGGCGGGCGTTGGTGCGCTCGAGGCGTTCGTTCGCCCGCTCGAGTTGCGCGTTCGTCTCCTCGAGGCGCTGCTGGTAGCGCTTGCGCTCAGTGACGTCGATGACAACGCCCTCGAGCCACTCGATGGTACCGTCTTCGACGACCGCCCGACCGGTTTCTTTGACCCACCGCTTCGCTCCGGTCGCGGTTTCGATCCGGTAGGTCGTCGAGAACGGCTTGCGGTCGGAGACGTTCGTCTGAATCCGCTCCCAGAGCTCCGTGCGGTCAGCCGAGCTGACGACGTCGGCCCCCCACTGTACGTCCCCTCGCTCGAGGACGTCCGAACTGTAGCCGGTCAGCTCCTCGCAGCCCTCGCTGACGAACTCCATGGGCCAGCCGCGCTCGTTCCGACAGCGGTAGACCATCCCCGGGACGTTGCTCATCAGTCGGGAGAGCTCTCGTTCGCGCTCGCGCAGTTCCCGTTCGACGGTTCGCTGTTCGGTTACGTCACTCGCGATCCCGACGATCCGGTAGACGTCGCCGTCGTCGTCGCGGATCGGAACGGCGCGATCGCGCACCCAGCGAACCCCGCCGTCCGGCTGGACGACGCGGTACTCCTCGTCGTACGTTCCCTCGCGTTGCTCGGGCAGCGCCTCGCGGACGCGGTCCCTGTCCTCGGGGTGGATCGCGTCGACGAACGACGACGGGTCCTCGTACAGCGAGTCACGACTCCGGCCCCAGACGTCCTCGTAGGCCGGGTTCACGTAGAACATCTCGTCTTTCTCCGGGCTGCTCAGCCAGACCACCTCCGAAACGTTCTCCGTGACCTGGCGGAACTTCGCCTCGCTCTCCCGGAGGTCGGTTTCGATCCGCTTTCGCTCGGTGATGTCGACGAACGAAAACACTGCCCCCGAGATCTCGCCGTCCTCACACAGCGGTGTCCCGCTCACCGAGAGCCAGATCCGTCGTCCGTCGGCACGCTCGAGCCCGATTTCGAGGTCGTGGATCGTCTCGCCGTCGGAAAAGACCCGTCGGGTCGGAATCTCGTCGGGTGAAAACGGCTCTCCGTCTGGTTTCACGGGATCGAGGCCGGCCGTGCCGCCTGCGAGGTCCTCGAGCTCGTCGGCCGCGTACCCCGTGATCTCCTCGGCTCGTCGGTTCATCCGTTCGAACGAACCGTCGGGGCCGAGCGTGACGATTCCGGTCGGATTCGTCTCGATGATTCGGTCAGTGAGATCACGCTCCTCGCGCAGGCGCCGTTCCCGCTCTTTCTGTTCCGAGATATCCCGGAAGTACACGGAGAGTCCCGTCTCCGAGGGGTAGACATGGATCTCGAACCAGGTGTCGAGCGGGTCGGGGTAGTAGAGTTCGAACGAGGACGCCTCCTGGCGCTCCATGGCGCGTTCGTACTCCGTGCGGAGCTTCGAGTCGGCGGCCCACTCGAAGACGTCCCAGACGCGCTCGCCGACCAGTCCTCGACCCGTGACGTCGATCAGCTCCGCCGCACGCTCGTTGACGTGCGTGAACCGCCACTCGGCGTCGAGCGCGTAGAAGGCGTCGGTCACCCGGTCCAGTATCTCCTCGAACTCGGTCTCGATTCGTTTCCGGTCGGTGACGTCGGTCAGCGCAAAGACCGCGCCGGGACGGTCCGTGTCGTCCGTTCGCAACGGCGCGGCGTCGACCGAAAGCCAGACTCGCGTTCCGTCCGGGCGGGTCGCGCCGAGCTCCACGTCGGTGACCGGTTCGCCGGTCTCGAGAACCCGGTCGAACGGGAGGTCGTCGGTCGAGACCGGCTCCCCGTTCGCGTCGACGAGCCCCCAGCGCGGGTCGTCGTGGGCGACGTCGGCGATCTCCGTGCGACACCGTCCGAGAATCTCCTCCGCTCGCTCGTTCGCGAACTGCAGCGTTCCGTCGGCGTCAACGACCGTGATCCCGACGGGGCTCCGTTCCAGAAACTCCCCCTTGCGGGTCCACTCCCCGCTGGGCTCGTCGTCCGCGTCCGACGACGCGGACTCGAGCGCGCCAGCGAGGACGTTGGCGATCGTGCGCAGGGTCGCGGCGTCGTCCGCGTCGAAGGCGTCGGGCACCGCGGCGTGAACCTCGAGAACGCCCCAGGGATCGTCGGTGCCGACGGGCGCCCAGAGCCCGCTTCGGACGTCGCGTTCGAACAGCCGATCCGGCCACTCGGGTTCGTGACCCGTTCGCAGCTCGTCGACCGCGACGGGCTCGCCGCGAGCGATCGTCCGTCCGACGGGCGAGTCCTCGGGATCGATCGCGACCGTCGCCGACGTGGCGCCGTCGCTCGCTCCCGTACTCCGGCGACATACCGCACGGTCGCCACGGGGGAGTCGCTCGAAGACCAGACAGGCATCGGCCTCGAGGGCTCCCGTGGCGGCATCGACGACCGCGTCCAGCAGCTCCTCGGGGTCGTCGATCCGGAGCGCCAGCTCGGACAGCTCCGCGACGATCGCCTGCGGGCTCGAACGGTCGGCGAACGCTGCGTCGTCTCGGGACGAACTCATTCCGAACTCATCGTCGCTTCGGATGGATAAGGAGTATGGCCGTTCTCAGTCGTCGATCAGCGCCGCACTCGAGAGCGCCTCGTCGATGTCGGCCTCGGCCATCTTCTCGATCAGGGCGTCGACGACTTCCTCGCGTTTGCCCTTCACGAACTTGATCGAGCCGACGACGAGGTGGCCGCCGCCGGAGACGCCGCCGCCGGGGATCTCCGCTTCCAGCTCCGAGACCATGTTCGGGATGTCGAGCCGAACGCCGTCCGAACGCAGGACGGCGAAGTCGGGACCGTAGCCGACCGTGATGACGGGGTCGCCGGTCTCCTCGATCTTGCGGTCGTGGAGCTCGCCCGTCGTCTTCCCCGGTGCGGGGTAGGTAAAGCGGTGGGCGTAGTTCTCGACGTCGATTCCGTAGAGGTGGGCGCCGTTGTCGAGCTCCTCGTGTTCGACGTGGGGCATGGCGGCCTCGAGCTGCTCGTCGACCTCCTCGCGGGCCCGGTCGGCGAAGAACGAAACCAGCTCGCGGTGGCGCCCCTCGTCGTTGGTGTCGATCTGGAGCAGGTCCTGGATCAGCTGGTCGCCGGAGTTGTACCGCAGCCAGAAGGCCGCGTAGTCCAGCGCCTCGCTGACGTCCTTGAGCCGCTGTTCGTCGTACCCCTCCTCGGCGGCGAGCTCGAGGTAGTCGTCCATCGCGTCGGCCTTCGAGCGGTCCGCGAGACCGGCGACGGCGGGGACGTGGCGCAGCTCCTCGGTCATCCCGGGGTAGATCATCCGCGCGAGCTCGACACAGAGCATCCCCGTCGTGATCCGGTAATCCTCGTCGTGGAGGTAGGGGTTGACGTGGGCGTCGAGCAGCTCGCCGACCGCGTCGGGGTCGGGGTGGTGGTGGTCCAGCGCGACGATCGGGATGTCGTAGTGAGCCAGCGTCTCGTAGGCCGGGACGTCTTCGGCCGTCGAGCCGTTATCGAGCATCAGCAGCAGCGGGAGCTGCTGACCGTGGCGATCGCGGTCCTCCAAGGCGAAGTTCAGGTCCCGCGTGGCGTCTTCCATCTCGTAGAACGGCGCCTTCGCGGGCAGTCGCTTGATGAGGTGGCGGGGTGCGTCCTCGTCCTCGTGAACCTCGGCGATGAACCGCTCGAGGGCGATCTGGACGGGAACGGCGGCACACATCCCGTCGCCGTCGGCGTGGTGGCGCACCCGGATGGGACGTCCCTCCAGTACCGTTCGCCGGAGCAGTCGCGCGACCTCCTTCAGGTTCGGTCGGAGCTTCTCGAAGGCCGGCCAGTCGATCAGCGGCTCGACGTCGCGGGGTTCGGCCCGGGATTCGAGGGCGGCCTCGAGACGCTGGCGGGCCTCGTCGGCGTCCTCTCCCTCGAGCTTCGAGAGGCCGTCGACCTCGATCTGGACGTCGCCGTCGCGGTGTTCGGGCATCCCGGTGACCCGGACGATGTCGCCGACCTCGGTCGACGGATACGCCCGGACCCCTGCCTCCTCGAAAGCCGCACAGGGGACGATCCCCTGCTCGTCGGCGACGTGGAAAATCGTCGGCCCGGCGGTCTGTTTGACCTGGACGACCTCGCCCTCGACGTGAATCTGGTCGCCGACGTTGGCCTCGAGGCGGTCGGTGCCGGTCAGCGAGTAGTCCCGTGAGACCGACTCGAGGACGTAGTCGTCGATATCGACGGGCTCGAACGCCATATCGCCGTTCTCGCGAACGGTCTCGAGCTCGACGACGAGCTCGTCGCCGACGGCGTAGGTCCCCTCGAGGACGGACTCGTGGACGAGACCGGAGACCGAGTCCGAGAGATCGACGAAGACACCGTAGTCGACGATACCGTTAATTTCAGCGAGATAGGATTGGTTTCGTTCGAGATCGTCTGCGGTACAGTCGGAGTCGAGATCGTAGACGACGGAATCCCCGTCGCCGTCGCCGGCGTCGCCGGCGGGCTCAGCAGTCATCGTTGCCCGTTGTTTGTGACGGGCGCGTATAACCCTTGTTAAGCCACCCGGCTCGGCGGGTGGTCTTTCGGAACGTTTAGCAACCGCAAGCCCGGATGGGTGGGTATGGGGCTGTTCGACGCGCTGTTTCGCTCGAGCGAGATCCTCGGGATCGCCGAGGAAACCCTCGAGTTCGCCATCGAGTCCTCCGAGGCGGCCCACCCCGACGAGTATATGGGATTTCTCCGGGGCACCGAGGCCCGTGAGCTCGGCCTCGACCGACGAGGACTCGTTATTACCGACGTGCTCGTCGTGCCGGGAACCGAGGCCAACAGCGTCAGCGCGACGGTTCGGACGAGCCAGATACCCAACGACGTGAAGGCGCTCGGGAGCGTTCACTCCCATCCTAACGGCGTGATCAGCCCGAGCAGCGCCGATCTGGAGACGTTCGGCCGCGGGAGCGTTCACGTCATCATCGGCGCACCGTACCGACGCCACGACTGGAAGGCGTTCGACTCCCAGGGAGAGCCGACGACGCTGAACGTGATCGACGTCGAGCTTCCAGAGAGCGACGATTTCTTCGATTTTACCCAGGCCGACATCGACGAGGACCTACAATGATCCGGAACGCGACGACCCCGCTCGAGGCGACCGACGACTCGGACCCCGATCGACGACCGGCGACGGCGGAGGCGAGATCGACGACATGAGCCGCGGCCGCACCGTCATCGCGCAGGGAACCTTCGACATCCTTCATCCGGGACACGTCCACTACCTCGAGGAGGCCGCCGCGATGGGCGATCGCCTCTATGTGATCGTCGCCCGAAAGGCAAACGTCGACCACAAGGAGGCGCCGATCTGTCCCGCGAGCCAGCGACGGGACGTCGTCGACGCGCTCGAGCCGGTCGACGAGGCCCTGCTGGGCCACGAGGAGGACATCTTCGTGCCGATCGAGGAGATCGATCCCGACGTGATCGCGCTGGGCCACGACCAGCACCACGACGCCGACGCGATCCGGGAGGCGCTGTCGGCACGAGGACTCGACTGCGAGGTCCGGCGGGCGAGCGCGCGCGAACCCACAAGCGAGGACGAACTCCTCTCGACGCGGCTGATCATCCAGCGCGTCCTCGAGCGCCGAGGGTAGGATCGGCGACGTAGGTATCGGCAATATTTTCGACGTCGTTCGGACCATACCTGCGGTTCACGGCTCGACGCCGTCGCGGTCGGTTTTCCTCACGGCTGACAGGACTGGACGGATTCAAATCTTGCCTCCTTCTATGCCGAAAACGCCGTTTTCGAGCAGTAGAGGGCCTAAAACCCGTAAACTTTTGGGTCGTGAGTTCCCAGTATGGCGTATGCAGACGACGCCTACTCGACGACGATTCATCGCCGGCGGTACGGCGGCAGGTATCGTCGCCGTCGCCGGCTGTGCCGACGAGGCCAGCGAGGACGAACCGACCGACGAAGAGAGCGAAACCGACGACGCCGACGGGACGGACGCCCCCGAGGAGGAGAGCTACGAGGTCTGGGCGCTCGATCAGGGGACCGACACGATCCACATCTACGAGCCCGAGGAGGGTGAGGGTGAGTTCGACCGCACCGAGTGTCTCGATCTCCACGACGTCGGCGTCGACATCGAGGACGACGCCGACATCGTTCCGCATATGATCGATTTCAGCTCGGACTACGAGTACGCCGCCGTCGCCTGTACGGCCGGTCGTCGCGTCCTCGTGTTCCGAACCGAGGACTACGAGCTCGTCGGCGACGTCGAGACCGGTCCCGGCTCGCACATGGCGATCTTCGCGCCAGACGACGACTACATCCACGTCGACGTCATCGACGAGGAGGCGGTCGCCCGCGTCGAGGCCGACCTTGAGGCCGAGTCCTTCGAGGAGGTCGACCGCCTCGAGCTGCCGGAGGACGAGACCGTCCAGGAGGCCGGCATCGAGTCCGCGAGCCCGATCTGCCACCAGTTCGACGGGCAGGGTCGCTCGATCCACACGCTCGGTCCGAGCTACCACGACGCCGGCGTCGTCATCGTCGACCACGACGACTTCGAGGTCGAACGGGCCTACTCCGGCGATGAGCTGCCGGCCAACTGTGGCACCATGCCCCACTTCGAGGACGGGAAGTTCTACCTCACCGCGGGGCTGCCCTCGGATCCCGAGGAAGGCGAGGACGGCGTCGGTGAGTACTACGTCTACGACGTCGAGGAGGACGAGATCGTCGTCGACGGCGAGAGCACAAGAGGCGTCGACGCTCACGGGTTCTGGTTTACCCCCGACGGCGAGGAGCTGTGGGTGCTGAACCGCGAGACCAACGACGGCGTCGTCGTCGACCCCGAGACCGACGAGGTCGTCGACGAGATCGAGGCCTTCGGCCCCGACCAGGCCGACGACCCCGAGGAGCGAGACGCCCCGGACATCATGTGGACCTCGCCCGACGGCGAGTACATGTTCGTCACCCTGCGGGGTCCTGCGCCGCTGTCGGGCGACCCACACGCCGCGACCGGCGTTACTCCCGGGTTCTCGGTACTCGACGTCGAGAGCCGCGAAATCGTCGAGGTTGTCGAGCCGGATCCGATCGACGACTACGCCGACGAGGAGATCGAGGCCGCACAGGAGGGAGCGGAGGACGCACCCGACATTCCGGACTTCCACGGGCTCGGCGTTCGTCCGATCGGCGACGCCGAGGGCGAGATTCCGAACTCACCGCCGTTCTGAACCGCCGTCGCTAGTTTTTGATCACGAAGCGGGGGGGACGCGGGATCGAATCCACGGTGTGTCCAGTCTCGACGAAGTGCTCGATCGCCTTTCTCGAGACGTCCTGCTCGCTGTCGTCGTCGCCCGTACTCGCCTCCCAGTCACACTCGAGACAGTACTTGTGCATCCCTCGGCTCTGTTCGATAGTCGGGGACGGGGCCGGGAAAGACCCGTGCAGGAAATCGAAGGGACGTTACTCGCGTTTGACGCCCGGATTGGTTACGGCACCGTTCGCTGCCGAGTCGAAGTCCCGGCCGAACTTCGCCAGCACGCCGGCGTCGTAGGCCGGCTCCGGCCGGTCCCACTCCTCCCGTCGGGCCTCGAGCTCCTCGTCGCTGGCGTCGACCGCGAGGGTGCGTTCGGGAATGTCGACGGTGATCTCGTCGCCGTCCTCGAGCAGGCCGATCGGGCCGCCGACGAACGCCTCGGGGGCGACGTGGCCGATCATCGGCCCCCGCGTCGCGCCGGAGAACCGCCCGTCGGTGATCAGGGCGACGTCGTCCTCGTGGCCGGCGCCGACGACCGCGGCGGTAACGCCGAGCATCTCGCGCATCCCCGGGCCGCCCTGGGGGCCCTCGTTGCGGATGACGATCACGTCGCCGCTCTCGATGTCGCCCTCCTGAACGTACCGCATGGCGTCTTCCTCGTTCTCGAAGATCCGGGCCGGCCCCTCGTGGTGGAACTGGTCCTCGCCGGTGGCCTTGAGGACGGCGCCGCCGGGCGCGAGGTTCCCCGTCAGGATCTTGATCGCGCCCTCCTCCTGTTTGGGCTCGTCGACGGTGTAGAGGAAGTCGGCCTCGAGGTCCTCGTCAGCGGGCAGGTCGAGCTCCTCGAGCTCCTCGGCGATCGTCCGCCCCGTGACGGTCATCGCGTCGCCGTGGAACAGGTCGGCCTCGAGCAGCCGACGGATCACGACCGGAACCCCGCCCAGCTCGTGGAGGTCGTTCATCACGCGGGCACCACCGGGCTGGAGATCGACGATCTTGGGGGTTCGCTTCGAGATCTCGTCGAAGTCCTCGATCTCGAGGTCGATCCCGGCCTCGCGGGCCAGCGCCAGCAGGTGGAGCACGCCGTTGGTCGAGCCCCCGATCGCGGTCTGGAGCGCGATGGCGTTCTCGAAGGACTCCCGGGAGAGGATATCGGAGGGACGGCGGTCCTCCTCGACGACTTCGACGGCGAGCTCGCCGGCTCGCTCGGCGACCGCGTAGCGCTCCTCGTCCTCCGCGGGCGGCGAGGCACTGCCCAGCGGGGCGAGCCCAAGGGCCTCGGAGATCGATGCCATCGTGTTCGCGGTGAACATCCCGCCACAGGAGCCGGCGCCGGGACAGGCGTTGCGCTCGAGTTCGTCTAGCTCCTCGGCGTCCATGTCGCCGGTGCCGTAGGCGCCGACGCCCTCGAACACTTGGACGATAGTGACGTCCCGTCCCTCGTGCTCGCCGGGCATGATCGAGCCGCCGTAGAGGAAGACGGAGGGGAGATCCGTTCGGATGGCGGCCATCATCATTCCGGGCAGGTTCTTGTCACAGCCCCCGACCGTAACCAGGCCGTCCATGCGCTCGCCGAAGCTGACGAGCTCGACGCTGTCGGCGATCAGCTCCCGGGAGATCAGCGACGCCTTCATCCCCTCGGTCCCCATCGAGATCGCGTCCGAGATCGTGATCGTCCCGAACTCGATGGGCATTCCGCCGGCCGCGTCGGCGCCCTCGAGCGCCGCGTCGGCGACGTCGTCGAGGTGGACGTTACAGGGTGTGATGTCGGCCGCTGGGTTGGGGACGCCGATCAGCGGCGAGCCGAGGTCCTCGTCGTCGAACCCCATCGCGCGAAACATCGCGCGATGTGGTGCCTTCTCGGCGCCCTCCGTGACCTCGCGGCTCTGAAGGCGCTCGTCTTTCCCATGTTCGAACCGGTCATCGCTGCTCATGGTCGGATCTTGTCTCGGGGGGACATAAGTCACGCCTTCTCCTCAAGGGTTGCTGGCGATCGGAAACCCGGCTAACGGGTTCGGTCGGCGATCGTCAGCTCCGGCTCCGCGCCTCGAACCGCTCGGCAGCCTCCCGGAGTGCTGCCTTCGTGTCGATGCTCTCGAACGTCTCCTCGGCGACGTCCGCGAGTTCGTCCTCGCCGACGACGACGGTGTCGAGCTCCTCGAGGGCGGCGAGGATCCGTCCGTCCTCGCGCTCGAGGACGTCGGCGCAGGCCCGGGCCATCGGTTCGGCGCGGTAGACCGCCTGGGTCGTCTGGTACCAGCCGTCCTCGAGCTTGACGAGCGCCCCGTCGTGGTCCCGTGCGCGGTCGGCCAGCTGCTCGATCAGGGCGGGATCGACGAACGGCATGTCGCAGGCGACGACCGCGCCGTACTCCCGGTTGGCGGCCTCGAGCCCGACTGCGATACCGGCAAGCGGTCCGCGATCGGGCTCGGGGTCGACCGCGAACGTGACCAGGTCGGGGAAGTCGGCCATCGCCGCCTCGATCGCCTCGCGCTGGTCCTCGCGGCAGTTGATCACGAGCTCGTCGCAGACGGTCGCGAGCCGATCGGCGACCCGTCGAATCATCGGCGTTCCCGCGAGCTCCGCGACCGCCTTGTCGTCCTCGCCGAACCGGGTCGAGTAGCCGCCCGCGAGGACGACCCCCGACAGTGAACGCTGGGAACTCATGGCCGGAGCTTGGGGTGGCGGGCCGTAATAGCTGTCGGGCTCGGTCCGGAACCGACCGTTCGCTTGATTCGTCCACCCCGAGCGATGCTAGTGTAGCAGTATCAGATAGCAAGAGCACACAATTCTTCAGGGACCGATCACAGCAAGATTTACCGTCGGCATCGTACCACCGTACCGTGGAGAGATACCAAATGTCAATGGACGCTGTCGTATACCAGGGGCCACACGAGGTCGCCGTCGAAGAGGTAGACGAGCCGGAGATCGAACACCCGAACGACGTCGTCGTCGACATCACGACGACCGCAATCTGTGGGTCAGACCTCCACATGTACGAGGGCCGAACCGCCGCCGAGGAGGGGATCGTCTTCGGCCACGAGAACATGGGGGTCGTCAGCGAGGTCGGCGAGGCGGTCACGAGCCTTGAGGAGGGAGACCGAGTCGTCATGCCGTTCAACGTTGCCTGCGGGTTCTGTCAGAACTGCGAGGAGGGGTATACGGGGTTCTGTACGAACGTCAACCCCGGGTTCGCGGGCGGCGCCTACGGCTACGTGGCGATGGGTCCATACAAGGGTGGACAGGCCGAGAAACTCCGCGTTCCCTACGCCGACTTCAACGCACTGAAACTCCCCGAGGGCGACGCACACGAGGACGCCTTCGCACTGCTGGCCGACATCTTCCCGACAGGGTGGCACGGCACCCGGCTCGCGGATCTCAAACCGGGTGAGTCGATCGCGATCTACGGGGCGGGGCCGGTGGGGCTGATGGCCGCCTACAGCGCGAAGCTACAGGGTGCCGCCGAAATCTACGTCGTCGATCGGGTTCCGAGCCGCCTCGAGATGGCCGAGGACCACTGCGACGCCCACGCGATCAACTTCGAGGAGGGTGACCCGGTCGAACAGATCGTCGAGGCCCACGGCGACGAGGTCGACAAGGGCGTCGACGCCGTCGGCTACCAGGCGATCGACCCCGAGACGGATCCGGGCGACGACGCCTACGATCCGGCTCGCGAGAACCCCGCGGTCGTGCTCAACCAGCTGATCCAGACGGTCCGGCCGACCGGCGCGATCGGCGTCCCGGGGCTGTACGTCCCATCCGACCCCGGCGCGCCGGACGAGATGGCCGCTCAGGGCCGGCTCGGGATCGACTTCGGGAAGCTCTTCGAGAAAGGCCACCGGTTCGGCACCGGCCAGTGTAACGTCAAGGAGTACAACCGCCAGCTCCGGGATATGATCATCGAGGGGCGGGCCGACCCCAGCTGGGTCGTCTCCCACCGGGTCGACCTCGAGGAGGCCCCCGAGATGTACGAGCGCTTCGACGACCGCGAAGAGGGCGTCGTCAAGGTCCTGCTCGAGCCCTGAAAGGGCGACCGATCGTTCCCGACGGCGAAACCGGGGACAGGTCGTGGGTTCGGAATCCCCGATCGATATTCGACCTCATTTGTTATCTGTTATTGCACAACTGCTGTATCGGCGTGTCACCTTCTGTTCCGTATTGCTGCCTGGTAACGCCGACATCTGGCATATATTTCCAAAACGGGCAACCAGGTGGGAAATAGTATTGTGTGAATTATACACTAAAATGGTGGAAGTGACCGACGACGTCGAACACACCGGTATCGTGCTGGAGACCAGCGACCCCGAACGGGCCTGGAACGCGTTCCGACTGGGGATCACGGCGCTCGAGGACGGCCACGACGTCTCGGCGTTCCTGTCGGCGAGGGCGTCGAGGCAGCGGAGATCACCGACGACCAGTTCGACGTCAGACAGCGCATGGAAGCGTTCGACGAGGCGGGTGGGGAGCTGCTGGCGTGTGGCACCTGCCTCGAGATTCGCAACAGCGACGAGAGCGAGGTGTGTCCGATCTCGACGATGAGCGACCTCCTCGAGGCCGTTACGACGGCGAATCGGGTGCTGACGATCGGCTAACGGCGGCCCCCGACCACACCGTTGGCAACGACTCGCCCGCGTGGCTACCGTCGAAGCCAGATCTTCGGATGCGCTTCCCGGAGGTGGCACTGGTACCGCTCGATCAGATCGGGGTACGTGTCGTCGACCGCGTGCCAGCCGCAGTGATCGCAGGACCGTTCGACGACGTCGGTCCGACTGTCGACGTACGCCCCGTTTCGTTTCGGAGTCATGTGCTCGTCGGGTAAGCGCCCTCGGGGACGAAGCGGTATGGCTCTTCGGACCGATCGCCGAACCGCAGTCTCGAGATCGCCGGGGCGACGGCAAAACGTATGTCGGCGTCGGTGCTATCCCGTTCCATGTGCAAGTACTGCAACTACTCGTTTACCGACGGCTGGGGACAGCTCCTCGAGTACGACGACGTCTACCAGAGCGCCCTCCCCGAGTCGGTGACGACGCAGTCGACGCACGGCTTTCACGAGTCCTGGGACGAACTCAGCGAGGAACTCGAGTCATAGCGGAAACGGATCCGCCCACTCCGTCTCGTCCGCCCGCTCGGCCTCGACCAGCAGCGACTCGAGTTCCCTCCGAATTCGATCCTCGTCCATCTCGCGCCCGATGAACACGAGCTGGGTCCGTCGGTCGTCGTCGGGTCGCCACTCCCCGATCGGTCCCGCCTGCACCGCGGGACCGGCCTGACTGAGACCGATCACCTCCTCGCGGCCGGCGACGTAACAGACGCCCTTCGCGCGGACGATCGACCCGTCCCACTCCTCGAGCCACTCGCCCAGCTCGTCGGGCCGGAACGGGTCGTCGGCCCGGAAGACGAACGAGGAGACGCCGTGGATGGCGGCGGCGGACTGCCCCGGACCGTGGTGGTGGCCGTCGTCCTCGTGGCCGTGTTCGTGGTCCCCGCCGCGCAGCTCGCGTTTCCACCCCTGGGAGCGCTTCGCGTCCTCGAAGTCGAAGCTACCGGTCCCGAGTACGCGGTCGGGCTCGACCTCGGAGTACGTCGTTCGTACCCGTTCAGCCCTGGGCTGGAGGCGATCGACGACGTCCTCGATCTCCCCAAGGACGTCGTCGGGAACCATGTCGGTCTTGTTCAACAGAAGGACGTCACAGAACTCAACTCCCTCGACCAGCACCTCGCTCAGAGGCCGTTCCGCGTCGGGCTGGGCGCTTTCGGGCAGCGTCGCGCCGGCGTCGAACTCCTTCCAGAAGCCGTAGGTGTCGAGAACGGTCACCATCGTATCGAGTTCGAACAGCTCGGTCGGATCGATCTCGCTTTCCTCGGTGCCCTCGAGAAACACCCGTGCGACCGGGATCGGCTCGCTGATCCCCGACGATTCGACGAGCAGGTAGTCGAACTCGCGGGTCTCGGCGAGCCGACGGGCCTCTTCGAGCAGGTCGCCCTGCAGTCGACAGCAGATACAGCCGTTCGAGAGGTCGATCACGCCCTCGTCCTCGTTCTCGCGGGCGATCAGGTCGGCGTCGACGTTGATCTCGCCCATGTCGTTGACGATCACCGCGATCTCGTACCCCGCCTCGTTCGTGAGCAGGTGGTTGACGAGCGTCGTTTTGCCCGCACCGAGGTAGCCGCTGACGATCGTCACCGGGATCCGATCGGCGTCCGTTCCTGTCATGTCCTACCGCTTACCACGGAAGCCGACTACTAAACGGCGCGGGTCGTTCGGGTTACACGAGATACAGGCAAAAGCCCACGACTTCGGTCGTGGGATGAAGCCGTCACTGCTGGCACGAACCACGCGTCTCAGCTTGCCCGCATCACCAACACAATCTGAAAAGCCAACCTCTTCGGCGAACTCGTGCTGGTTGTTGATGTGGAAGCGAGCGAACGAGCCGATCAGATCTGGCTTCTCCTCGAGCGCGGCGCGGTTGAAGTAGAAAAAGAGCGGCCGAGCGAGCGGGGAGTACTCCCCGCCCTCGATGTACTCCTCCTCGGGCGGGTAGAACTCGCCGTCCTGGTCGCTTTCGACCTCGACGGCTCTGAGATCCCGTCCTGTTCTTGCAGACTGCGGAGGTGGCCGACGCTACCTCGGCCCAGCGCGTACTCGTTGTCGGCGACGGCGTCCCGGATCTCGTCGGTCTGGCTCGTCGCGGATGTTGCTCATCTCGCCGTTGATGTGTTCGGTGAAGTAGTCGAACGTGCCCGACGCGGAGTCCCGGCTGTGCAGCGCGATGTCCTCGTGGGCCAGTCGTCGCGGACGTCGCTCCACTGCTCGACGTCGGACTCGAACTGCCGTCGTCTCGCGGATCTTTCGTGTGACGCTTCGATCGCCCGGGACCGCGGAAGGGCTCGGCGTCTCCCGGGAGGACTGTGTCGACTACCACTCCAGTGCCCGCCAGCTCGAACGGATCGCCGACCACGCCGTCAAGATCGTCCGGCTGGCGCTCAAACTCGAGGACGTCCCCGAGCCAGTCGCGGACGCGCTGTTGGCCCTCCACGAGGACGCGGCGGCGATTATCGAGCAGTCGATGGACGCGCTGTTCGCCGAGGAGAGCGACGACACCAACGGGGACGGTACCGCGCGCTCGAAGCCGTTCCCGAGATCGATGAACACACTCGTCGCGTCGACGAGCTGCTTGGGATCTCGATCCCGTGCAGGCCCAATCGCTTGGACTCGTCCTCGACTCGCTGTCCCGCAGCGCGGACTACGGCGGGAACGTTGCCGAGTCGGCCCTGCAGAAGGCCCCACCGCGCCCCTGACCGGACGTCCGCTGCGGAGTCAGTCGTTGTCAGCGTCGAAACCCCCTTCCCGACCGGATTCCTACGGCGAGAACACGATGACGACGGCGACCGTCAGCACGGGTGCACGCCTCCACGTCGGCTTCCAGAACCTCTCACTGGCCCGTCGCCGCCTCTACGGCGGCATCGGCGTCGGCCTCGAGCAGCCACGCGTGACTGTCGTCGCCGAACCCGCGAGGACGGTCACGGCTCCCGACTCACTGATCGCCGAGTACGCCCGACGGGCCGTCGACGCGCTGAACGTGTCGGGCGTCGACCTCTCGCTCGAGGAGCGCCTGCCCCGCCACGTCGGGCTGGGGAGCGGCACCCAGCTCGCGCTGGCCGTCCTCGCGGCGACGGCCCGGGCTCACGGTCTCGAGCCCCGCGTTCGAGAGCGCGCGCCCGAGATGGGCCGAGGCGGGCGCAGCGGGATCGGCGTCGCGACCTTCGAGGACGGCGGGTTCGTCGTCGACGCCGGCCATCCGACCAGCCGGTTCACGACCGAGCCGCCCGCGGAGGGCGACTGGACGGTCCCTCCGGTGGTCGCCCGCCACGACCTGCCCGAGGACTGGCGCTTTCTGATCGTCGTCCCCGACGCCGACCCCGGACGCAGCGGCGAAAACGAGGACGCCAGTATGCGCGCGGTCGTCGAGCGAGCCGACCCCGCGGTCGCCGACGAGCTCGCGGGCGTGGTCACCCGCAAGCTCTTGCCCGCCGCGGCCGAGGGTCGCCTCGAGGCGTTCGGCGAGGCGGTCGCCGAGATCGGGCGCAAGAACGGCTCCTGGTACGCCGACGCCCAGGGTGGGGTCTTTCGACCGCCCGCGGGCAAGCTCGTCGCCACCCTCGAGAACTGTCCCGTCCTGACTGGAGTGGGCCAGTCCTCGTGGGGCCCGGTCGTCTACGGGCTGACCGACGCCGCCCACGCCGACGAGGCCAGAGCCGCGGCCGAGGACGCCCTCGCGGACGGCGGGTTCGGCGGGGAGGTCGTCCTCTCGGCCGCGGCGACCGGGGGAGCGACGGTCGCGGTGGAGACGGAGCGGTGAGTCGACCCTCGGCTGGTCGATCGGACGCAACCCCTTCAGAACGCCCATGAGAGTCGTCTCGCCGACGGGGTTCGACTCCTCCAGCAACGGCAACAGCGCGAAAGCCCACGCGTTTACCGACAGTCACAGCGGTCAGCGTTCGGGGTGGTGTCCCAGGTTCCGATAGCAAACGACACGCGCCAGAGTTCGGCGGACGATCGGAGTACGTCCCCCCACGAAGCCGCGACGCGTTCTGCCGGGCGTCTGCGAACTGCGGGAACGGTTTCCGAGCGTGGACGTTCGGTGAGGACCGTGCCACAGCGTGGACACGCATGCTGGAGGTAGTCGCCGCACGTGTGGACTACCCAGTCGTCCTCGATCGGACTCGCGTGGTCGCACTCCCAGCAGAACAGCATCGATTTCCGACGAATCGGGTCGGTACTGCTGTCGTCGTCCGGACGGGGAGGTGCCATCCCGTGAGAGGAGACCGAGAGGATGGATAGTTCTGTCTACCACCCTCATTGGCTTCTTAAAGGAATTAAACGTGGTCCCCCCTGCTGAACGAGCGTCCACGAGTGGGCCGAGCGGCGGACGCTACGCGGGCGGTCGCCGTAACAGGACAGCGGCACGCGACGGGATCGAGAGCGAGAAACTCCAGCTTGCTGCTGTTGGGTGGGACACAGTGTCCGAGCGAGGGAGTTTTGTCGCTGTGCGTGCGTACGTGCGGACATGCAGTTCTGCGACGACTGCGGTTCGATGATGAAAGCCGACGGCGACCGCATGGTCTGTTCGAACTGCGGCGCCTCGAACGAGCGCGACCGCGAGGCCGAAAGCGAGTTCGTCACGACCGAGTCTCAGACGGACAACGAGGTGATCGAGTCCAGCGAGGACGCGAACTTCGAGGGCAAGCCCAAGGCGACCGACGTCGTCTGTGACGAGTGTGGCACCCAGGAGGCGTGGTACACGCTCAAACAGACCGCCTCGGCCGACGAGCCCCCGACCAGGTTCTTTAAATGCACGGAGTGTGGCCACCGCTGGCGCGGCTACAACTGAGCGGCTACTTCCAGATCAGCCCCTCGGCGGTCGCCGTCAGCACCGTCTCGCCGGTCTCGTTCTCACAACCGACGTCGACCACCAGCTCGTAACGATCCTCGCGCTCGAGAACGTCCTCGTAGGTCCACCTGCAGGTGATCCGTTCCCCGGTGTAGACGGGCTGGCGGAACTCGAAGGCCATCGAGGTGGCCAGCACCTCCTGGTCGCCGCCGATCTTGGTCGGTAACGTCGCCGTCAGCAAGCCGTGGACCAGCAGCCGCCCTGCGGATCGGGCTCGGTGTGACGATCCTGGGTGTCTCGGGAAAGCTCGGCGAACTGTCGGACGTCCTCGGTGGTGAACGCGCGCTCGAACGTGTGGGTCTCCCCTTCAGTCGGTCGCTGCATACGGTCTCGGTTCCCACTCCCGTGGGAAGCACCTCGACCTTTCGGTCGCGACTCGAGGACGGATGCTCGTCCAGTCGCCGTCCGAGCAATTCGAATAAAGATCCTAATACAGACTCCATTCGATTGAAGACGCCACGTTCGAATCACGGTACCCCACAATACTGGATGTTTGTAAACAGATACCATTATAATATTTAGACTACTGTGGATAGAACATGTATCACGAGACGTTCGGTTGCGCTCCGCGCGGATTTCACAACGGTCTGTTGCTCGAGTCGGATCGGACGAACGACCGGGAGACGGCGGACGCCGAGTCCGAGCGCACCGACGATTCGACCCTCGAGGTGAGCGTCTGAGATGTCCAGCGGGGAGCCGTCCGACCCGTCCTCGGCCGGCGTCCGCGGCGGTCCGAAACGAGCTCTCTCGGTGCTGACGTTCGGCTACTTCGTCGGGTTCGCCGGCGTCGTCGTCTACGGCCCGGTCGCCTCGGAGTTCGAGGACGTCCTCGGGCTATCGGGCGTGTTGCTCGGACTGCTCGTCGCGGCGCCACAGCTGACCGGATCGCTGCTCCGGATTCCTTTCAGCGCGTGGGCCGACAGCGTCGGCGCCAAAAAGCCCTTCAGCGTCCTCCTCGGGCTCTCGGTAGTTGGGATGGGGGGACTGCTGGCGATCCTGGTAGCGGCCTACCCCGACGGACTCACGCTCGCGCACTACCCGCTGATCTTTCTGTTCGGCTCGCTGAGCGGCTGCGGGATCGCCGCCTTCTCGGTGGGGATCACCGACACCGCCTACTGGTACACATCCGAGCGCCGCGGGACGATGCTCGCGCTGTTCGCCGGCCTCGGAACCACCTCGCCGGGGCTGTTCACGATCGTCTCGCCGTTCGCCCTGCTGGCGTTCGGCCTCACGGGCACGTACGCCGCGTGGTTCGCGTTCCTCCTCGTCGGGACGATCCTCTTTGTCGTCTTCGCCGTCGACTCGCCGTACTTCCAGTACCGCAAGCGCGGCCTCGACGAGCAGGAGGCCAGGGACCGCGCTCGCGGAGCGGGCCAGGAGCTGTTTCCGGGCGGCGACGCGCTGGCGTCGATCCGCACGGCCGCGACCATCCCCCGCTCGTGGCTGCTCACCGCGATGTTTTTCGTCTCCTTCGGCGGCTACCTCGCGCTTACCACCTGGTTTCCCTCCTACTGGAGCAATTTCCACGGATTAGACGTCCGCACGGCCGGCGTCGTCACCGCGCTCACCTTCACGCTACTGTCGGCGCTCTTTCGGGCCTCCGGCGGCGCGATCAGCGACCGGGTCGGCGGCGAGGTGACGACCATTGCGAGCTTCGGCCTGGTCGTGCTCTCGACGCTCGCGCTGGTGGGAACCGCGAACCTGTACGTCGCTGTCGCCGCGACGGTCGTCCTCGGGGCCGGATTGGGAATCGCCAGCGCGGCGATCTACCAGCTCCTCCCGCGATACGTCCCCGAAGCGGTCGGGGGCGCCTCGGGGCTCGTCGGCGGCCTCGGCGGATTCGGCGGGTTCGTCGTCCCCCCGCTTCTGGGACTGTTCGTCGACCTCCGGGGCGTGAGCGGGTACGCGACCGGGTTCGTCGTCTACCTGGTCCTCGGTCTCGTCGCGCTCGGGATCGCCGTCGCGCTGTATCGCTCGGAGCCGACGACCGTGCCGACGGAGACGCCCGCACCGACGGGCGACTGACGTCCTCGAGCGTAACCCCTGCCCGCGGAGGTCGATCCGCGATCGGCGACGGGCGCAACGTTCACAACCGTCCGCCCGAACTCTCGGATGAATGGCAGACGGGCCGCGACTTCCAGGGATCGAGGACGACGAGGACGAGGAGGAGCCGATCGTCCTCCACGTCGACGCGGACTGCTTCTACGCGTCCTGCGAGCGGTTACGCGAGCCCGAACTGCGGGGCGAGCCCGTCGTCGTCGGGATGGGGTACGAGCCCGGTGAAACGAACGGGGCCGTCGCCACCGCCAGCTACGAGGCCCGCGAGTTCGGCGTCGAGAGCGCGCAGGCGATCTCGACGGCCCTCGAGCGACTCCCCCGCCGTGCGGCTCTGGAGAGCGAGGCGCCACGCGCCTCGGAACATTCGAGCGGATCACCGCGAGACCCGGACGCGGACGACCACGACCCCGAACTCGCCGAATCGGAGACGGGCCACTACCGCCCCGTCGACATGGACTACTACGAATCCGTCGCGAGCGACGTCCAGGAGATCCTCCACGACTGCGCCGACGTCGTCCGCGAGGTGAGTATCGACGAGGCCTACCTCGAGGTTACCGACCGCACCGCCTGGGAGGTCGCCGACGGCTTTGCCCGCCACGTCAAAGACCGCATCCGCCGGGAGGTCGGCATCGTTGTCAGCGTCGGCGCGGCGCCGACGATGAGCGCGGCCAAGATCGCCAGCGACTTCGACAAGCCCGACGGGCTGACCGTCGTCCGTCCGGGCGAGATCCGGGAGTTTCTCGCACCGCTCGAGGTCGACCTGCTCCACGGCGTCGGACCCGTCACCGCTCGCGAACTGCGGGAGATGGGCCTCGAGACGGCCGGCGACGTCGCCGCGGCCGACCCCAAGCCGCTGGTCGAACGGTTCGGCGAACGGGGCCGGGAGCTGTACGATCGCGCCCGCGGCGAGGACGACCGACGGGTCGAACCGAAGGGCGACCCCAAGAGCTTCTCGCGGGAATCTGCGTTCGCCGACCCCGTTTCCGAGCCCGGTCCGAAGTACGAACAGATCGAGACGCTGGCGGCCGCGGTCGCCGACCGCGCTCGCCGGGAGGGTGCGTTGTACCGGACCGTCGGCGTCAAGGCCGTGTTGCCCCCGTTCGACGTCAACACCCGCGCGCGCTCGCTGCCCGGCCCGGTCGACGAGCCGGCGCTGGTCGAGGAGATCGCCCGGGAGCTGTTCGCGGAGTTCGAGGACGAACCGGTCAGAAAGCTCGGTGTCAGGGTCGCGAACCTCGAGTTCGCCGCAGCTGACCAGGCCAGCCTCGACGGCTGGGCGGGGACCCCCGACGCCGACGAACGGGACCGGGACACCGACGCCGACGCCGACACCGAGCGGGACACCAACACCGACGGCGGACAGTCGTCGCTCGCGGACTTCTAGCCGACCGTCGTCGCGACGCCTTTCGTCTGGCGGTAGTCCCGTCCGAGGATCGCCTCGAGACGCGCGCGAAGCGCTTCCTGCTCCGTATCCTCCCACTCGGCGGGCTCTCTAATCGGGACGATCAGGAACCCCCGGCCGCGGATCTCGGTGGCGTGTAACGACGCCATCTCGAGATCGAGCCGGCCGCGCTGGGTGGTGTACCCCTCGAGGACGCGGTCGGTCGCTTGCTCGCCGACGGGCATGAGGATGTGGGCGTTGATCGCCCGCAGCTCGGCGTCGAAGTACCGCTCGAGGTCGGCGTAGGACTCCTCGCTCGGGGTCTCGCCGGGCGGCAGCGTACACATGTGGACGTAGCTGGCGAACAGGTCCTCGAAGACGGGCTCGTCCCGCGTGCCGTCCTCGAACCCGACCTCGCGGAGGACCGCCCGCAGCGGTTCGACTTCAGGGGCACTGAATGGGACACCGTCGTCGGCGCCGCCGTGGACGCCGGGGTGGTCGCCGATCAGGTGGAAGTCCGCGTTGGCGTCACCGTAGCCGAAGACGGCGGGTCGGTCGCCGGGAGGGCTCCGGTCGAAGGGCGGTCGCATGCCGAACGGGTTGCTCGTCCTGTCGGTGACGTTTTGCACGGCCGGAGTGAGGGGATCGGGGCCCATAACGACCGCGGTTGGGTCCGAGCCGTTCGATCCTCGACGACGGGAAACTTATCAGCGATCGGGATCCAGGTAGGAAGGATGTACCAGCACGGCCACTACGGCGCCGCGTTGCTCGCGTACGCACCGCTCGGCGCCGCCGTCGGACTCGCCGGCTTCGAGGCCGCGGCGATCGTCGGCGGGCTCGTCTGTGTCTCGCTGTCGACGCTACCCGACGTCGATCATCGGCTCCCGCTGATCGCACACCGCGGGCCGACCCACACTCTCGCCTTCGCGGCGCTGGTCGGCGCCGCCCTCGCCGCGGCCGCCTCCGTCCTCGTCGAGGCTGCGTCGCCGCTGATCGACGTCGTGTTCGTCGGCTTTGCCTTTCTCGTCGGGACGCTCTCGATCGGTTCGCACCTGCTGGCCGACGCGCTGACACCGATGGGAATCAGGCCGTTCTGGCCCCTCTCGAGGCGACGGTACACGCTGAACGTGACGCCCGCCAAGAGCCCGGTGGCGAACTACGCGTTGCTTCTCGTCGGCGTCGCGGCGACGGCCGCGGCCGCGGGGATCGTGGTCACGGCCGGATAGCAGCAAACGATCGTACTAATTTCTCTATTTGATACTCTGGTGAAGATTGGGTTACGCATAGCGAACTTTTTTACCGAGGGCATCGGCTGACGCCGAAGGCGTCAGCCTCAACCCCCGGCAAAAACTTCGATGAAAAAGCCGACGGCTCGCCCATCCGGCTCGCCGTCGGTGAAACGCCTCGCTTCGCTCGGCGTACGCTTCTCCGACCCGCTCCGCTCCATACGCACTCTCCGTGTACCGAATCGACCGATCAAGAGTCACGAAACAGATCAAAAACGAACCCGTCTTCTCAACGACCGAGAAGCGAGAGGAGAGCGATCAGGCGTCTCGAGCGCCAGTCGCGGATCGGCTCCTCCAGATCCCGACGACGAAGGCGACCAGCAGCGCCAGCGCGGCGACCAGATAGAGATCGTCAAGCAGCGGACTGTAGGTCATCACCGCCTGGCGACCGAGGTAGGTGACCACGAGCGCCAGAACCGCCGACACCGAAAGCAGCCCCAGCAGCGGGCCGTCGTCGAAGCGCCAGCGACCGCCCATCACGGCAACGATCACCGCCGCAAGCAGGGCGAGGGTCACGCCGTACTGGAGCAGCTGGACCGTCGGCGAGTAGCTCGAGACGAGGCTCAGATCGGTCGGGCTGAGCGCGACGTGGGCCGGCAGGGCGAGGACGCCGACGCCAAGCGCCGCGGTGACGTGGCTCGCTCGCAGCGAGGCCGCCCAGACCAGCACGGTCGCGACGACGAACATCGTGAAGATCACCACTGCAGTCCAGAAGTGCAGTGAGAGGATGTCCATCGTGTACTGGGTAACCGTCTCGCGACCCAGAACGACCTGGATCGGCGTCAGGATCATCCCGCCGACGACCAGCGCCGTGACGCGCTTGTCGATCGACGGCGAGCGCCAGGCCGCGACCGCGGAGCCGATGATGGCGAAACCGGCGAACATCGCGACGAAGCGGTGGAACCACTCGTAGAAACTCGGCAGGTTCGCGGGCAACAGGTTGTACGGGC
Source organism: Natronococcus occultus SP4 (assembly GCF_000328685.1). NCBI lineage: Archaea > Methanobacteriati > Methanobacteriota > Halobacteria > Halobacteriales > Natrialbaceae > Natronococcus > Natronococcus occultus. Next base: position 3,700,649 of record NC_019974.1, on the reverse strand, counting down.
CGGCGTCACACTGGGGCCAGTTCGCCTCGCAGGCCAGTCCCGCACCGGTTGCTTTCGCCGCGACGCCGAGCAGGATCGTCGCTGCGACCAGCGTCAGCGTCGCCGCGAGCAGATGCGGGAAGCCAACGCGAGCGATCAGCGGGCGCAGTCCGAGACCGGAGGTGTGGCTGTGGGTCGACACGGGCGTTCTGGCGGGGGTTAGGACCACCCGTATTTAGATTTCCCGAGTCGAGCCCGAGCCGTCGCGGATTCGTCCGGTTCGCTGCGCACGGACCGAACTGGTTCGTCGGATTCAAGGCTCGTCCCCCGATAGCGCTTGTCATGGACAAACGCACCCGACTCGAGCGCGCGCTCGACCGCCGCGAGCTCGACTCGATCTGGTTCGCTCGACCGAACTCCTTCGCCTGGCTCACCGGAGGCGACAACGTCGTCGACCGGGAGGGCGACGCCGGCGTCGCGGCCGTCGGCTTCGACGAGGAGTTCCGTGTGCTGACCGACACCATCGAGGCCGACCGCATCGCGGCCGAGGAGCTGCCCGACCTCGAGGACGTCGCCGTCGAACGGTTCCCCTGGTACGACGCCTCGCTCGTGGAGGCGATCGCCGACCGCATGGAGGACGAACGCGCCGCAGCCGATATCGACGTCCCGGGGCTCGAACCTGTCGACCCGACGGCGCTGCGCCAGCCCCTAACCGAGCGCGACCGCGAGCGCTACCGCGATCTCGGGCGGGAAACTGCAGGTGCGCTCGAGTCAGTCTGCCGGGAGCTCGAGCCCGACGACACCGAACGGGAGGTCGCGACGGCGCTGCGGGTCGCGCTCTCGGCGCGGGAGATCGAGACGCCCGTCGTCCTCGTCGGCGGCGGCGAGCGCGCACGCCAGTACCGCCACTACACCCCGACCGAGGCGGAGCTGGACGACTACGTTCTCGTCTCGGTGACCGCCGAGCGCCACGGCCTGCACGCGAGCTGTACCCGCGCCGTCGCCTTCGATCCGCCGAGCTGGCTCGAGCAGCGCCACCGCGCTGCGACTCGCGTCGAGACGACGGCGCTTGCAGCGACACACGAGGCCGCGAGGACGGACGGAACTGCGGGTGCGGTCTTCGACGCGATCCGGGAGGCCTACGACGGCGTCGGGTACGACGGCGAGTGGGAGCACCACCACCAGGGCGGCGCCGCCGGCTTCGCCGGGCGGGAGTGGATCGCGACCCCCGACCACGACGCGACGGTCCGGACGCCGATGGCCTACGCCTGGAACCCAACGGTCCAGGGCGCGAAAAGCGAGGATACCGTGCTGGTCGACGACGAGATCGAGCCGCTCACGAGTACCGGAGAGTGGCCGACCCTGTCGACGACCGCCGTCGGCGAGTACGAACTCGAACTCGAGCGACCCGCCGTGCTCGGACTCGAAGAAAACTGAGGGCTACCGGTCCGTCTCCGCGGAATCGCCGTCGTCGCTCTCCGTCTCGTCGCTCGGATCGATGTCCATGTCGTCTTCGAGAGCCATCGGATCGGTGTCGTCCGTCGCGTCGCCGTCGTCGACCGTGATCGTCACCGGTTCGAGTTCGGCCTCCTCGAGCGCGTCGTTCCGGTCGAGGACGCGATCGAGCGTGAAGATGGTGTTGAGCTCGCGCTGGACCTGATCGACGACGCCGCCGACGAGCTCGCTGGGCTGGATCGCCGTGTACTCGTACGGGTTGTTCCCCGCTCCCTGACTCTCGCGTTTCTCCCGGCTGACGCGCTCTTCCTCGTGGAGCTCCGCCAGCGCCTCCCGGACGGTGCTCGGGTAGAGCCCGGTCCCCTTCGCGACCTCCTCGGAGGTGCTGCCGGGGCTTGCCAGCAGGTGGACGTAGATCTTCGCGCGGGTCTCCGTATCGAGAATCCACGAGAGCAGATCGACGATGCGCTGGTCGACCTCCTCGACGGTCGCCGCTCGATCCATCCCGTCGACCGCGGGTCGTTCGTCGTCCCCGATCACGTCCTCGCCCGAACGGTCGTCAGTGTCGTCTAAAGCCATGTCCCTCTCGTGTTCACGAGACCGCGTGTATGGATAAACCTTTGCGGGACCCTCGAGCGAGCACGTAACAGAATTCCAAGACACTCTCTTCCCATTCTTTCACTATCGCTCAGACTACTCTCGACAACAGCCTCACTGGAAACAGTGGGGGAACGGAGAACCTCGATCGTCAACTCTCGCTGTGCGAGCGTATTACTGAAATCGTGGGTCCGGCGATCGGAGGCCAGTAGCTCTCGAGCGGACGGCTCAGATCCGCGGTTCGAGCAGCTCCGCTTCGTCCTCGATCCGTCGGTTGTGCAGCGCCCGCCCGCTCGATCGATCGAAACCGCCGTCACTCGAAGGCGGCTGGCTCGTCCTCGAGGACGTCCATCGCGAGCCAGCAGTTCGTCAGCGGGTGGTAGCCCGGTTCGACGGCCGTCCCGCGGTTCGGATCGTCGCGCTCGTGGCTGCGGGTCAGGCGCTCGTACCAGTTGCCGTACTTGGGATTCCGGAGGTGCTCGACCGAGTGCTCCCAGAGGCGGTCGTACCAGTCGGCGTACGCCTCGTCGTGCGGGGCGAGCAAGGCGCTGGCGCCGATGGCCTCCGTGTGGACCCAGCCGTACTTGTCGGGGACGATCGGCTCGCCGTCGGCCGCGACCGTGTAGTAGAGCCCGCCGTACTCCTCGTCCCAGCCGAGCTCGATCGCGGTGTCGAACAGCTCGATAGCGCGCTCGAGGGGCCACGACGCCGACCCGTGGTCGTCGAGCAGGGCGAGCAGCTTCGCCCACTCCGCGTGGTGGCCCGGCTGGTAGCCCGGCGGACGAAACTGGTGGCGGGGCTCGTCCTCGTTGTACGAGAGATCGGGCTCCCAGTCCTCGGTGTAGTGTTCCCACAGCAGGCCGTCGGTCGCGCTCGTCACCTCACGGGTAAAGCGGTCGGCGACCGTGGTCGCACGCTCGAGGAAGCGGTCCTCGCCGGTGGCCTCGTAGGCCGCGAGCAGCGCCTCGCAGGCGTGCATGTTCGCGTTCTGACCGCGGTAGCTCGCGAGCGCCCAGTCAGGCGAGGCCCGGTCCGCGTACAGGCCGTGCTCGGGCTCCCAGAACCGCTCCTCGAGGACGTCGAACACCCGTTCGAGCTCTGCCCGGGCGCCGGGAATTCCGGCCTGCAGAGCTCGCGCCCCGGCCAGCAGGACGAAGGCGTGGCCGTAACAGTAGCGGGTGCGGTCGGTCGACTCCCGGCTGTCGAGCAGCCAGTCGTACCCCTCGCGGTCGGCGTCCCAGTGGGCCGTCGAGAGGAATCGCAGGCCGTGTTCGGCGGCGTACCGACACCAGTCGGGGCCGTCGGCGAGGACGCCCAGGCTGAAGTTGTGGACGCCCCGCGCCGTCGCGACGAGGTGTCTCGTCCGCGAGTCGTAGATGTGGCCGTCGCGTTCGTCGAGCTGGGCGACGTACCCGCCGACCGTCGTGTCGATACAGGCCGGATAGTAGAAGTTCAGGACGTCGCGGAACTGGTGGCGGAGTCCCGCTCGGGTCCGGTAGACGTTCATGGCTCGTCGTATCCGACGGGATCACATAGTGATTCGGACGCTGCACGCGGGGCGCCGCGGACGCTGCGCTGATCGCTGTCCGCGAACGGACGAACGAAAAATTCGGTCAGTGCGTCTCGAGCAGCAGCGACTCGCAGAGTGCGTCGGATCCTTCCTTCTCGCGCAGGCGTCGCTGGCGTTCGGCACCGCTCTCGCGCTCGTAGACCTCCCGGATCCCGTCGATCCCCAGCCGTTCGCACTCCCGGTCGACGAGTTCGCCCAGGTCGACGGTCCCATCGAGATCCCGATCGATGAGCGAGACGTCCTGTCCGTGGCGGATCGCGCGCCACTTGTTCTCGTCGAGCAGCTCCCGTCGGTGGTCGTGGCCTGGGGTTCCGTCCTCGTACTCCTCGGCGAGGACGTCGACCAGGGCGTGGGCGTACTCGACGAACGCCAGCACGACGTCGGGGTCGGCCTGCCCGTCGGGCGTTCGCAGCTCGACGGTGCCGTGGGCGGTGTGGGGACGGACGTCGTACCAGAGCTCGCCCCGGTCCTCGATCGCGTCGGTCTCGAGCATTCGGCGCTCGAACCGATCGAACGCCGCGTAGTCCTCGAAGGCGGTCGGCATCCCGGTGTTAGGCAGGGCCTCGAAGATCTTCGCGCGGGCCGACTGGAGCCCGGTGTCGAACCCGTTCCAGTACGGCGAATTGGCGGAGAGCGCGAGCATCACGGGCATATACCAGCGCAACTCGTTTGCGATCCAGACCGCCTTGTCGGCGTCGTCGACGCCGACGTGGACGTGCAGCCCCGCGGTCGTGTTACGGTGCTGGGGGTACTGGATACGCTCGAGTTGGGAGCGATACCGGGGTTTCTCTGCGTGTTCGAGTTCGCGCCACTTCGCGAGCGGGTGGAGTCCCGCCGCGGCGATCCGGTAGCCGTGGGCCTCGGCATGGTCGGTCAGCGCCTCCCGGACCTCGAGCAGCGATTCGCGGGCGTCGCTTGGCTCCTCGATCAGCGGGGTCTGGGTCTCGATAACGAACTTGAACAGCTCGTGGTCGAGTCGCCCCTCGAGGATCTCGGGGGGATCGTGTTCGTAGACGAGTTCGTCGGTGCCGCTGGTCGGGCGGCCCCCCTCGTCGACGACGTAGAACTCCTCCTCGATCCCGAGCGTGCCCATGCGCGTGAACGATTCCGGCGACCCGCGTTCCATCGGTGCCACGTTTCGGCCGCGCCGATAAATACCGTTTGGCTCGGGATCGCGAACGCGCGCTCGACGTTTCGGCCGGTTCCCGACTGTTCGACGCGGGTTAATCGTCCGCGGGCGAGGGCCCGGTCGCCGCGCCGGGCACCGGTTCGCCGAGCATCTCCCGGAGGTCCGCCTCGGGCTCGCCGATCGGCTGCAGGCCGAACTCCTCGTGGAGCAGCTCGACGTTCGACTCGGTGAGAAACTCCGGCACCGTCGGCCCCAGCCGGACGTCCTCAACGCCGAGGTGGAGCAGGCCCAGCAGGACGGCGATCGCCTTCTGCTCGAACCACGATAGCACCACCGACAGCGGGAGGTCGTTGACGCCGCAGTCGAACGCCTCCGCGAGCGCACCCGCGATCTTCACCGTCGAGATCGAGTTGTTACACTGCCCGAGGTCGACGTAGCGGGGAATCTCGGTGCCGGGCACGGTCCCCATCTCGAGGTCGTTGAACCGGAACTTCCCGCACGAGGTCGTCAGCACGACGCAGTCGTCGGGGATCTGTTTGACGAGTTCGCGGTAGTAGTCCCGCCCGGGCGTCGGGCCGTCACAGCCCGCGACGACGAAGAAGCGCCGGAGCTTGCCCGACTCGACGGCCTCGACGATCTCGTCGACCTGATCGAGGACGGGCTCGTGGTGGAACCCGGTCGTGACGGTCTCGTCGCTCTCCCAGTCGACCGCCGGCAGCGATTTCGCCTTCTCGATCACGGGCTCGAAGTCGTACTCCTCGAGCGCCCCGACGTCCTCGAGACCGGTCAGCCCGGTCGTGAAGAACCGATCGCGGTACTCCTCCGTGGGCGGCTGGACGCAGTTCGTCGTGCCGATGATCGCGCCCGGGAACTCGGCGAAGAGCAGCCGCTGATCGTGCCAGGCACCGCCGACGTTGCCCTTCAGGTGGTCGAACGTCGCGAGCTCGGGGTAGCCGTGAGCCGGCAGCATCTCCGAGTGGGTGTAGACGTTGATCGGTTCCTCGGCGGTCTGTTCGAGCAGCTGCTTGAGTCCGTAGAGGTCGTGGCCCGTCACGAGGATCGAGTGGCCCTCGACGGTGTTCTGGGGGACCTCCGTCGGCTCGGGCACCCCGAGCTCGGTCGTGTGGGCCTCGTCGAGCAGCTCCATCACGTCGACGGCCGCCTTCCCGGCCCGCATCGCCAGGTCGACGTGGTCGTCCCTGTCGAAGTTGACGTTGGTCAGCGTCGAGTACAGCGCCTCGTGGACGAGGGCGTCGACGTCGGGGTCACGGTAGCCCATGTCGCGGGCGTGGGTCGCGTACGCCGAGATCCCCTTGAGTCCGTAGATGACGAGCTCCTGTAGCCCGTTGATGTCGGGTTCCTTGCCACAGACGCCCCGAACCGTACAGCCCCCCTCGGGCGTTTGCTCGCACTGGTTGCAATCCATACTCGACTCACGGAACGGCGACCACATAACAGCCGAGCGCAATTCCCGCAGGCTCGCAATACCCGCAAAACGGGTTCGGGCTGGGGTTTATCTACCTCTGCTATGACGGTCCGTTCGACTGACCAGTCTGGCGCGGATACCGTTCACGCGACGCGTCCTCGGCCGACTACCGCGGGCGCGCGACGACCCCGAGGTGGTCTGCGTGGTAGTCGTCGAGCCGTTGCGTCTCGAGGACGTCGTACCCCTCGGCCAGCTCCTCGCGGACGTCGGCGAAGACGGCGCCGGGCTCGCGGGTGACGTCCTCGCTTCTGGCCTTGACCGCGAGCACCAGTCGGCCGTCCTCGGCGAGAAAGCGTGCGTTCTCGAGGGCGACACGGGCCTGCCCTCGGGTCGCGACGTCCTGGACGAGAACGTCAACGTCGCGCTCGACGACGTGGGCGTAGGTCTCGGGTTTCCGGGCGTCCGCGAGCAGCGGGAAGAGGCGGGGTCGGGAGTCGGCCGCCTCGAGGAGGTCCCGGACCGGACGCGGGGCGAACTCGACGGCGTAGGTCGGACCCGCGACGTCGGCGACGTGGCTGACGGTCGTGCCGCTGGCGGCGCCGAGATACAGCACCGTCTCGTCGTCCCCGCCGACGAGACCGGTGTCCATCCCGAGGGCGAGCATCGCGCCGAGCTTCGATCGGTTCGGGTTCCAGGCGCGCCACTTGCCGTCGGTGGGCTCGCCGTAGACGGGCTCGCCCCGCGTCGCGAGCTGTTCGTCACCGTCGAACTGACGGCGCTCGACGCCCGCGGGAAGGTCGCTCACTCGCCGTCACCCCCGTCGTCGTCGGTTCGAGCCTGGATCGTCTCGATGCGCTCCTCGAGTTCGGCCTCGAGCTCTGGCTTGCGCTCGCCCGAGTAGTGGTCGACGCGGGCCGCGATAGCCAGTTTGCCCGCGACCGCCCGCGCCGCGGAGCCCCGTTCGTCGGGGTGGGTGCCCCGCACCGCGTCGTGGGTGTAGATGATCCCGTGTTTCGGCGAGGACGCGTGCCCCCGGAGGTGGGCGAAGAGGGCGTCCTCGGCGCCCAGCACCTGCACGGTTCCGCTGGGTTGCTTCGCGAGCGGTTCGAGCCCGCCGGCCAGCGAGATCAGCCGGGCCGCGAGCACGGGGCCGGCCAGCGCCGCGAGGTTCGGCGCGACGGTTGGGGTCTCCCGCTCGACGTACTCCCGCAGGGCCTCGGCCTCGTCGGCCAGTCCGGCGATCCGCTCGGCGAGCGAGCGAACTCGGGGGTGGTCGACGGCGTCCTCGTCGCCCGCGAGTTCGCGGGCGTAGTCGACGCCCGTTCCCGCGTCGGGATCGATCGTGCCGGCCCACTCGGCGAGCCGTTCGGCGAGCTCGTTGGCCGTGCGCGTACAGTCGTCCATCGTCCGCACCGCGTGGACGAGCTGTCGGTCGTCGGCCCGCTCGGCCCGTTTGACGGCCTCGCGGGTCGCCGTCGTCGTCGCCTCCTTGAGTCGGTCGTAGTACTCCGCCGTGTCGCTCGCGAAGCCCGCCTCGACGGCCAGGTTCGGCCAGTCCCGGGGCTCCGGTGTCGTTCCATCCGCGATCGCGGCGGCCGCGTCCTCGCGGTCACCGGGCTCGAGATCGGCGAACCAGCCCGCTTCCGCGGGCGAATCTGCTGTCATACCCGTCCCTTGTATCTCGGGGCGGTAAGTCGTTCCCGATCCGCCACGGGCGCGAACCCTCGGCTACCGCTACCGGTCTCTCGCGACGATGTCGTCGATCGTGTCGAGCCTGACATCGTGGCCCTCGCTTTCGCCAGGCAGGATGTCGCCCAGCGCGGCGCCGAACGCGCCGGCCGCCCAGATGACCGTGATCCGGGCGAACGCCTCGAGGGTCGTCGGATCCTCCTCGTAGATCCGGCCCCACATGACCATCAGTCCTGCCGCGGTGAGAAAGGAGATCGCCAACACACCCACGAGGCGCCGCGGAACGACGCCGAACAGCGGGCTCGTCACGTCGACGTCCCGAATGTCGGTCCAGTAGAGCAACCCGGTCGTGAGGACGCCGACGAACAGGACGTTCGCGATGAGAAAGACCGGGATCCCCGACACCGTCGTGGTGACGAAGTGGTCAGCGATCTCGAAGACGCCGTCCTCGACGAGCAGCGGCAGCGCAAGCAGGATGCTGCCGACGAACGCCTCGGCCATGTCGCGGGCCGTGTACTTCCGGATCCCCTGCTCGACCGCGTCCAGCCCGGGGATGCGGTGGGCCGTTCGCATTGCCTTCCGGACCTGTTCGCGCTCGTCGGGGTGGTCGACGAGTTCCTCGAGCTCCTCCAGATGCTCGAGGAGCCGATCGACGTCGTCGCTCGGGTTCGACGAGCGGTCGGGTTCGCGCTCGTCGTCGACCGGTGGCTCTCGCTCGCTCATTCAGCAGCCACGTCCGAGAGAGAGGAGAAAAGCGCGTCGACTCGAGCTCGCGCGAAGTTAGACGCCGAACGTCGCCCGGAGCATGTCGCGGGTGCCGGGCCCGAGTCCGACGGCGACGACGGCGACCAACAGGAGATACGCGAACTGCGGACTCTCCTCGAAGATCTCCTCGTTGAACAGCCAGATGATGGCCACAGGTGCGGCGAGTTTCAGGAGGGCAAAGGGCCACGCGCTGCCGATGACCTCCGCGCTCTGAGGCAGAAGCGCACTCGTGTACGTGACGATCGCGTCGTTGACGGGGTGTTTCGGCGTGTAGGTCATCCCCCAGACGTGTGACCAGTCGAGCATCAGCTGGTTCGCGAAGCCGTCGACGGCGTGGGCCCAGATGATCACGATTCCCATGTACCGGGTACCCGCGTTCAGCCCGGGTGCGAACCGCTCGATCGCGAGCCAGACGACGGCCGTCGAGACGGTCGCAGCCGTGAGCACGATCGCCGGAATCGTCCAGTAGAACGTCGAGTACGTCTCGGTCGCGGCCGTGTATCCGAGAAAGCCCAGCGTCGCCGCGAGCGCGACGGCGCCGACTCCGAACAGCGGATACTCGTAGCCCGAGACGTACTCCTTTCGCTCGAGCCAGACGCCGGCGACGATCGCGACCAGCGCGACCAGGAAGACGGTGACGTAGATCAGCGGGCTGATCAGAAAGCCCGACCACGGCAGCTCGATCGCCAGCTCACCCGTGTCGCGGTAGGCCGCGACGTTCGCGTCCTCGACGGTTCGCAGGGCGCCGCCGAACAGCATGAACGGGAACAGCGCGAAAAAGCCCGCTCGGTAGCGCTCGATGTCGAGCCAGTCGATGATGAAGTAGATCCCGATCAGCAACAACAGGAGCGTCGGGATGTAGCCGGCGTAGGAGACCGCCGTGTAGCCGGGCTCGGCGGTCGGGCCGGCGCCGGTACCGGCCTCGTTGCAGGGGATCTCGGCGCCGCCGGCCCACGCGACGCAGTTCCAGCCGTGGGCGTCGGCGACGACTGGCCCCCAGTAGTACTGCCAGATGAGATCGACGTACACTCGCTGTGGAAACGCCACCGCGAGGGCGACGATGGCGGCAGCGAGCACGAGGACGGTCGCGGCCCAGATCCGCACGGCCCCGAACCGTTCGATGTACTCGTCCATACTCGATACCCGTGGGAGCGACCGCTTACCGTTTCCGGTTTACACTCCGAGAAAAAACCCGCCCGCCTACGGGTCGATCCCTCGCGCAGCCTCGAGCAGCTCCTCGTGAACCGCGCCGTTCGAGGCGACCAACCCCTCGCTGTCGTGGCGCCAGCGCTCACCCTCGAGGTCGGTCACTTGGCCCCCAGCCTGCCGGATCAGGTGGACGCCGGCGACGGTGTCCCAGGGGTTCGCCCGCAGGTTCGTGGTGATCCCCTCGAGGGCACCCGAAGCGACCATCGCGAGCCCGAGCTGAGCGCAGCCGAACCGTCGCATGTCGCCGAAACGGGTCACGATCTCGCGGTTCGCGGCGGCGTACTGATCGCGGTGGTCGAAGTCCCACCAGAACGTCGGCGAGACCGTCGCGGCCTCGGGGTCGGCGCAATCGCTGACCGCGATCGGCTCGTCGTTCCGGAACGCCCCCTCGGGACCGCTCCGGTACTCGTCGTCCAGGGCCGGACACACCGTCGCGGCGCCGACGGGTTCGCCGTCGACGACCGCGGCGACGGCGGTACCGAACGATCGGATCCCCCGGACGAAGTTGTTCGTCCCGTCGATGGGGTCGACGATCCAGGCCGGCCCCGATTCGGGAACCTCCTTCAGTTCGTCCTCTTCCTCGCCGACGACGGGGTCGTCGGGGTAGGTCTCGCGGATCGCCTCGATCACCGCGACCTGGGCCTCGCGGTCGGCCCGCGTGACGACGTCGGTCTTGCCGTTTTTCGTCTCGACCTCCAGGGTCGTGCGAAACGCCTCGCCGGCGACAGCGGCGCCCGCTCGGGCCGCCCGTACGGCGGTGTCGGCGCGTCGATCGAGCTCGTCGGAGTCGCTCATTGTTCGGTTTCGGTGGGCCGCCGTCAAAAAGGGATCACGTTTCGGATCGACGCGGCGCAGTCGCTGGCGGATCGTCGGTCGCGAGAAGCTTTGCGAGGGCAAGAGGCTCGCTCTTGCCGCACTCTGGTGAGTGCGAGGGGAGGGAATCGAACCCACGAACGTCTACACGAGCGGATCTTGAGTCCGCCGCCGTTGACCGCTTGGCTACCCTCGCACGCGGTCGACGGTTGGTGACTATCGTATGAATACCCTGCGGTTCTCGCTACGCCCGTAGTCCGCACCCGGGGACGTCCTCGACCGAGGACGTCCCGTCGATAGGCTCGAGCAGGTGACGGGCGTTACAGTTGTGACACGCGTAGCCCCCCTCAACGTGTCCGAAGAGCCGTCCGCCACAGCGCAGACAGCGACCGTCCGGATGTTTCATCGACCGTGGATCGCTCGTCGCTCGAAATAAGTATTCCGGGTGCGGCCGGAACGGATCGGATCGCTGTCGTACGGTTCGGTGTCGAGACGGTCCGACGCCGGCAAGCGGCGCAACGAGCGAAACGAACGGGGTCCTCGAGCCCGAAGGGGTGAGTGATGGGAACCGCACCGTTCGCCGAGTCGCTCCGAACGTCGTTTCGAGTCCGATGACCGACCACACGCGAGACTACTCCGTCGCGCCGCCGATCTCGGGGGAGCCGACGGGCTGGGATCCCGACCGTGGGGAGTCGAACGGCTGGGAACACGGCACGCTCCGGCGGGCTGTCGTCCACGGCGTGCGGCTGTTCAACGACCGCGCGTTCCACGAGTCCCACGACTGTTTCGAACACGAGTGGTACAACTACGGCCACGGGACGACGGAGAGCTCCTTCCTGCACGGGATGGTTCAGGTCGCCGCCGGTGCCTACAAGCGAGCCGACTTCGAGGACGACGACGGGATGCGAAGCCTGTTCCGGACGGCCCTGCAGTACCTACAGGGGATCCCCGACGACTACTACGGCGTCGACGTTCGTGAGGTCCGTCAAACCCTGGAGACGGCCCTCGAGGAGCCGGCTGCGATCGACGGCTGGCTAATTCCGCTGGACGGCGAGCGACCGACCGCCCGACCGATCGATCGAGAGTACGCGGCCGACGTCGAGACCGGTCCCTGAGAGTGGGGGTTCGCCGTCGCTTGCGGCCGCGCCCATGCTGGACCGAACTGCATTTGAGGTCGAAGTTCGTACGACTGATAATGAAAGTTGCACAGCTCGGGTCCGGAACGCCCGAGATAGCGGTTGTCGGAGGAATTCACGGCGACGAGCCCTGCGGGGTTCGCGCCGTCGAGCGGTTGCTCGACGAGAACCCGTCCGTCGAGCGTCCCGTCAAGCTCGTGATCGCCAACGAGGAGGCGCTCGAGCGACGGGTACGGTTCGTCGACGAGGACCTCAACCGGGCGTTTCCGGGCGATCCGGACGCCAAGACCCACGAGGGACGGCTCGCCAACGAGCTCGTCGAGGAGCTGTCGGGCTGTTTCACGTTCTCGATGCACTCCACGCAGAGCCACGCCGAACCGTTCGCCATCGTCAACGAGATCGGCGAACGGGCGAAGTCGATCTGTCCGCAGCTGCCCGTGCAGGCGATGGTCGAGACCAGCGAGTTTGCCGAGGGACGGCTGTTCTCCGAGATCGACACCGTCGAGGTCGAGTGCGGACTGCAGGGTTCCGAGACGGCAGCCCAGAACGCCCACCGGCTCACCCGGGCGTTTCTGACCGCCGTTGGCGCTCTGCCCGGCGACACGGTCGGTCGCGACCTGCCGGTGTACCGGCTCGTCGACGCCATTCCGAAAGGCGAGGCCGACAGCTACGAGGTCTTCGTCGACAACTTCACCGAGATCGAGCCGGGCGATCCCTTTGCTGCGGCCGACGGCGACATGCAGGTCGCCACCGAATCCTTCTACCCCGTGCTCATGTCCTCGTACGGCTACCGCGACGTCTTCGGCTACGCCGCCGAGAAGCTCGACGTTGTGACGACGTCGAGTGCAGCCGACTGATCGCGCGGCAGTCGCCCCGGGACGGCTCGGGAACGGCTCCGAGATACGCACAAGTTTCCCCGAGTGAGGAGGATTGATGCCTCGGCGTCCCTAGCGGTCGTATATGGCAGTAACACCACTCCTCGCGGTCGCGTTCGGGGAGCTGTTCCCGAACGGGATCAGCCACTACGCGATCGGCGGTCTCCTCGTCGGTCTCGGTACCGTCGTCATCTATCTGGGCACCGGCATCGCCGCCGGCGCGAGCACGTTCCTCGAGTCGACCCTGTCGTACGTCTCGAACCTCTCGCGGTTCCAGCGGTACCGCGCTTCGCGGGACTGGCGGGTCGTGTTCACGCTGGGAATCGTCGCCGGCGCGGCCGTCTACGCGGTCACGTTCCAGTCCGGTCTGGTCTCGAGTTCGCTCCACCAGCCCGCGACGACCGGACAGCTCTACGACGTCGGCGGACTGACGCTGTGGCTGACCGACGTCCAGCCCTGGCGGCTGTTCCTCGGGGGAATCCTCATCGGGATCGGAACCCGCGTCGGCAAGGGGTGTACCTCGGGCCACGGCGTCTGTGGCGTCGGCTCGGCCTCGAGCGCCTCTCTCGTCGGCGTCGCGACCTTCCTGCTCGTTGCGATCGGCGTCGCCCAGTTGGTGCAGGCGCTGGGGGTGAGTCCCTGATGAACGGGATTCGAGCCGCGCGAGAATCCCGGAGACGCCAGCGGCGAGCGAAACGAACCGCGAGCTACGAACGGAGGTGTGAGCGATGAGCGCCGACCACGAGCAACATCCGCTGTTCATGCCGCTGGTGTTCGTCGGCGGACTGATCTTCGGCTTCGGACTCGGCTTCAGCCACATGGCCCAGCCCGAGATCGTCCTGAACTTCCTGCAGTTCGAGGACTTCGGACTGCTCTTTGTCATGTTCGGTGCCGCGGTCGTGACGGGGATCACCTTCTTCGGAATCAAACACGTCCGAGGGACGGCACCGCTTACCGGAACCGCCTACGGCCGTCGGCTGAAGACGCTCGACCGAAACGTCGTCCTCGGGGGCGGGATCTTCGGCGTCGGCTGGGGGCTGTCGGGGATCTGTCCCGGCGCGGCCTACGCCAGCCTCGGGATCGGCAACGTCGCGATCCTCTACGGGATCGCCGGTATGTTCGTCGGCGCGTACGTTCAGGGCTACCTGCGGTCGGCCGACGCCGGGGACGATACCCCGGCCTCGACGGCCGACTGACGGTGCCGGATCGAATCGGCGCACGATCACCGGGGACGTAAGGTCTATCCCCGTCACGTTCGTACCCCCGGTATGGACTTCCCACCGAATCAGGGGCTCGACCAGGACGAGGTCAACGAACAGGTCGCCGAGACCCTCGAGGACAACGAGGTCGTCCTCTTTATGAAGGGAACCGAACTGATGCCCCAGTGTGGCTACTCCCGTCGCGCGCTCGGGCTGATCGACCAGTACCGCGACGAGTACGAGACCGTCGACGTCCTCGACTCGCTCGACGAGTACCGGGCGGCCCTCGAAGAACAGAGCGGCTGGGAGACGATTCCCCAGACGTACGTCGACGGTGAGTTCGTCGGCGGGTCGGACATCCTCGCGGAGCTCGAGGAGCGCGGCGAACTGGCCGAGACGCTCGCGGACGAATAGCTCGCGCCGAAACCGAGTTGAATTTATTCCTTATATAGGGCCTCGAATTTAATAGCAGGTCATATAAGCCACGCGACCGTATTATAAGCCAGCGAGCGCTCCACACCTTCCCACTATGTCCACAGAGGAATCCAGACACGTATATCGGCTGCACTCGACCCTCGAACTGCCCCTCGAAGACCTCCACGACCACATCGACGAGGCGACGTTTCCCGACGGCGTCTCGGATGTCGAGATCACGCGACGCAACAACACGCTGATCCTGAAGGCCGTCGCCAAGGACGAATCGGTCAGCAAGTACACTCCGACGGCCCAGCTCAAGGCCAGCGTCACCGAGAACCGGGTCTACGAGGAAGACCCCGACGAGCGACACAACTCGTTCCGCTGGGACGAGGACGAAGAGGAAGAGATCGAATCGGAGCTCGTCGAGTTCGCCGCGTTCAAGGGCGACCGCGAGACCGTCCTCCAGAACTCGCTGTTGCAGTACGAGATGTTCCTCGTCCTCTGTGAGATCGCCGAGGCCGCCGAGAAGGGAACCCTGACCGCGATCGCCGAGTTCGACGGCGAGCTCGAGGCGACCCGTATCGTCGAGGGCGAGCCCCGACCCGCCGACATCGAGGTCGTCGAAGGTCCGCGGGACCACAGCTCGAGCCAGGGCGGCGTCAACTGGCGGGACAACAAGTTCATCAGCGACTGACCGTCGCCGACACGGGAGTTCTACGAAGTCCGACCGACAGTAGAGCTATTCCGTCCGTTCCCGTACCCGAACTATGCTCGATCCGGGTAGCTACGGGATCGTCGGGCGACTCGCGCTCGCGGCGTTCGTCTCGGTCGCGCCGACGCTGCTCTTTCTCGGACTGGTCCGGGGCCTCGAGCGGCTACGGGACGACGCCCTGCTGCTCGAGTTACGCCACCGCGAGGACGTCGACGTCTCACCGAACGACGACGTCCTCGACGTCCTCGCCGACGGCCTCGAGTTCGACCGCGCCGACCGCTCGGAGTACCGGTGTCCGTCCTGCGAGACCCCAAACGACTCGAACGCGCGGTACTGTCGCGAGTGTCTGGCTCAGCTCGCGGAGGGCTAGCGAGGCGGTCGCCGCCGCGAATCGCGTCGATCGGGACGCCTATCTGCGCCCCGCGCCGATCGACCGTATGGCCAGCGAACGGGAGAAGATGCTCGCCGGCGAGGCGTACGATCCCTCGGACCCCGAACTCGCCGCGGCCCGCGAGCGTGCCGGAGCGCTGTGTCGGCTGTACAACCGGACGACCGCGAGCGACCGTGAGAGTCGGGAGCTCGTCCTCCAGGAGCTGTTCGGCGCCGTCGGCGAGGGCCCGCAGGTCGAACCCCCGTTCCGGTGTGACTACGGCGACCAGATCGCCGTCGGGGACGAGTTCTTCGCGAACTTCGGCTGTGTCGTTCTGGACGTGCGTTCGGTAACCGTCGGCGATCGGTGTCTGCTCGGCCCTGGCGTCCACGTCTACACCGCGACCCATCCTCTCGAAGCTGCCGCCCGCGCCGAGGGAGTGGAGTACGGTGACCCCGTCAGCGTCGGGGACGACGTCTGGATCGGCGGGCAGGCAGTGTTGAACCCGGGCGTCAGCGTCGGCGACCGATCGGTCGTCGCCTCGGGCGCCGTCGTCACCCGGGACGTCCCGGCGGACGTCGTCGTTGCCGGGAACCCCGCGGAGGTCGTGCGGGAACTCGACTGACGGCCGACCGGAGCGACGACTGCAGGAACTGCGAACGGAGAACGGAAGGGGACGATCAGTCGACGGGCTCGAATCGGTGCAGGAACGCAGTGTTCTCATCGTCCCACTCGGTGCCGTGCGTGCGCTCGATCCGTCGCTTGTAGGCCTCGAGATCCGACGACCCCTCGGCGCGGGCGTCCTCGTCGGTCAGGTCGCCGAGCCGTCGTTCCGTCACCTCGACGAGTTCGAAGGTCGTCCCCTCGATCTCGAAGCTGTCACCCTCCGCGGCGTGTCTATCCCCGCGATGGATCTGGGTAACCTCGCCCTCGAGAGCGCTCGTTCGGAGCCGTTCGGCCGGCAGCAGGTCGCTCGCGTCGATCGTTCCCATGGACGGAGCTTCGGCCCGCGAAGAATAATGCTGTCGGTGACTCGAGGTCCTACAGACCGACCGGTTCCCCGTCGACGTACACCGTCTCGGGGGTTCGGATCGCCTCGAGGTCCTCGCAGGGATCGCCGACGAGCGCGAGGACGTCCCCGCGGTTACCGACCTCGAGGGTTCCGACGTCGTCGTCGGGGATCGTTCGCGCGGCGATCCGGGTCGCCGACTGGAGCGCCTCGTGTTCGCTCATGCCGATCTCCTCGACCAGCAGCTCGAGTTCGAGGGCGTTCTCGCCATGGGGGACCGGCTCGGGGCCGAGGAAGTCCGTCCCAGTCGCGATCGGGACGTCGTTCTCGTAGGCCCGCCGGACGGAGTCGAGGTGGGCCTCGCTCGCCTCGCGGGCCTTCTCGAGTCCGTAGTCGGGAACGCCGTGGTCGGCGCCGTGCTCGAGCAGCCGGTGCATGATCGACAGCGTCGGGACGAACGTCGCACCGGTCTCTTCGAACAGCTCGAGACACTCCTCGTCGACCCAGAACCCGTGTTCGATTGTGTCGACGCCGTTGCGGAGCGCGGCCTTGATCCCCGGTGCCCCCTGGGCGTGGGAGGCGACCGGGATCCCTACCCGGTGGGCCTCCTCGACGAACGCCCGGATCTCGGCGTCGGTGAACTGGCTCTGGTCGGGGGCGTCCTTCTCGCTCAACACCCCGCCGGTCGTCATGATCTTGAGGACGTCGACGCCGTTACGGATCCGCTTGCGGGCCTCTTTCCGACACTCGTCGGCACCGTCGGCGAGCGTCGCGAGCGATCCCTCGCCGGTCGCGGCCCACTCGTAGGGCAGAAAGTGGGAGTCGCCGTGGCCCCCGGTCTGGCTGATGCTCTGTGCGCTCGTAAACACCCGCGGACCCGGGATCGTCCCCTCGGCGACGGCCTCTCGCAGCCCCAGCCCGGTCGTCGAACCGACGTCCCTGACGGCGGTAAAGCCCGCCGCTAGCAGCGAGCGCAGGTCGGCCGTCGCTCGCGCGGTACCGAGCTCCGAGGACTCGGTGGTCCAGACGAGCGGGTTCATCGTTCGGGTCCCCTGAAGGTGGACGTGGGCGTCGATCAGTCCCGGCGCGACCGCGGGGTAGGTGTCGTGGGCAGCGTCCGGTGGCGCAGCGACGTCCTCGCGGGGGCCGACGGCGTCGATCGCGCCCTCCTCGTCGACCACCAGTCGGCCGTCGTCGATCGGCTCCGCGTCCAGTCCCGTCACGAGAACGTCGGCGTCGATAACTCGCATACGCAAGTAGTTCCGGAGGACGGGAATAGTAGTTGTGCGTTACTGGCTCTGTGATTCCTCGGCCGGCTCCCGTCCGAGCAGCGCCAGCCCGACGTCGCCGTCAGGTGAGCGGGCGGTCGGCGGGGTCGGCTCGGCACGAGCGAGTTCGACCCCCAGCTCCCGGCCCAGGTCGGCGTCGTCCTCGAGGACGAGCCGCACCGTCCCCCCGTCGACGGTAGCGATCGTCAGCTGCGTCTTCCGACTGCGGCCGAGCTCGATCCCTTCGAGGACGGCGGCAACCCGGGGCGCGGCCGCGAGGATCGCCAGTCCGCCGACCGTCGCGAACGCGAACAGCGACGCCGACAGCGCGGGCACGACGGCCGCGACGATAGCAAGCGAGAGGACGGCACACCCGCCGGCACCGACGACCAGCTGGCGGTCGGCTCCGTCGAGTCCCGTCGCTTCGCGAGCCCGGTAGGTCGACGCGACCGCCGTCGCGGCGACGAGGCCGACCGTCGTCGTGAGCGCGCCACCCAGCGGTCCCGCGCCGACGGCAGAGCCGACCGCGACGAGGACGCCGATCACCGCGAGCACGGCACCGACGCCACCGACCAGCAGGGCGTCCTCGGTCCGGTACCGGTACTCCCACCTGCTCCGGGGGCGGCTGCGAACCGCGCTGACGTACTCGTAGCGTACGTCGGCGAAGGCGCCGTCCTCGGCGAGACAGAGCAGCCGTCGGTCGGTGAGGCCGACGGTCACCGGTCCCGAGGCGGGTTCGCCGAGGAACGTCGCGCTCGCGAGGGTTCGAACCGACTCGTCCTCGCCCACGTGTCTCGCGAGTCGATCTTCGGGGAACGTCATCGCTCGACGCTGTGCCGACGAGGGACAAAGTAAGCCACTGCCTTCTTCGTTCGCACGGCGAGCGCGAGCGCCCGGGCGCGAACGAGCCGAGACCGCCACAGCCCCGACCGTGCCGGGGGCTCGGTGGGTAACCACAGCATTACCGGGCGTCCTCGGGAGCGGACGAGTCCGCAGCGCTACCGTGTCGCCGTCGAGTCCTCGCGGCGCCGGGGGAACAGGAGTCGCGGAACGGCCCGGACCAGCCGCGGGAGCGAGAACAGCCCGAACTGCGAGAGGAGACCGACCGCGACGAGGAGTAGAAACGCGGGCGACGTAACCTCGAACAGCAGCGGGTCGAGCGTCAGCGACTCGCGGGCCGCGAGGATCCCCTCGGGGGTGAGCGACCGGGAGGCGAGCGCGGCGCCGAGGACGGCTGTAAGCGCGGCGGTGACCCACCGCGTGAGCACCAGCCCGAGGACGGCGGCGACGAGGCCGACGGCGACGGCACCACCCAGTTCGGGAAGCCAGCCGTCTGCGGCGGCGCTCGAGGAGAGTGTGGAGACCGCGAGGCCGGTCCCGACGACGAACGCCAGCAGCGAGACGGCGACCGACAGGAGCAGGTAGCTTCCGAGGCCGCCGACGGCCGCGCCGAGAACGGCGGCGACGCCCGCGCCGACACCCTCGAGTCCGAGCGCGGGGCCGACCAGATACCCCGCGCCGGCGCCCGCGGTGAGGCCGACGGCGACGATTCCGTACACCGAGAGCGCAGTGCCGGAGAGCAGGAGGGCGATCCCGGCGAGGACGAACGCGGCGGCGACCGCATCGATCATGGTGAGTGTTCTCGCGCCCGGATAAATAAACGATTTGTTCACTCGGTGACAGCCGACCTGTCGATGGGGAGCGTCCGGAGTTCCGACAGAGGTTTCCGGTCCCACAAACGGTTTATCCCTCCTAATTATATCTAATTACAGTACGATGACCGAGAGCTTCCCCGACTACGTCGACGTGAACTACGACGACGGCGAGGGTCAGGATCCCGAGGACTACCCCCATATCAACGAGAAAATCGAGAAGGCCGTCGAGGTCACCCGCCAGGGCCTCGAACAGTACGAGAACCCGGCGGTCATGTGGACCGGCGGCAAGGACTCGACGCTCGTGTTGTACTTCGTCAAGGAGGTCGCCGACCGCTACGACCTCGAGGTGCCGCCGGCGATCTTTATCGACCACTACCAGCATTTCGACGAGGTCCACGACTTCGTCGACGACTGGGCCGAGAAGTGGGATCTGGACGTGATCTACGCGCGCAACGAGGACGTCGGCGAGTACGTCGACGAGCACGACCTCGAACCCGGCGACGAGATCGAGATCGAGGAACTGAACGAACAGAACCAGCACCACGTTCGGGACCTGCTCGAGTACGAGGACGACACCTTCCCGTTCCTGCTGGACACCTACGTCGGCAACCACCTGCTGAAGACGGTCGCGCTGAACAACGCCCTGGAGGAGCACGACGTCGACGGCGTCATCTCCGGCGTTCGCTGGGACGAACAGGAGGCTCGCGCCGACGAGACGTTCTTCTCGCCGCGCCACGACCCCGACATCTACCCGCCCCACGACCGCATCCAGTCCATCCTGCAGTTCGAGGAGGCCGCAGTGTGGGAGGCGTTCTGGAACTTCGTGGTGCCGGACACCGTCCCCGAGTTCCCGGACGAGGGCTACGTCCCCGAAGGGAAGGACGACCTGCCGGAGGGGCTCGAGCCCCGCGACACACCCGTCTCGCCGAAGTACTGGGAAGGGTTCCGCTCGCTGGGTAGCGAGATCAGCACGGAGAAGACCGAGGACGACCCCGCCTGGCTCCAGGACCTCGAGGGGACGACCGAGCGCGCGGGCCGCGCCCAGGACAAGGAGGACCTGATGGAGCGCCTGCGCGACCTCGGGTATATGTAGGCGACGCCGCGCTCGCGCACCGACGATCGAACGACCGCCGTTTTCGGTCCGAACTCGACCGACCAGCAACGCGTTTCATCGGCCTCCGCCCTGGGGCGTCTGGGTCGACGGCACCTTCCGTTGTGGCGGTGGGGAGCGGACGCGGCGGGTCCGCAACCTCGAGCGAAACCCCGATATCGTCGTCCACCGCGAGGACGCCGAGGAGGTCATCATTCTCGAGGGGCAGGCCGAACGGATCGACGAGGAGATAGCCTCGTCCGGAACCGTCGAGCGACCCGACGCGGCCTACGAGGAGAAGTACGGCGTTCGGCACGGACCGCCGTTCTTCCGGGTCCGTCCGGACGTCGCGTTCGCGTGGTCGGAGTTTCCGACCGACGCGACTCGCTGGACGTTCGACGAGGAACCCTGAAACGACGATTCCGGCTACTTGGTGGCCCGATACTGGCCGTGTTTGATCCCGATCAGCAGCATGATACCGCCGAAGACCACCATCGACGGCACGACCATCATCAGGATACTGTCGGTCGCCATCATGTCCGAGGCGATCATTCCGACCGCGCCGAGCGTGATCAGCGCGATAAACGTCGCCGCCGTGGTTGGTAGATCGAACTCCATACGTAATCGTGGGACGGCGAAGCCCCAAAGGGTATCGGAAACCGGCAGTCCGATCGACTTGACGCTTGGTCTGGACCGAACCTATTCGGGTTCGACAGCTCCACCGAGCTACACGGCTCTGCGGATGGAACTCTCTCGCTTTCGGAGCCTCTACGTCTCGAGGTCCGTTTCCAGCCCGTCGGCCCCCTCGACGAGCTCCGTCAGTCGTCGCACGAACCGGGCCGCGGGCGCGCCGTCGACGACGTCGTGATCGACCGTCACGGTGAGATCGAGGAGCTCCCGGGGAACGACCTCCCCGTCGACGACCCTCGGCTTGCGCTCGATGCCGCCGACCGTGAGCTGCAGCGCGTAGTTCGTCGGCGCAACCGCCCAGCCACCGCCGGCACCGAACATGCCGATCGAGGTCACCGCGACGGTGCCGGTGACGCGCTTCCAGCGCCGGGGGAAGGTCCGTGGCAGCCGCCAGAACAGCCGCCGAACGGGGCCGGGGAGTCGCAGTCCCGCGGCCGACAGGGCACTCCGTCGGCCCGCGTTCGGATCCGTCTGGGCCGCCCGGATCTCCTCGTGGATCGACTCGAGCGAGCGCCGGTTCGCTGCCCTGAGGACGTGCGGGACGACGATCCGCTCACCGTCGATCTCCCGTTCGATCAGGACGTTCACGTCGACGTCCTCGAACCGAACGAGTCGGCCCCGCCAGTCGCGGTACGTCTGGACGTTCGGATGGTCGTCGATCGCCCGGGCCAGACACAGGACCAGAAACGCCGTGAAGGAGCGTCGGGTTCCCGTTCGGTCCTCGTGGTCGCGGATGCGCCGCCGGGCTTCGGTGACGTCGAGTTCGACGAGCCCGTGGACGACGCTCCGTCGGCCGGCCGTCCGCATGTAGTCGACGGTGCCGCGTCGCCCCAGGGGGAAGGATTCGATCGTCGCGTCGCTCTCGTCCATAGTCGCCCCACCACGAGGACGACCATCCATCTTCGCGCGCCGAGCCGATTAGCTCGACGGACGCACGAGGTTCGCCAGCGCGACCGCACCCCCCAGCAGCCACCCCAGCGGGAACGCGATCGCGGTCCACATCGCTGCGTAGGCCGTGCCAGCGAGTTCGAAGTTCGCCCGGAGCAGTTCGTTTATCCCGCCGACGGCCAGGGGCCCCTCGAGCAACTGAACGGCGAACGCGTAGCTGGGTTCGAGGACGACGTCCTCGAGCGACGGGGTCACGAGCGCGGCGACGACCGGCGGCAAAAAGAGTGCGGTCAGCGCGAACGGGTACGCGAGCAGCACCGAGACGGGCCGACCCCCGATCCGCGAGCAGGCGGCCGCCAGTGCCGTCGATCCCGTGGCGACGACACCGGCCGCGGCGACCGCGAGGACGGCCTCGGGCTCGAGCCGGAGGTGGGCGAGGGCCGTCAGCCCGCCCCACGCGAGGACGGCGAGGGCGGTGACGCCGGCGATTCCGAGCCGGGTTCGGGTCGAGTCCAGCGTCGCCGCGTAGTAGCGGGTCGCGAAGCCGAGAACGGTAAGCGGGTACAGCGCCAGCAGGCCGAGCGCGCCGACGATCCCCCAGCCGTAGTAGCCGACCTGCTGGGGCGTCGTCTCGGGGGTCCACCGACCCATGACGGCGTGACCGCGGCCGCGCTGTCTGGGGAAGACGAGCGCCATCCAGCCGTCGTGGAGCCGCCGGAGATCCGTCCTGATTTCCTCGAGGACGCCGGCGTCACCCTTCCGTGTCCGGGTTGCCATGCGACCCGCGACGAGTCGAGAAAAGGTAAGCTTTCTTGCTATTCAGGCAGCCGTACTAGTTCCAGGGGGCGAAGTCCGGATCGACCTCGCGGCTGACCTCGTCGATGGCGTCGATCGTGTCGATATCCGAGCGGTCGAGTTCGACCAGCAGCGACTCCCAGTTGTCCTCGATGTGGTCCTCGCCGGTCGCCTTCGGGATCGCGACGATACCCTTCTCGCGCAGCCAGGCGAGGCTGACCTGGGCCTCGCTGACGCCGTGTCGGGACGCGACCTCCTCGAGCCCGTCGTGGTTGAAGACCTGGCCGCGGGCCAGCGGCGAGTAGGCGACGACGTCGACGTCGTAGCTCTCGCAGGCCTCGCGCAGGTCCTCCTGGGGAAGCAGCGGGTGAAGCTCGACCTGGTTGGCCGCGATCGGGGCGTCACAGACGTCGATCGCCGTCTCGAGGTCCTCGGCCATGAAGTTGCTGACGCCGACGTTCTCGATCAGCCCCTCGTCGTACAGCTCCGCGAACGCCGAGAGGGTCTCCTCGGGGTCGTACTCCCCGGCGGGCCAGTGAACGTACAGCATGTCGAGGTAATCGACGCCGAGACGGTCCATGCTCTCTCGGGCCGTCTCTTTGACGTCCTCGTAGCCGAGGTTGTCGATCCAGATCTTCGTCGCGAGGAAGACCTCCTCGCGGTCGACGTCGGCGTTCGCGAGCCCCTCGCCGACGGCGTCCTCGTTGCCGTAGGCCTGTGCCGTGTCGATGTGACGGTACCCTCGCTCGAGGGCGTTCCGGACGCTCTCGGCGCACTGTTCAGGGTCGTCGTTTTCCCAGGTGCCGAGCCCGAGCATCGGGGTTCCGTTCGACGTCGTCGGACAGAAGTCGGGAGCGATTTGGTCTGCCATGTCCGAAGGATTCGTCAGGACCCGAAAAGGGGTTGGGATTGCGTGAGCAAGATCGCCGCTTTCGGGTGTCAACGTCCCTCACAGCCGAAAGCCCGGACGTCCCCTCACTGGTACATTCGCAACGGCTGGGCCTGCGTGCTTTCGTCCTGGCTCAGCTCCTGCATCTGCCGGGCGAACTGCTCGCGTTGCTCCCGGATCTCCTCGGCGCGATTCACCAGCTCCCCGACGTCGATCGAGACGTCCGCGATCGGGGCGACCCCGTCCTCGAGCAGCACGCTCGCGGCCTCGGGATCCGGAAACTGCGGACTCGAGTCGACGATCAGCCCGAGGCTGTCGTCGCCGTTCTGTGCGGCGCGGTTGAGCAGAGCGCCCGTCGGGCCGCTGACGACGCCGTCCTCCGGCGGGGCGTCGATGTCGTGGTTCGCGAGGACGTCGTCCTTGCTCCCGGTGGCGATCCCGTACAGCGAGGGTTGCTCCTCGCGCTCGGCGGGCAGCCCGCTGAGGTAGATCGGGCGGGCTTCCTGCTGGTCGATCCATCCCGAGACGCAGTTCGTAACCGGGTCGACGGCGTCGGCCCGGATCGGCGCGTCGCTCTGGAGCGCCAGCAGCTCGTGGTCCTCGCTGGCGTAGATCCGAACCGGAGGGCGCGCCCGCCCCTCCCGCCCCGGTAGGTCACGACGCGAGGGAGCCCCTCGCAGTCCAGACTCGCGTAGTACTCCATCTCGAGCTCTTTGATCAGGTGGTCCGTCGCGATCTTGCCGACGAGCCCGACGCCGGGAAACCCTTCGACGAGCGTCGGGTTCTCGAGCGATACCTCCGATCCCTGTCGCTGAATCCCTGCCATGTGTTATCTGTCGGCGGTAACCGACATAAAGCCGCGGCCAGCGCTTCGAAACCCACAAGCGACGGGGTCTCGAACCCGCGGGCAATGGAGCCACTCGAGCGGTATCGACCGATCGTCGACGACTTCGAGGCGTTTCTCGCCGCCTGCGAGCGCCCGCTCGGCAACGCCGTCCGGGTGAACACGATCAAGGCCACCGTCGATCGGGCGAGGGCCGTCCTCGAAGCCGAGGACGTCGGCTACGAGGGAGCCGACTGGAACCCACGCGTGTTGCGCCTGGAGACCGACTCGCCGGGCTCGACCTGGGCGTCGTTTCACGGCTATACCCACGGTCAGGAGGAGGTGTCGGCAGTTCCGGCGACCGTCCTCGACCCCGAGCCCGGCGAGCGGGTCTGGGACTGCTGTGCGGCTCCCGGCGGGAAGGCGACCCAGCTCGCTGCGCTGATGGACGACCGGGGCACCGTCGTCGCCAACGACAGCAACCTCGGTCGGATCTCGGCGCTGCGCTTTAACGCCGAGCGGCTTGGCGCGACGAGCCTCGCGGTCACGAACGACGACGCCCGCAACTACTCGCTCGAGCGGTTCGACTTCGAGGAGTTCGATCGCAGCCTCGTCGACGCCCCCTGTTCTTGCGAGGGGACGATCCGGAAGAACCCCGACGCGCTCGACGGCTGGTCGGAGGGCTATCTCGACGAAGTCTCGGGGATCCAGAAAGGTATTCTTCGGCGGGCGGTCCAGGCCACTCGCGAGGACGGCACCGTCGTTTACTCGACGTGTACGTTCGCCCCCGAGGAGAACGAGGCGGTCATCCAGCACGTCCTCGAAGAGGAGGACTGTCGGGTCGTCGACTTCGACCTCGGCCTCGAGCACTCGCCCGGACTCACCGAGTGGGACGGCGAGGAGTACGACGAGCGTCTCGAGAAAGCGGCCCGGATCTACCCCCACCAGAACGATACGGGCGGCTTTTTCGTCGCGAAGCTGGAGGTGACCGCCTGATGGGTGACGACGCTACGGACGACCGGACGAGCGACGCGGAGCTCGCCGACAACGACGGCCAGCGCTTCGGCCGCCTTCCCGCGACCGCGGCCGAGCGAACCGTCGAGGGCCGAGTCAGTCGCGAGGACGTCCTCGAGTACTTCGCGGATCGGTTCGGAATCGCGCCCGAGACGTTCGACGACTACACGTTCTGGGAGAAGGGTGCGGGCAAGATCTGGATCTACGGCGGCACGGCCCCGAGTCCGATCACGATCGAGGCGATCGGGATGACCTGCCTGCGTACCCGTCAGGAGCACTGGAAGCCGACGACGGACTTCGTCCAGCGGTTCGGCCGTCACGCCGAAGACTGCGTGATCGAACTCGAGCGAGACGAAGCACGGGCGTTCGCCGCGGGCGAGGACCAGGAGCTCGAGCGCTGGGACGGCGACTGGGGGTACCTGATCGCCGCCCACGAGATCGGGGGAGCGCTCGCGCCGATCGGGATCGGGCTCTACGTTCACGGCGAGTTGCGCTCGATGGTGCCGAAGGGGCGCCAGCGGGAGCTCTAGCGACGACTCGTAGTACGGCTTTTTGTTGGCTGTTGGTCGTGACCGAGATGTGCTCTGTCTCCACCACGACGCTGCTAAAACCACTGATGGTTGATATGATGGTGGCCGGAAGCCCACGACTTTAGTCGTGGAGGAGATCAAAGAAGAACCTGCGTTCGGTTCGCCCTCTCTCTACGTAACGGTTTGTGCGACTGAGATTCAGTTCGAGACTGACCGACGAAACCGGAGTCCCAGCGACTGTTAGGTCATCGCGGGTTCGGCGTTTCCGGGACGTCGTCCGCGTCGCCGTCGGCGTTCGCGTTTTGCTCCGCGATCGCTTCTGCAAAGTGACATTTTGAACGGGCGTCGCCGACCGCCCTGACCGACGGCTCGTCGCGCTCACACTCGGGTTCCGCCGCCGGACACCGGGTGTGGAACGAACAGCCCCCGGGCGGGTCGGCCGGGCTCGGAATCTCCCCCCCGAGCGTCGGGCACGGCTCGTCGGTGGGGTCGAGCGACGGAATCGCGTCAAGCAGCGCCCGTGTGTAGGGGTGGCTCGGACGATCGAACAGCTGCGCCGCGGAGCCGACCTCGACGAGTTCTCCCAGGTACATCACCGCGATGCGGTCGGCGACGTGCTCGATCACGTCCAGATCGTGGGAGATCAGCAGGTACGTCAGCTCGAGGTCGGCCCGAAGCTCCAGCAGGAGGTTGAGGATCCTGGCCTGCACGGAGGCGTCGAGCGCCGAGACGGGCTCGTCGAGGACGAGCAGGTCGGGATCGAGCGCGAGCGCCCGGGCGATCGCGACGCGCTGGACCTGCCCGCCGGAGAGTTCGTGGGGATACTTCTCTGTGTGGTCCTCGGACAGCCCGACGCGCTCGAGCAGCGACGCGACGCGATCGGCCCGGTCGCGCTCGGGCCAGCCGTGGGTCCGGAGCGGCTCGGCGACCGCCTCGGCGGCCGTGAGCCGCGGATTGAGGCTCGATCTGGGGTTCTGGAAGACGACGCCGACGTCGGCGAGCGTCTCCGGGTCGCGATCGGCGGCGGGGCCGACCGCCTCGCCGTCGAACCGGACCGTCCCCGCCGTCGGCGCCTCGAGCCCGGTAACGAGGCCGGCAAGGGTGGATTTGCCGCTGCCGCTCTCGCCGACGAGCCCGAGGACTTCGCCCGCGCCGATCTCGAGGGAGACGTCCTCGACGGCGCCGAGGGTTCGGGTGTCGCCGAGGACGCGATCGAGGAGCCCGTCGTCGAGTGCGTAGCGCTTCGAGACGGTCTCGAGTTCGACCCGCGGGCGTTGGGCGGTGGCGTCGTCCGTCGATCGATCGCGTCGGTCGCTCTCGGCGCCGATCTCCGTCGGCTCCTGTTCGATCGTTGAACCGGACTCGAGCGCGATCGGTTCGCCACAGGCGGCTCGCCCCTCACCGAGGTCGACGACGGGAACGTCGCCGCGTCGACAGCGGTCCGTGGCGTGTTCGCAGCGGGGCGCGAACGGACAGCCGCTCGTCTCGCCGTGGCGTTCGGGGACCGTCCCTTCGATCGTCGGCAGGCGGGTTTTGGGCTCGGCGGTCTGGGTCAGACACGACAGTAGCGCGCGGGTGTAGGGGTGGCGCGGGTCCGCGAGGACGCGATCGGTCGGCCCCGTCTCCATCACCTCGCCGGCGTACATCACGACGACGCGATCACAGAGCTCCGCGACGACGCCGAGGTCGTGGGTGATCAACAGCACCGCGAGCCCGCGCTCGCGGTTGAGCCGACGGAGCAGGTCGAGGATCCCCGCCTGCGTCGTCGTATCCAGGGCCGTCGTCGGTTCGTCGGCGATCAATAGTTCGGGTTCCGAGGCCAGCGCGATCGCGAGGCCGGCCCGCTGGCGCATCCCGCCCGAGAGCTCGTGGGGGTAGGCGTCGACCCGGTCCTCGGGACTCGCGATTCCGACCTGCTCCATCAGTTCGACCGCGCGCTCGCGCTTTGCCGCCCAGTCCGAACGGTTGCCGAACAGTGGCGCGTGGAGGTACTCGCGCAGACGCTGGCGGTCGTCGTCGTGGACCTTCAGCGCCTCGGCGATCTGCTCGCCGACGTCGAAGACGGGGTTCAGCGTCTCGGTCGGGTCCTGGAACGCCATCGAGACCGTCTCCCCGCGGAGCCGGCGGAGCTGGCGCTCGCTCGCGGTCGTCACTTCGGTGCCGGCCAGCTCGATCGAGCCCGCGACGACCTCGCCCGGGTCCTCGAGGCCGACGATCGATCTGGCGGTGACGGACTTGCCGCAGCCGCTCTCGCCGACGATACCGACGATCTCGCCCTCGTCGACGGTGAAGGTGGCGCCGTCGACGGCGCGGACGGCGCCGTCGTAGCTATCGAACTGGGTGTGCAGGTTCTCGACTGAGAGGAGTTCACTCACGGATGATCACGTCGGTTTCTCCACGTTGGCTTCGTGTTTCGGATCGAGCAGGTCCCGCAGCCCGTCGCCGAGAAGGTTGAACCCGAGGACGGTACATACGATCGCGAGTCCGGGGACGTTCGCCAGCCACCAGGCCTCCCGGAGGTGGTGGCGGCCGGCCGACAGCATCGTCCCCCACTCGGGGGTCGGCGGCTGGGCGCCGAGTCCGATAAAGGAGAGTCCGGTCGTCGCGAGCACGACCGTCCCCATGTTCAGCGTCGCGAGGACGATCACCGGACTGGCGACGTTCGGCAGGAGGTGGCAAACGGCGATCCGGGTCCGGGAGACGCCCATCAGCCGGGCCGCGTCGACGAACGGTCGCTCCTTCGTCGAGAGGACGCTGCCGCGAACGACCCGGGCGTAGGAGGCCCAGCCGACGACCGCGAGCGCGATCATGACGTTGCGGAGGCTGGGGTCGAGGATCCCCGCGATCACCAGCGCGAGCACCAGCCCGGGGAAGGCGAGCTGGACGTCGACCAGTCGCATCAACAGCTCGTCGATCCAGCCGCCGGCGTAGCCCGCGATCAGCCCGATCGCCGTTCCAAGGACGAGCCTGATCCCGGTGACCGCGACGGCGATGCCGAGCGAGATCCGGGCGCCGTACAGCAGCCGCGAGAGCAGGTCCCGGCCGAGCTGGTCCGTCCCGAACGGGTGGGTCCGCGAAGGGGGTTGCAGCCGCTTGGCGAGGTCCTGGGCGGTCGGATCGTAGGGGGCGACAATGGGGCCGATCACGGCCGCGGTCGCCACGGCCGCGACGAGTGCGAGCCCGACGACGGTAAGCGGGTTCGCGAGGAAGGCCCGGAGCTCGCGGGAGTCACGGAGCGAGCGGTAGCGGCGACGAACGCTCGCTGGAATCGCCGAGTCGGCGTCGCGGGTCGCGGCGTCGCCGCTCACGCGGTCTCACCCCCGAGTGTGACGCGGGGATCGAGGTAGCGGTAGGCGAGGTCGACAAGCAGGTTCGATCCCACGAAGACGACGGCCGTGACGAGCGCGATCCCCTGGACGACGGGGTAGTCCCGATCGAAGACGGCGTCGACGAGGACCATCCCCAGCCCCGGTCGCTGGAAGACGATCTCGACGACGACGGCACCGTTCAGCAGCGAGCCGAACTGGAGGCCGACGATCGTCACGACCGGGAGCAGGGCGTTCCGGAGCGCGTGTTTGTAGACGACGATTCGCTCGCAAAGTCCCTTCGAGCGGGCCGTGTCGACGTAGGCCTCGTCGAGGACCTCGAGCATCGAGGTTCTGATCAACCGAGTGAGGACGGCCGCCATCCCAGTGCCGAGCGTGATCGCCGGCAACACGAGCTGTGCGGGGCTGCCGGCGCCGGCCACCGGGAGCACCCCGAGCACGAGGGCGAACACGAGAATGAGCAGGTAGCCCAGCCAGAAGTTCGGCATCGACACGCCGATCAGCGCGCCGAGCTGGCTCGCGACGTCGACGCCGGAGCCCGGGTGGACCGCGCTCGCGATGCCCGCGGGAACCGCAAGGACAAGCGCGACGACCATCGCCGCGGCGGCCAGCTCGAGGGTCGCCGGTAGCGCCTCGACGATCAGCGACGAGACCGCGGTGTCGCTGTAGTACGAGGTGCCAAGATCGCCCCGGAGGACGTCCGTCAGCCAGTCGGCGTACTGAACCGGGAACGGCGAGTCGAGGCCCTGTTCGGCCTCGAAGGCGGCGATCTCCGCGGCGGAGGGCTGGCGCTCGAGGCGCTCGCGCAGGATGATCTCGGCGGGGTTGCCCGGCGTCAGGTAGATCAACCCGTAGGTGACAACGGAGACGCCGAACATGACGAGCAGCGAGGTCCCCAGCCGGTAGGCGAGGTAGTTGCGCATCGGTTATCGCTCGAGCTCGCGCCAGTCGGCGAACCGGTCGATCGGGTGGAGATCGATCCCCTCAAGGTCGGCGTCGGCGGCGACGACGTCCTCGAGGTAACAAAGCGGAACGACGACGCTCTCCTCGAGGAGCCGGACCTGGGCCTCGATGTAGGCCTCCCGCTTCTCGTCGGGATCGGTCGACTGAAACGCGGTTTCGATCAGCTCGTCGACTTCGCCGCCGAGGTTGTGGACGCCGGTGCCCTCGGCCTCGTAGCGGTCGGTATTGTCGATGCCCTCGGAGTGGAAGTTCTCCCACATGATGTAGTCGGCGGCCGGGCTGTTCGACTGGGTACTCGCGAGGTCGAGGTGGAACTCGCCGCGACCGGTCCGGTCCTGGTAGGAGGCCGACTCGAGGACCTCGATGTCGAGCTCGACGCCGATCTCCTCGACGTTCGCTTCGAGGACCTGGGCGATCAGCTCGCCGTCGTCCATCTCGTTGGAGACCAGGCAGGTCAGCGCCTCGCCGTCGTAGGTCGACTCCGAGACGAGCTCGGCCGCGGCGTCGAGATCCCGCTCGTAGCTCGGCAGGTCGTCGGCGTCGCCCGCCCAGTCGATCACCGTCGAGATCGGGCCGTCGGCCGGCACCCCGATCCCCTCGAGGACCGAGTCGACGATCTCCGCCTGGGAGACCGCGTAGTTGAGCGCCCGGCGCAGCGTCGGGTCGTCGGTCGGCTCCCGGTAGAGGTTGATCGCGAGGAAGTACGACCCCGGGGACTGCTGGGTGTGGACCTCGACGTCCTCGTCGTCCCGAAGCGACGAGACCCGGCTCTTCGCGGGGTCGAAGACGACGTCGGCGTCGCCCGACTCGAGGAGGTTCGTCCGCGTCGTCGCGTCCTCGGCCGCGCGGAACGTCAGCCCGTCCGGGTTCGGCTCGCCGCCCCAGTACTCCTCGTGGACGCCGAGCTCGAGGGACTGGCCGCCGTCGACCGACTCGAGGGTGAAGGGGCCGCTCCCGACCACGTCGCCGTTCCACGGGTCGGCCGACGGCGGGTGGATGTCGATCATGTTGTGGGCGATCGTCCCCGGAAAGCCCGAGAACGGCTCCGTGTTCTCGAACGCGACGGTGTAGTCGTCGACCTTCTCGACGCTGCCGGGCTCGAGGTGGAGCCAGCCGTAGACGAAGTCGCCGTACTCCGTCAGGATGTCGTCCTCGAAGGAGTGGACGACGTCGTCGGCGGTCAGCTCCTCGCCGTTGTGGAAGACCACGTCCTCGCGGAGCTCGAACACCCACGTCGTCTCGCTCGTTGCCTCCCAGCCGGTCGCGAGCCAGGGTTCTGGCTGCATCTCCTCGGTCCCCCACACGAGCGGTTCGACGACGCGGGTCCAGTACGGCGTCATCCCGCCCCACCGCTCCCAGTCGTCGCCCGAACCGGTCGGATCCAGGTGGGGAACGATGGTAAACGTCTGTTCCTCGTCGTCGGCCGCTCCCTCGGCGCAGCCGGCCAGCCCGGCGACGGTTCCCGCGGCGATACCTCCGAGCGTCTCCCGTCTCGAGATGCGTCCTGTCATTCGCGGCGAGCGTTCGGTACTCGGTTCCTCTTCATAAAACTACTCAAACTGACTTGCACTAATTCATCCACAGTTGTGTAGGCTTCGCCCTGCCCCATTTGATGTTAAGGTAGAAACTCTATTTAATAACTATTGCTATTTGAATACGTCTTCTTAATATAGAAACGAGTCGTCGGACACTACTCACGACAGTATCGGCCCCGAGTCGGCTCGGACGCCATCGGTTCCGAAAACTAGCGAGATTCGACCGATGGGTTGCGACGACCGCAGCTGGAGCCGACGGATCCCGAAGCTGGCCACGGCATGACGACCGTCACCGCTCCGGAGCCAGCGGGTCCTCACTCTCGCTCGACGATCGTCCCGCCCGCCAGCCCCTCCCACTCGACGCGGTAGCCCAGCTCCGAGAGGATGGCACTGGCGTCGGCGATCCCGTAGGACTCGAGGACGGTCTCGGCCTCGGACAGCGAGGAGCCGGCCTCGATCTCCTCGCCTAGCTCTTCGAGGACGGACGGACGAACCAGCGTCCGCCCGACCCGTTCGTGCTCGGGGACGGCGACGTCGGCCAGGGCGTCCTCGCCGACCCCCCGATCTGCGGCCAGCTCGGCGAGCGAGACGACGTCCGCGTCGGGCCGCAGCTCGTCGGGTAAGGCGGCCGCGCTCTCGGCGACGAGCTGGCGTTCGTACTCCCGGAGGGCGTCGGCGACGTCCTTGACGCGAACCGACCCGGAGTAGGGGATCGCCCGAAACTCCCGCGCTGCGATCTCCTCGCCGACGCCAAGCGACTCGTCGACGGCGACGATCAGCTCGACGTCCTCGAGATCGGCGAGCTGGGCGAGTTTCTTCTCGACGTACTCGGGCGTCCAGAAGCCCATAATCTCGAAGAAGACCCGGAAATCGGAGCGGCTACCGTCGGACGAGTCCGACGAGCCGCTGCGGGCGGAGCCCGCGGGACGGTAGTCGAACGCGAAGTCGGGGATCATCACCCGGGTCCCGGTTTCGAGCGGTTCGGGCTCGCGGACGAGCTCCCAGTCGAGATCCAGGCTCGAGAAGCGCCCGGCGAAGTCGGCCTCGACGCTGCTGTCGAAGGAGACGTCCGCGACCGGCTCGGCGTCCGGCACCCGTACGGGATCGTCCTCGGAGAGCTCGAGGACGCGCTCGGTGCCCCGATCGTCGATCGTCGCCGCGAGGCGCCACTCGCCGGCCTTCGCGATCGTCCGCAGGAGGCGGGCGAACCGGGTGCCGTAGCGGCGCGTGGCGCGAAAGAGGTGGGTGGGCCCGGTGACGACGACCTCGCGGTCGCTCGGGCCCTCCGCGTCGGTCTTCCTGATCTCGTACATCAGTCGCAGGCGCTTGATCGCCGACACCAGCGCCTTCGGATCGCTCGACCTGACTCGGAGCTCGGTCGCGTCGAACAGCGCCGTCTGGGCCAGCGAGAGGTTGTACTGCGCGACGAGGTCGTCGGGCTCCCACCGGGGGTCGACCGCGGCGAGGACCTGCCGTTCCTCGAGGTCGGCGTACAGCGCCCGCTCGAGGACGTCGGCCGACAGCCCGAGCCCGTCGGCCGCGCGGACCAGCGCCGCCTCCCGTTGCTCGTCGGTGACGACGCCGACGTCCTCGGCCGCCTCGAAGGTCGCCCGCCGGGCGCGTTCGGGATCGATCTCGGCGTCGGTCTCGAAGGTCGCGTCGCGCTCGAGCAGGGCCGAAAAGCCCCGAACGAGCTTGAAGTGGTCCGCGTCGCGTTCGAGATCGGTCAGGGCGTCCTCGAGCTCCTCGCGGGTGTGACCGACGTGTCCCTGGTAGGTCCCGATGACGCGGGCGGCGAGGGGACGGTGCTCGCGGCCTGCGAACTGCGGGTGGTATCCTCCGCCAGCCCGTGAGACGCGAAGCAGGTCCTTCGTCAGCATTCGAGGGAGTCTCGGCGCGGCGAACGCAAAAGTTGACCGACCGCGGGATCGTGCGCTTACACGTTTTGCTGGAGGTCGTCTCCGGTGCGACCGCGATCAGTACAGTCATACCGGCAAACCGTCACAGCAGTCCGTATCAGTCGTCCGCGGGCGACGCGTCGCCCGCACCCGGCTCGGGAACGTCGGCGACGTCGGAACCGGTGCCCGAGGTGGCGAACGTGACGCCGACGATCGCGGCGATACAGATCGGCCAGACGAACAGCGAGTAGTGCTCGGGCGTGATCCACCCCGCACCGAACGTCGCCACCAGACCGGTGACGATCCCGGTCAGGACGGCTTCGCCGGTCGTTCGCTCCCAGAACAGCATAAACAGCAGCGGGAGTCCGAACGTGGCGCCGAGACCGACGTACGCGAACTCGATGATCTCGAAGATCGTTCCGGGCTGGACGAACGCGAGTGCAACGCCACCCAGCGCCAGGACGCCGACGGTCCCCCGCCCGAGCAGGATGAGCCGGGCCGAGCTCGCGTTCGGATCGATCTTCTCCTCGTAGAACCGGGTGAAGTCGGAGGACGCGACCAGCAGCATCGAGTCCGACGTCGAGAGGATCGCGGAGACGATCGCCGCGAGCAGGACGCCCGCGATCAGCTCCGGGAAGAAGTCGACGATAGCCATCATCGCGACGTTCTCGGGGTTGTCGACGGAGCCGTAGAGGACGCGGCCGGCAGCGCCGATCAGCAGCGGCACCGTCAGTCTGAGCGACTGGAAGGAGACCGAGATGACCGACGCGGGGCTGAGCAGCCGCTCCGAGCGGATCGCCTGGAGCCGCATCAGCGAGTGGGGCTGCCCGATGGTCCCGAACGCGAACGTCACCAGCCCGAGCGCCGACAGCAGGAACGCCTGTCCGGCCAGTCCGGCGGACATCTCGAGCAGCGCCGCGTCCTCGACGGCTGCCGCCTCGGTGACGAACGCCGACCAGCCGCCGATCTCGGCGATCATCAACACCGGCAGCGTCACCGCGGCGACGAAGATGAGGACCCCCTGGAAGACGTCGGTCCAGATGGAGGCGTTAAACCCCCCGAGCATCGTGTACAGGCCGACGATGACGCCGCCGACGGCGATCGCGACCGCGTAGTCGATACCGATCCCGGTGTCCATCGCCTCGCCGACGGCGATGATCTGGGCGCCGACGTAGGCGCCCATAAACAGCAGGATCGAAACCGTCGCGACCACCCGAACGTACGTGCTGAGCCTGGCGTCCTCGACCGCGAGCGAGAGGTGGTCGGCGATCGTGATGCTTCCCAGCTGCTCGGACTGGCGGCGAAACCGCGAGCCGACGTAGCGGTACATGAAGACGATGATGAAGATCATCGTGATCGAGAACCACAGGCCGTGGATCCCGGTCAGAAAGCCCATCCCGACCCAGGCGAAAAAGGTCCAGCCGCTGGCGACGGAGGACACTTCGGAGATCGCGACCGGCCAGGCCCCGACGTCCCGATCCGCGAGAAGGTACTCGGAAAGCCGGTTCGTCTCCGTCGTCACGAAGAAGTACGCCCCGATCGCCAGCAGGACGAGCAGATACGCGCCGAAGGTGAGCTGTATCGTCGACACCATTTTACCGCCTCCCCAGGACCGAGACGTAGCCGTCGTTGGTCGTTCGATCGATCCAGTACAGGACGAGCGTCGCGATCGGGAGTGCCACCATCACGAACAGCGCGACGGCGGTTCCCGTGGGTACTCCCAGCACCATGGGTGAAGCTGGCACACAGCGACGGTATATAGCTATCGACTCGCCCGGAGTCGGGCGGTTTTGTCTCGGGCCGCGACCGCGTCGGACTCGCGAGGCGCGGGTCCTCGCCTGAGGGTACAGGCCGGTTCGTTATCCACGTGCCCGCCGTCACTACAGGACGATGACCGGAAAACACACCTGGGCGATTCCGGAAGGGTATATCCCCGAAGAGAGCACCGGCCCCGAGCCGGAGATGGAGAGTCATGAGACCGTCTGTGTCCTGAACACGACCGACGAGGACGCGACGATCGAACTCACCTGCTACTTCACCGATCGCGAACCCGTCGGCCCATACGAGCTGACCGTCCCCGCCGAGCGAACCCGACACTTCCGGTTTAACGAACTCGAGGACCCCGAACCGATCCCGAAAGGCGAGGACTTCGCGAGCGTGATCGAGTCCGACGTGCCGGTGGTCTGCCAGCACACCCGGCTGGACTCGCGCCAGGCAGAGAACGCCTTGCTCACGACGATGGCGCATCCGGGTGAGTGACGATGGGCCCGGAGTCGGACGAGGAAATCACGGACGAAGACGCCGACGCCGAGGAGTGGACGAACTGGTCGGGAAGCGTCTCGTTTCAGCCGGCACAGATCCTCGAGCCCGAGAGCGAGTCCGAACTGCAGGAGATCGTTCGTCGGTGCGCCGAGGAGGACAGAACCGTCCGCGTCGCCGGCGCGGGCCACTCCTGGACGCCCGTCGTGAGGACCGACGACGTCGTCGTCTCGCTGACGAACCTGACCGGAGTCGTCTCCCATGACTCCGAGGCGAAGACGGCGACGCTGTACGCCGGGACGACGCTCGAGGAGGCAGGGACCGAACTGCACGATCGAAACCTCGCGCTGCCGAACCTCGGCGACGTCACGATGCAGACCGTCGCTGGAGCGTTCGGTACCGGTACGCACGGAACGGGTCCCGAATTCGAGAACCTCGCGGGCTCGTTCGTCGGCGGGCGGATGGTCACCGGGACCGGCGAGATCCGCGAGTTCGACGCCGACTCCGATCCCGACCTGCTGCGGGCGGCGCGGGTATCGCTCGGAACGCTCGGGATCTTTACCGAAGTGACGCTCGACCTGCAGACGACCTACAAGCTCCAGCGCCGCGAGTACTGTACGAGCTGGCGCGAGTGTCGGGACCATCTCCCTGACCTGATCGAGGAAAACCGCAACTTCGACTGCTACTGGTACCCCCGCTCCGACGAGGTGAAGCTGCGCCTGCTCAACGCGCCCGGCGGGGGGACCGACCACGAGGACCTGTCCTACGCAACGCTCGTCGAGGACCAGACCGGCTGGTGGCAGGAGACGATCCCCGAGCACGACGACATCGGCCGCGAGTTCGACGAGATGGAGTACGCCGTTCCGATCGAGGACGGGTTCGACTGTCTCGAGGAGGTCCGCGAACGAGTCCGCGAGAACTGGCGGGCCGACGTCGGCTGGCGGCTGCTCGTCCGCACCGTCGCGGCCGACGACGCGATGCTCTCGACGGAGTACGACCGCGACGTGATGACGATCTCGTGCATCCAGAACGCCGAGCTCGACCACTGGCCGTACTTCGAGGACGTCGAACCGATCTTCCACGAGTACGACGGCCGCCCCCACTGGGGGAAGAAACACACGCTCCGGGCGCCCGAACTCAGCGAACTGTACCCCGAGTGGGAGCGATTTCAGGCGCTGCGCCGTGAGCTGGATCCCGGGGGCGTGTTCATGACGGACTACCTGGAGGAGCTGCTGGGAGCGACGGCTGGCGACGGTGAGCAGACCGACGATGCACCGACGGCCGAGCCAGTCGAGGGTGAACCATGACCGACGAGGACGCGACCGATCCGATCGGAGCGACGCGCTGGGAGCTCCCCGGCGGGCACGTGCCAGTCGACAGCACCGGCCCCGAACCGGAGATGGTCAGCCACGAGCGACTGTGTCTGCTCAACGCCGGCGACGAGATGGCGACCCTCGAGGTGACCCTCCAGTACGCGGACGGCAACGAGGCGGGCCCATACCCGCTGAGCGTCGCTGCTCGCCGCGTCCGCCACGTCCGGATTAACGACCTGATCGACCCGTACGCGCCGCCGCTGGGCGAGGAGTACGGAATCGTCGTCGAGTCGAACGTGCCGGTCGTCGTCCAGTGGAGCCGCCAGGATACCCGCCAATCGGAGAACGCGGGCCTCTCGACGCTCGCCTACGGCGAGTGAGTCCGTCCTCGAGCCTGCCGCTATCGATCCGCCACGCGAGTCGCTCGTACGGGTCCTGTCGAGCTGTCGAAACGCGATCGCCGCGAGCCGACCCCGATCGACAGCCGAACGCGCCGTCGCAGTTGACACTCAGTAGTGTTTTCCTATTGACAACTATTTGGGAGACGATGACGTACGTCGACTGCCCGGCAGCCGGACGGCAGACGGGCGTCTCACGGAGGTCCCAGAACCATGCATATCGTTCGATTCGACGCCGTACCAACCCGAACGGAACCGAACGCGGCCGAACAGTCCTCGTACCGATAATGCCGACGAGACGCACCCTGCTACGGCGAGCCGCTGTCGCTGGCGCGGCGACCGCGACGATCGGTTCCGGTCCCGTAGCGGCCGAGCCCAGTTCCGAGATCGACGGCGACGAGCGACGAGCCCGCGGTCGGATCGATCCGATCGGTCACGTCCTTCCCGAGGACGCGCCCGCGTACACGTTCGGGCACGTCTCCCCGGACGGCGAGTGGGGCGTGATGGGCAGTTTCCCGCGGAGCGACAGCGACGTGGCGAGTACGCTAATCGACCTCTCGGAGCTCGAGAACCCCAGCGTCGCCCACGAACTTCCGACGGCGAACGAACTCACCCGGACGAACGACGTGAAGTTCGACCCCCTCCGCGAGGGGATTTACGTCCGTTCCCAGGAGGCCGAGGACGAAGGCGAGCTAACGGATCCGGAACCCGATCCCCAGGGCGAGGAGGGGTTCGAGGTCGTCGACTTCGGCTGGGAGGAGGGAACCCCCGAGGACCCGGCGGTGATCGCCAGCGTCGAGACGCCGAACACCGGCGTCCACAAGATCACCGAACACCCCGAGGAGCCAGTGCTTTACGTGATCGACAAACAGTTCGAGGAGCCCGGGATCATCGCCGTCGACTTCAGCGACCCGGCCGACCCCGCGCTCCACAGCGCGTTCGGGATCGACGGCTACTGTCACGACGTCAAGGTCGACCCCGAACGCGAGGTCATCCACGCGGCGTACATCTTCGGTCCGTTCGTTGGATACGCCGTCTTCGACGTCAGCGATCCGCTCGAACCCCCGACTGACCCGATCGGCGTGATCGACTACGACGACTACTCCGATTACACGGCTGTCGGCGAACCAGGCTGGGAGTTCTGCCACCAGGCCCACCCCGACCCGGATCGGGACCTCGTGATCGTTGGCGACGAGGTCCCGCCGCCGCCCCTGGGCCACGAGCTCCCGGGCGGAAAACACGTCATCGACGTCGGCTGGGACGAGGGCAGCCTCGAGGACCCCCGGCCGATCGGGTTCACGAACTCGCCGGACGCCCGTCCGATGACCGATTCGCAGCCGTTCTGGTGGACCACGCACTTCCACGACGTGATCCACGACGGCGACGAGGTTCTCCTCGTCGACGGCGGCTACCGAAACGGCGCCTGGGTCGCAAACGTGACGGATCCGCGGGCACCCGAACCTCTCGAACGGTACGCGACGACCGCGGAACGAGACCGGACACCGGCACACGGCGCCGACGAGGTCGCCTTCCCGTTCACTCCGCCGTTCGCCTGGGGCGCGGCGTACAACGAGGAACGGGACTTCGTCTTCGTCAGCGATACGATGACCGGCGCCTACACGTTCTCGATCGACGCCGAGCCCGCACGCGGCGACGACCGCGGCGGACCCGCGGGACACTTCGACCCCTTCGAGGTGTTGGCGGATCCGGCGCCGGAGGGTGTCGATCCCGAGGAGCTCGTCCCTGAGGACCAGGAATCCGACGAGGGTGATCAGTAAGCCGGGGTCAGCCCGGCTCGGCCCGATTCACCACCGAACGTCTCCAGTACGGGCCGCGGCGTCAGGTGATCAGCGTGATCAGGACGAACAGCGTTGCGATCGAGACCAGCGTCGTGGTAAACACGTTCAGCGACGCGAACTCCGGGTCACCCTCGAGCTCGGCGGCGAAGACGTACGTCGAGACGGCCGTCGGCGTCCCGAGCATGACGACCGCCGCGACGAAGGTCTCGGTGTCGACGGGCAGCGCCGAGAAGACGGCCCACGCCAGCACCGGCATGGCCACGATCTTCAGCGCGACGACCGACCCCGTCGCGCCGTAGTCGACCGAGGGGAGGTCGACCTCAAGCGAGGCGCCGACGCAGAGCAACGCCAGCGGGAGCGCGAGCGACCCGAGGACGTCCAGCCCGCCCACGACGGGCCCCGGAAACGCGACGCCGAGCGAGCCGACCGCGAGGCCGGCGAGAAGCGACACGAGCACGGGGTTGGTCGCCAGCCCGCGCAGCTCCTCGGCGAGCTCCGCGCCGGCACCGTTGCTCGTCGAGAGGACGAGGATCGTCAGCGGCACCTGCACCAGCGTCACGACGCCGAGGATCACGCTCGCGATGGCGGTCACCGGGTCGGCGAACGTCGCCGCGACGAGCGGGAGCCCCAGGTAGCCCAGATTCGAGTGATACGACTGGACGATCGCGACGCTCCGGCGGCCGGCCGTATCCCGACGCCGGTGGACGAGCCACGCGAGCCCCGCCGTCGTGAACAACACGACAAGCAGGCCGCCGACCAGCGCGAAC
This sequence comes from Natronococcus occultus SP4, assembly GCF_000328685.1. Lineage (NCBI taxonomy): Archaea > Methanobacteriati > Methanobacteriota > Halobacteria > Halobacteriales > Natrialbaceae > Natronococcus > Natronococcus occultus. The sequence continues at coordinate 3,660,399 of NC_019974.1, read as the reverse complement.
GACAGCAGCTCGCCGATCGCCTGGTCGTAGGTGGAGATGAAGATGAGCGCCGGCAGCGCGACGTAGTAGGCGACGGCGTTCAGCGTGTCCGTTCGTCCGGCGTCGAGGACGCCGGACGCCCGAAGTCCCGTTCCGACGAGGAGAACGACGAGCAACGCGAGCAGCCGAACGAGGACCTCCATGTGCGACCCGAGTCGACTCGGGCTTTTCTGTCGCGGGGCTTGGTATGACGGCGTGGGGGTCGTCCCGCGACTCGGGTGGGCGACGACTACTCCCGTCGGCGCCGCGCGGTCCGCTCCTCGGCGGTCTCGCTGGCGACGACCTCGTACAACAGCGCGCGGCCGCCGTCTTCCTTCGGGCGCAGGATCCGGCCCAGCCGCTGTGTGAACTCCCGCTCGCTGCCGCTGCCCGAGAGCACGACCGCGACGTTCGCGTCGGGGACGTCGACGCCCTCGTCCAGCACGTTCGAGGTCGCGATCCGCGAGTAGGTCCCCTCGCGGAACCGCTCTAAGATCTCCCGGCGCTCGGCGGCGCCTGTCTGGTGGGTGATCGTCGGGATCAGGAACCGCTCGCTGACGTCGTACGCGAGGTCGTTGAACGCCGTGAAGACGATGATTCGCTCGCCACGGTGGGCCGCGAGGACGTCCGCGAGGGCGTCGACCTTCGCCTGACTGCCGTACGTGATCTCGCGGGCGCGCTGGCGAGCAAGCAGCGCCTCGCGGGCCTCGGGATCCGAGCCCGAGCGCTTGACGAGCTCCTGGTAGTCCGAGCCGCTGGAAAACTCGATGTTCGACCTCGCGAGGTAGTTCGAGAAGACCTCCTGGTTGCGGTCGTACGCCTCGCGCTCCTCGGGGGTGAGCGACACCTCGAGCCGTTTCACGTCGTACGGCGCCAGGTGGTCGCCCGCCAGTTCGTCCGGCGAGATCCGGAACGTGAGGTGGCCGACGACGTCCTCGATGACCTCGTGGGCGCCGTCGGGTCGCTCGAACGTTGCGGTCAGTCCCAGTCGCGCGGGCGCGGCGAGCAGGCGGGCGATCTCGCGGTACCCCTCGCCGCCGAGGTGGTGGACCTCGTCGAAGACGACCAGCCCGAACCGATCGCCCACCGAGTCGGCCTTGAGGTAGGCCGAGTCGTACGTCGAGACGGTGATCGGTCCGAGTCGCTGCTCGCCTCCGCCGAAGCGGCCGATCTCGCAGTCGAACTCGCGTTCGAGCTCCCGTTGCCACTGCTCGAGCAGGTCGATCGTCGGGACGACCACGAGCGTCGGCGTCGCGAGGCGCTCGATCGCCTTCAGCGCGATGACGGTCTTTCCGCTTCCCGTCGGGAGCTCGAGGACGCCCCCGGGAGCGCGACCGACGGGTAGTTCGCCGTCCTCGAGACCCGCCCAGCGATCGGTCTCGAGCCAGGCCGACAGCGCCTCCCGCTGGTACGCCCGGAGCTCGTAGGCCGAGCGCAGCTCCGGGAGGGAGTCCAGTTCGAGGACCCGATCCCGAAACGCGACGTCCGCTCGGGAAAGCGCCGCGCGAAGCGGAGCGTACGCCGCGGCGGGGACGCGTTGCCCCCTGGTCCGGGGGTCGGCCTCGAGCTCGGGGAGCCGTTCCCGCAGCGTCGACGCCAGCTCCGACGTCACGCCCTCGAGGCGGACGGTGCCGTCCTCGTATCGGAGCTCGAGGGGGGCGTCCTCGTCGACCGTCGGTGTCACGCCGGACACTGCGGTCGGCGGGCACATATATCGTCGGATCGTTCCCCGTCGAGTCCGGATCTCAATCCTTTTACCGCCGCTGGTCGTTGACCCGACCATGAGCGAAGACGAGGGCACGAACGCGTCAGCCCGGGGTATCTCGTCCGAGGAGCACTCCGAGGACGCCGACGCGGCCGACGTCGGCGCCGAGGAGACGGACGAACCGAGCGCGGAGTCGGAGACGGACGCGGATTCCGAGGCCGAGACCGACGAGGACGAACTCGAGCGGCTCCGCGCCGAACTCGAGGACGCCGAGGCCGAGATCGAGGACCTCGAGAGCCGGCTCAAGCGCAAGCAGGCCGACTTCCAGAACTACAAGAAACGCGCGAAAAAGCGCCAGCAACAGATCAAAGATCGCGCGACCGAGGATCTGGTCGAGCGACTCGTCGGGGTTCGGGACAACCTGAAACGCGCCCTCGAGGAGGACAGCGACGACGTCGAGAGTCTGCGGGAAGGCGTCGAGATGACCCTTCGGGAGTTCGACCGCGTCCTCGAGGACGAGGACGTCTCCGAGATCGATCCCGAACCGGGCACCGAGACCGATCCCCAGCGCCACGAGGTCATGATGCAGGTCGACAGCGACGAGCCCGAGGGAACGATCGCCGACGTCTACACGCCGGGCTACGAGATGGGCGAGAAGGTCATCCAGAACGCCCAGGTAACGGTCTCGAACGGCGAGCTCGAGGACGGCGAGTCCGACGACGCGACGGAGTAGCGCTTCGAGGCGCGGGGCAGGGAAGTTGTATTCAACAGGCTTCTCGTGAGGGAAACGGGATCCCAGGGGAGCCGAAATCTCGTCGCAGTCGCCACGAGTCCCTCGACAGAGACCCCGACGAGCTTTTCCCTGTTGCCCTGATGAACTTGCTATATGAGTGGTGCATCATCGCTGTCTGCCGAGCCGAGCGAACGACGTGGGAGGGCGCTCTTCTCCTCTCGCTCCCGTCGGCGGCGCTTCTCTCCCGCTGTACCTAATATACGAGTCTGTTTTCGGTCGATCAGCGGTGACACATGAGCAAGAACGCGACGTCGAACGAGGGAGCGAGCGAGCCGGTGACCCTCGAGACCGGACTCGAGGCGTTTCAGTCGAGCTCGGAGTTCAGCGGCCCGGTCGAAGCCCTCGACGGGCACGACTGCAACGACCACTTTGCACACATCTACGAGACTCGTGAGGGGAAATTCGAGGCCGCCGTTCCGTTCGTCCGTCACGGCCTCGACCGGGGCGAGCGCATCGCGTACGTCGTCGATCAGAGTACCGAGGCCGAGGTTCGGACGAGGCTGCAGACTGCCGGCATCGACGTCGACGCCGCGCTCGAGTCGGGCGCGCTGAAGTTCTACACCGTCGACGAGACCTATCTTCGGGACGGGTCGTTCGACTCCGCCGAGATGATCCAGTTCTACGCCGACGCTACTGCGGCGGCCACCGAGGAGTTCGAGGCGCTCCGCCTCGTCGCCGAGATGTCGTGGATCCGGGCGGACGAGACGACGATCGAACAGCTGATGGAGTACGAGTCGAAAATCAACGATCTCTTCGACCGGGAGGACGTCCTCGCGATCTGCCAGTACGACCGCGACCTGTTCGATCCGGAGCTGATCCAGAACGTCATCCGGACCCACCCACATCTCATCTACGACGGCACGGCCTGTCACAACTTCTACTACACGCCACCCGAAGAGCTCTTCGGCGACGACGCGCCCGTTCGCGAGAACGACCGTATGCTCCAGACGCTCCGCGAGCGGACGACGGCGAAGGCAGAACTGCAAGAGCGAGAACGGTTCCTGAAACAGCTCTATGACGTAACGGCCGACTCCGGCCAGTCGTTCGAGGAGAAGATCCGCCGTCTGCTCGAGTTGGGTAGCGATCGGTTCGGTCTCGAGATCGGGTACTTCGCCCGGACGGAGAACGGCGAGACGTTCGAGATCGTCGAAGCGGTCGGCGATCACGACCGGATCGCCGCGGGTGTTACCGACACGCTGCGGGGCACTTATTGCGAGAAGCTCCTCGCAGCTCCCGGTCGAATCGCCGTGACTGACGCAGCCGAAGCCGGGTGGGCCACCGACCGCGCGTACGAACGGTTCGGGCTGGACGCCTACTTCGCGACAACCGTCCGCGTCAGCGGTGCGGAGTACGGAACCCTGTGTTTTGCGTCCGAACAGCCTCGGAAGGAGCCCTACACCGATACCGAGCGAACGTATCTCGATCTGATGGGACAGTGGCTCGGCTCCGAACTCGAGCGCCGGCAACGCGAGACGTTCCTGCAGGAAAGCTACCGAATTACTGCCAACCCTGCCCTCGAGTTCGAAGCGAAACTCGAGCAGTTACTCGATTTTGGCCGCGAGTGGATGGGGCTCGAGGCAGCCGGATTGGCCCATCTGCCCGCTTGGGAGGACCGATTCCAACAGGAGTTCACTGTCGGCTACGGGGATGCCGCGGACGACGAAGCCGAGACGATATGGACCGATCCCGGTGAGGGTTGTTACTGTCGGCAGGCCCTCGAGAGCGACGAACCGATCGGGAAGGCAGACGTTCGCGGCACCGACTGGGAGGACGACGAGATCCACCGCGAACACGGGCTGTCGTGCTATCTCGGCACGAAGGTGATGAACGGTTCGACGCCGTACGGAACGCTATGGGTCGGGAGTACGACGCCGCGCGACCGCGAGTTCACGGACACCGAGCGGACGTTCCTCGAGCTGATGGGCCAGTGGGTCAGCTACGAGATCGAACGGCGGTACCGCGAACGAGCGCTCGAGGAGTCGAACGAGCGGCTCGAACAGTTCGCCTATGCCGCTTCGCACGACTTGCAGGAGCCGCTCCGGATGGTCTCGAGCTACCTCCGGCTGATCGAGAACCAGTACGGCGATGCGTTCGACGAGGACGGCGAAGCGTTCCTCGAGTTCGCCGTCGACGGCGCCGACCGGATGCGGGAGATGATCGACGGATTGCTCGCGTACTCGCGGGTCGAAACGCAGGGCGGTTCGTTCGAACCGGTCGAACTGGAGGCCGTCCTCGACGACGTCCTCGAGGATCTCCACCGACAGATCACGGACGCCAACGCCGAGATCACGGCCGAGAAACTCCCTCGAGTGACGGGTGACAGTAACCAACTCCGCCAAACACTGCAAAACCTGCTCGAAAACGCCATCGTCTATAGCGGCGATTCCTCGCCCCGTATTCACATCGATGCGAAACGTCGGAAGCAGGACTGGGTGATCTCGGTTCACGACGACGGAATCGGTATCGAACCGGATGATCAGGACCGCATCTTCGATATTTTCGATCGGTTACACAGTCGTGAGGCGTACGAGGGAACGGGTCTCGGGCTCGCGCTCTGCCAGCGGATCGTCGAGCGCCACGGTGGCGAGATGTGGGTCGATTCGGAACCGGAGGACGGATCGACGTTTTCGTTCACGCTTCCCCCGGCAGACGGTCACGACCGATAGACCGGTTCCAAGAGCCGACGCTAGATGTACCGTCCTTGACCTCCTCGGGATCAAGTCCCGAGACACTCGGCCTGCCCCGCCTGTAGATCCGCTCACGCATCGGTTTTCGAGGCGAACGAGGAGGGCGCTACAGAGTACATGATGAAACCGATGGCCGTGGCTGCGAGCAACGTTCCACCGAGTCCGAGACTTCCGAGATTGACTGAAATAGCCAACAGAGCGAGCGCTACGGCGATTATCGCAGCACGGATTGCACGGAGGTGGGCATCGAGCAGCGCCTCGTCCATGATCTCTCTCGCGCCCACAAATACTCGTATATTTTCACGAATTCGGAGTACGAACCCGTATCGAATACGCTGCTCTCCTCGGTGAGCGAGCCTGCTACTCTGTACAGTGGGGCAAGCAGTTCGGAGACGGATCCTCGACCAAACGGAACCGATCGGGAGAGTGCTGCCAACGACGTCTCCACGGGTCAGCACAGCTGACAGCACGATGGGCGACGCGAGAATACAGCAAGACGGCTTCCCGTCATAGCACCACCTTGTATCCAGAAGTACTTAAAGCGCGGACGGCGAGCCGCGGCACTCGAGGCGAGCTGCGCGAGCACGGCGGAAGTGCCAGTACTCGCTTCGGAGATCGAACGGTACCCGGGTGGCGGTCGATATCCGGTCCGAGCAGCGCTCGTTCACCTGGATTGCTATAATCCAAAGTGCGCTCGCTCGCTGTGATAAGCTTTAAACCAAAGTGAGCATTAGCCGTCTCGTAATGACGAGCAACAAGATTCTCGGTATCGACCTCGGTACCACGAACAGCGCGTTCGCGGTCATGGAAGGGGGCGATCCTGAGATCATCGCCAACGCGGAGGGCGAGCGGACGACGCCGTCGGTCGTCGCGTTCAACGACGAGGAGCGCCTCGTCGGCAAGCCGGCCAAGAACCAGGCCGTCCAGAACCCCGACCGGACGATCCAGTCGATCAAGCGCCACATGGGCGAGGAGGAGTACACCGTCGAGGTAGACGACGAGGAGTACACGCCCGAGGAGATCTCGGCGATGATCCTCCAGAAGATCAAACGCGACGCCGAGGAGTATCTCGGCGACGACGTCGAGAAGGCCGTCATCACGGTGCCGGCCTACTTCAACGACAAGCAGCGCCAGGCGACGAAAGACGCCGGCGAGATCGCCGGCTTCGACGTCGAGCGCATCGTCAACGAGCCCACTGCGGCGTCGATGGCCTACGGGCTCGACGACGAATCCGACCAGACCGTCCTCGTCTACGACCTCGGCGGCGGCACGTTCGACGTCTCCATCCTCGATCTCGGCGGCGGCGTCTACGAGGTCGTCGCGACCAACGGGGACAACGACCTCGGTGGCGACGACTGGGACGAGGCGATCATCGACCACCTCGCCGAGGAGTTCGAGGCCGAACACGGGATCGACCTCCGCGAGGACCGCCAGGCCCTCCAGCGGCTGAAAGACGCCGCCGAGGAGGCCAAGATCGAGCTCTCCTCGCGCAAGGAGACCGAGATCAACCTGCCGTTTATTACCGCGACCGACGACGGTCCTGTCCACCTCGAGGACTCCCTGACCCGCGCGAAGTTCGAGAGCCTCACCGAGGACCTCATCGAGCGCACCGTCGAGCCGACCGAGCAGGCACTGGAAGACGCCGGCTACGACAAGGGCGACATCGACGAGGTGCTGCTCGTCGGCGGCTCGACCCGGATGCCCCAGGTCAGCGAGAAGGTCGAGGACCTCACCGGGCAGGAGCCCCAGAAGAACGTCAACCCCGACGAGGCCGTCGCGCTGGGCGCGGCGATCCAGGGCGGCGTCCTCTCGGGCGACGTCGACGACATCGTCCTGCTGGACGTCACCCCGCTGTCGCTGGGGATCGAGGTCAAAGGCGGGCTCTTCGAGCGCCTGATCGAGAAGAACACGACCATTCCGACCGAGGAGTCGAAGGTGTTCACCACCGCGGCGGACAACCAGACCTCCGTGCAGGTTCGGGTCTTCCAGGGTGAACGCGAGATCGCCGAGGAGAACGAACTGCTCGGCGAGTTCCACCTCACCGGGATCCCGCCGGCGCCCGCGGGGACGCCACAGATCGAGGTCACCTTCTCGCTCGACGAGAACGGGATCGTCAACGTCTCCGCCGAGGACCAGGGCTCGGGCGAGAGCGAGGAGATCACCATCGAGGGCGGCGTCGGCCTCTCCGACGACGAGATCGAGGAGATGCAGGAGGAGGCCGAGCAACACGCGGAGGAAGACGAAAAGAAGCGCCAGCGTATCGAGGCCCGCAACGAGGCCGAGGCGACGATCCAGCGCGCCGAGAAGCTCTTGGAGGAGAACGACGACCAGATCGACGACGACGTCCGCGCCGACATCGAGGCGGCGATCGAGGACCTCGAGGAGACGGTCGACGACGACGAGGCCGACGCCGAGGACCTCGAGGACGCGACCCAGGAGCTCAGCACCGAGCTCCAGGAGATCGGCAAGCAGATGTACCAGCAGCAGGCCGGTGCGGCGGGCGCCGGCGGTGCGGCTGGCGGCGCCGCTGGCGGTGCGGCAGGTGCCGGCCCCGGCGGGATGGGCGACATGGGTGGCGCTGCCGGTCCCGGCGGCGCTGCCGGCGGTGACGACGAAGAGGAGTACGTCGACGCCGACTTCGAGGACGTTGACGAAAACGACGAAGACTGAGTCGTTTTCGTCAGCCCGTCAGACGTAGTCTGACGACGTCGAAGAGGACGACGAGGACTAACTGGACGAGTCGTTCTCTTCCGTAGTTTCGAAGACGAACGTAGTGAGTTTTCGAATGTGGTGACGAGGACGACGAGAACTAACAGGACGAGCCGTCAACTAACCGCTGTAGTCGGGCCGCAAACGCTGCGTGTTCCGGTATTTTTCGTCGAAGTTTTTGTGGGAGTGATTCGCCCGCGACGAACCCGGACACGGAAAAAGTTCGGAACGGTCGTTTCAAGTGTCTCAACCGAGTAACGCCCACAACGAATGAGCGAGGACTTCTACGACGTTCTCGGCGTGAGCCGCGACGCATCCGCCGACGAGATCAAGCAGGCCTACCGGGAGAAGGCCACGGAGTACCACCCGGACGTCAGCGACGACCCAGACGCCGAGGAGAAGTTCAAGAAGATCCAGAAGGCAAAACAGGTCCTGACCGACGAGGAGAAACGCGAGGCCTACGATCGGATGGGCCACGACCGCTACGAGCAGGCCGAAAAGCACGGCTACGACGCCGGCGGCGGTGCCGGCGGGATGGGCGGCGACCCGTTCGGCGGAATGGGCGGCGGGATGGGCGGTGGCGGCGGTCTCGGCGATATCTTCGAGCAGGTCTTCGGCGGCGGTGGCGGTCGCGGTCGACAGCGCCCGCGCAAGGGCCGGGACCTTCGAACCGATCTCGAAATTACCCTCGAGGAGGCCTACGAGGGCGTCGAGAAGCAGTTTACCGTCGAGCGACCCGAAGAGTGTGACAGCTGTGACGGCGAGGGTCACCCGCCGAGCGCCGAGTCCCGGACCTGCCCCGAGTGTCAGGGACGTGGCCAGGTCACCCAGGTTCAGCAGACCCCGCTGGGCCGGGTCCAGCAGACCAGCGCCTGTCCGCGCTGTGAGGGCGAGGGCACGCTCTACTCCGAGACCTGTGGCGACTGTCGCGGCGAGGGGTACGTCCGCGGCGAGGCGAGCCTGACCGTCGAGGTGCCCGCCGGGATCCAGAGCGGCCAGACCCTGCGGATGGAGCGGGAGGGATCGCCGAGTCCCGAGGGCGGTCCCCGCGGCGACCTGCTGATCGACGTCGCCGTCGCCGAACACGACGAGTTCGAGCGCGAGGGCGACGACCTGCGCCACCGGCTGCCGATCTCGTTCCCCCAGGCGACGTTCGGCGATACGGTGCAGGTGCCGACGCTGGACGGCAGCGTCGAGTTCGACGTTCCCGAGGGGACCCAGAGCGGCGAAACGTTCCGTCTGCAGGGGAAAGGGATGCCCCGCCTGCGCGGCCGCGGCCACGGCGACCTCTACGTCAAGGTCCAGGTCGTCACGCCGGACTCGCTCAACGAGGAGCAACGCGACGCCCTCGAGGCGTTCGCCGAGGCCGGCGGCGACGAGATCGAGGTCAACGAAGGCTTCTTCGAGAAGATCAAGCGGGCGTTCTGAGCGACTGCCCGCGACCGACCCGTCTGCCCTGCTGACAGTCACAGCGACTCACAACGCGAGTTTTCACGAACTGTGGTGTACGTGACCACGCCATGTCCGAACAGATACTCCTGCTTGCGGGCGACTTCGTCGAGGACTACGAGGTAATGGTGCCGTATCAGGCGCTCCAGGCCGTGGGCCACGACGTCCACGCCGTCTGTCCCGAGAAGGAGGCCGGCGACCAGTGTCCGACGGCAATCCACGACTTCGAGGGCGACCAGACCTACACCGAGAAGCCGGGCCACAACTTCGAACTAACCCACGACTTCGACGCGGTCGAGCCGAGCGACTACGATGCGCTCGTCGTCCCCGGCGGCCGCGCGCCCGAGTACCTGCGGACCTACGACGAGGTCCTCGAGACGGTCCGGCACTTCTTCGAGGACGAGAAACCCGTCGCCTCGCTGTGTCACGGCCTGCAGATCCTCGCGGCCGCGGACGTCCTCGAGGGCCGGACCTGCACGGCCTATCCCGCGCTCGAGGTCGATATGCGCCAGGCCGGCGCGGAGTGGGCGGACGACGTCGTCCGGGATGGCAACCTCGTCACCGCCCAGGCCTGGCCCGATCACCCCGAGTGGCTCGCCGCGTTTCTCGACCTACTGGGAACCGACCTCGAGCAGCCAGCAGAGGCGGCCGAGGACTGACGTTCGCGAGTCGGCGCGCTTTTTTGGGATCGGTTCCCAGTGGTTCGTATGAACGCCGCGACAGTCGACGATCTGCTCGCTCGCGAGCGACGCGGCGATCGGACGGCGCTGGTCGACGCGACCGGGCGCGAGTACGACCGCCACTGGCTCTGTACCTCCTCGTGGAAGGCCGGCAACTTCCTTCGTCACTCGGGCGTCCGCGAGGACGTCACCGTCGGCGTCGCCGGCGAGGGGCCCCTCGCCCTGCTCGCCTTTTTCGGGACGACCCTGCTCGAGGGGACCACGCGGTTCGATCCGCCGACCGACCTCGCTGAGACGGACGCGTTCCGCGCGCTCGTCGTGCCGACCGAGGACGGCGACGCCTACGAGCTGCCGCCGGGAGCCCAGCGGGTTTACTACGGCGACCAGCCCGACCAGCCGGGGATCCATCACTTCGAGGCCGGCCTCTGGAGCGAAAACCCCTCCTTCCCGCCGCTTTCGGTCGACCCGGAGACGGCACTGGTGACCGACAGCGAGCGGACGCTGACCCACGGCGAGGCCCTCGAGGCGGCCCGCGGGGTCGTCGACGACCACGGACTCGATCCCGACGATCGGGTCGTCGTCCGCGCGCCGCTTTCGGAGCTCGGAACCGTGATCGCGGGCGTCCTCGCGCCGCTGCTAATCGAGGCCCCGATCGTCCTGACCGACGGCGAGGACGCGACGGAGGCCCGCGGTGCGGTCGCCGTCGGAAGCGACCCCGTGCCTGAACCCGCCCGGATCGGCGTCGACGTCCTCGAGGACTGAGTGTCGGAACTGACCGCCCCTTACACAACCGTTTACTGGCGGCTCGTCGTAGGCCAGGCCATGACAGACGTAGCCATCGTCGGCGGCGGGACGGCCGGACTGAGTGCGGCACTTTTCACCGCGAAGAACGGCCTGGATACGGTCGTCTTCGACACCGACGAGACCTGGATGCACAAGGCCCACCTGTTCAACTATCCGGGGATCCGCAGCATCAGCGGCAGCGAGTTCATGTCAGTTACCCGTGGTCAGGTCGAGGACCGAGGTGCCGACCTCCACGGCGACGAGGAGGTGACCGCCGTCGAGGAGACAGACGGCGGGTTCCGGATCGAGACCGACGACGACGAGTACGAGGCGGACTACGTCGTCCTCGCGACCGGCGCCGATCGATCGATCGCCGAGGAGCTGGGCTGTGAGATCGCCGACGATGATACTGTCGACGTGAACCTCAGCATGGAGACGAGCGTCGAGGGCTGCTACGCGACGGGTGCGATGGTCCGGGCCGAGGAGTGGCAGGCAGTCATCGCCGCCGGCGACGGCGGCGCGGCGGCACTGGACATCCTCAGCACCGAGAAGGGCGAACACTACCACGACTTCGACACGCCGGCCGACGTTCCGTCGCTCCGATCGGAGTAGCCCCCTGCGTGTTCGTGGGCGGCGACTATTCGAGGCGGGCGCTTTGAGATAGTATGAGCATCGATACGCTCGAGGGACTGTTCGTCTACAAGCTCCGCCAGCAGTACTACGCAGAACGGCAGTTAGTCGAGACGCTCGACGAGCTGGCGACCAGCGCGACCAACGGGCGGCTGCACCGGAGCTTCGCTGACCACCGCGACGAGACCCGGGCCCAGATCGAGCGACTCGAGGACGTCTTTGCGACCCTCGGGATCGACGCCGAGACCCGGGAGGCGCCGATCCTCGACGCGATCGACGCCCAGCGGCGCGGTTTCGAAGCGCAGATCGACGACGAGGATCTGCTCGATCTGGTCTATCTCACGACCGGACTGATGATCGAACGAGTCGAGATGTCGACCTACGAGGGGTTGTCACTGCTGGCGACCGAGCTCGAACTCGGCGAGGAGGTTCACCAGCCCCTCGAGGCGAACTACGACGAGGAGCAGTCGGCCCACGGCGAGATCGACACGCTGGCGGCCGCCTCCGAGATGAAATCGCTCTGGGAGCGCCTGACTCCGTCCTGAACCGCTCGTCCTGGCTGACGGAATCGACGGGTCCCCGGTAGCCATCCCTCCGGCAGGATCGAGAGCGGATCGCGCGCTCGTGGTACTGCCTTTCACGGCCGGTACGAGGCTGATACCACGGGGACTGACGGGTGTAAGCGGTTTCTTGATTCCCGCGTGCGAACGCTTCTCGGGCGCTGACCCGGCCACCCGCGGTCAGGCGTTCCGTTCCACGAACCAGTCCGCGACCTGCGGCCAGCCACGTTCGTGGGCGACCGCCGAGACCGACAGCCCAACGTGGCCCGTCGGGAGCTCGAGGACGTCGGTGTCGTCGCTCTCGATCGCCTCGAGCAGCGGGACGCTCGCCGCTCGCGGGACGTAGGCGTCCTCGGTGCCGAGGACGAGCAGCGTCGGCGCCTCGATCGACGCGAGATCGACACGGCGCCCGCCGAGCTCGAGCTCGTTCTCGATCAGCCGGTTCTCGAGGAGCAGGCCCTCGACGAACTCGCGGTAGAGCCGCCCGGGCACGTGCGGCCCGCCCGTGATCCACTCGAGTTTCCGTCCCTGTTCCTCGACGAACGCCGCGTCGTCGAGCTGATCCCAGAGCCGAAGCGGCGTCGTGACGGTGTACTCGACGGGTTTCCGACAGGCGAGCCCGAGCTCCAGCAGCGGCGTCGGAACGGCGTCGAACGTAGCTACGATCCGTTCGTGGTCCTGTTCGGCGGCAAGGGAGCGAAACAGCTCCATATCGTCCCCGGCGTGGAAGTCGATCGGCGGCCCCTGTAACGCGAGCGTTCGGACGCGGTCGGGAAACAGCGCGGCGTAGGCGACCGCCAGCGGGACCGACGTCGAGTAGCCGAGCAGGTGGACCGCGTCGGCCCCGTGACGCTCGCGAACGGCGTCGACGCAGTTGGCCAGAAAGCGCCGAACGTAGTCGTCGAGGCCGAGCGAACGATCCAGCGGCGACGGATCGCCCCAGTCGACGACGTAGACGGGGAGTCCTCGGTCGAGGAGCGTTCGGACAACGCTTCGTTTCGGCGCGAAATCGAGTATCGAGGGATCGTTGATGAACGCGTAGGCGATCACTACCGGCGTCGCGTCGGTCGCCGGACGCTCGGGCTCGTACCGACGGAGCCGAACCGGCGGTTCCTCGTGGACGATCTCGTAGGGCGTCTCGCCCGGTTTGGCGGCGGCGAGCTGGAGCGTTCGGGACGGTGCCTGGCCGAGCTTCGACGGCGTCCTCGCCGCGCGGTCGGCGAGCTGTCGCGAGAACTCGTGGGGGTCCATCCGGTAGTCGGTCGCATTCGGGCGATCCACGCCCTTTGCCTCCCGCCTTGCATACTGCGTCCGTCCGTCGCAAGCACAGCCGCTATCTGCGGGAGCGCCCAACCGTCGACGTATATATGTCGATAGGCGAACACGAATCCGACGTCACGAACCGCACGCGACGGCGCACAATGAAGCTCTTGGGGCTCGCTGCCGTCGGCTCGCTCGCCGCGCTGGCGGGCTGTGGTGAGGACGAGGACCAGGAGCCCGACAACGAGGACGCGGTCGCGCCCGAGGGCGACGATCCCGAGGACGACCCGACCGAGGAGGAGACGGTCGACGACGAGAACGCGAACGGCGGGCTCGAGGACGACGAAGATGAGGAGAACTAATCCCCCGATCGCGGGCGACCGGGACCCGAGACGGGCGCAGACGGTTCGGTCGTCGACCCCCCGGGCCTGCCGTGGCGCAGGCGCCGTTCGGCGCGACCGACGAGGTTCTGCAGCAGGATCCCGCCGGAAAAGGAGAGCTCGCGGCGTCGCTTCCGGTAGTACACCTCGCCGAGCTCGTCCTCGGGGACCGTCGCCGGCTCGAAGTCGGGCGCTTGCAGGTTGGCGACCCCCTCGCTCAGCAGCGCGATCTGGCGGGTCGCGGCGCGGTCGAAGACGTCCCACAGCGTGGGGCAGTCGCCGATGGGGACGTCGTCGTATGCGACGATCTCGCCGCCGTCGATCGACTCGTCGAGTCGCTGGAGGGTCGTTCCACACCGATCCTGCCCATCGCGAAACACCGCCGGCGGCCCCATCCCACGGTAGGAACGGATGTCGGCGGGATGGAAGCTCAACACCCCGAACTCCGGGGCCTCGAGGATCGGACCTCGGATGAGCCCGAAGCCGAAGAGTACCAGCGCGTCACAGTCCCGGGCGACGCGGTCGACGACCTCGTCGGGGAACTCGTACCAGGCGCCGTCCCGCACGGGATCGCACGGAACGTGGTCAGTCTCGGCGAGGGGAGCGACGTTCTCGACCGCGTGGCGCCGCCAGAGCGGGCGCTCCTCGCCGATCAGCTTGGCGAGGTTGCGCTCGGCGAGCACGAGCGCCCATGCTCGTTCCCGGTCGAGCAGTTCGAAGAACTGCCGGACGTCCGCGAGCCCGATCCGGGTTCGTGTGTTCCACGCCTCGGGATCGCCGTCGGCTTTCTCTTCGTTGGTGACGATCAGCGGGATCGTTACGTCGTGATCGGCCTGCAGCCGTTCGAGCGCACGCACCTGCCACCCGTTGAGGTAGGGATCGGCCAACACCCCGATCCGCTTCGGTCCGAAGCCTGCCATGGTACGTCCGTCCGCCGTATGCCCCTTAGTTACGGTCTCCGTGTGTCGCGTTACGCACTCCGAACACCCCCATCCGTGCACCGAGGAGTCGCCGTTTCGATCCGCGACTCGCGTGGGCTCGCGGTGGGAGACAGCGGTCGCTCGGCCGCGAGAGGAGTGCAGCTACGACTCCGAGAGCAGCTCGTCGACGTACTGCTGTTCCCACTCCCTGCGCGCCTCGAGTTCGCGTTTGCCACGCCGCGTGACGGTGTAGAAGTTCGTCCGTCGGTCGACCTGCCCCTTCTCGACGAGCCCCTTGTCGACGAGCGTATCGAGGTTCGGATACAGCCGCCCGTGGTGGATGTCTTTCTCGTAGTACTCCTCGAGTTCCTCCTGGATCGCCAGCCCGTGTGGCTCGTCTCGTCCCTGGATGACGTACAACAGGTCCCGCTGGAAGCCGGTTAAATCATACATGTTTCCTCGATTGAGCTATTGATATAATACGATATCGGAATCGAAGCGACGACGGAATCGATCGACGTTCAGCTACGAGCCGCCGCGGTCGACCGATCCGCCCCGTCGAGAACATTCTGTCACTCCACGGACAGCTGTGTCGATCGGTCCGTCCTCGTTGCGCGACCGGTCAGTCGTCCGAATCGACAGAACCGTCGAGCGAGACGGAGCTGTGCTCGCGGCCGAGGACGAACCGAGACGTCGACGGACGGAGTCGTCTCTGCGGCGAGTCGTCGAAAATCGATTCAGCCGTCGGTCGCGTACGGATCGATCGGCTCGCTCTCGAGGACGTCGAACGAGGAGTTCCCGCAGGAACAGCGACGGACGCCGATCGGCTCGACTGCGTCGTCCGACCGACGGACTGCGAAGACGCTTCCACACTGGGTGCACGTTCCGGCAGCCCGCCTTTTGGGGTCGGTCGCCATACGTTTCGGTCACCGTCGAGCAGGATAAGCGGTCCGTGAGTGCGACCGAAGTACCACGGTCGTCACTACGCAAGTGACAACAACGACCACCGTTCGATCGATCGGCGCGACCGACGAGCCGCGGTGTCGGGCCGCGATCGATCGGCGACATCCCAAAAAGGCGAGCGAGTCGGAGTCCCGCTCCAGCTCGCTCCGCGTGGTTCGTGTAGTAGTTCGTGGTGCGAGGTCGGTGGGAGCGGTAGTGAGGGCATGACCTCTGACCGTTAGGGCAGTTCGAATAACTCCCCCACCGACCACCTAATTCTACCTAAGCGGGTCATAATAATCTTTTTATCGATTAGCTATAATAAGAAGCTATTCCGAATGTATAAACATAGTTGGCCGAGCCGCTCGACGGGTTCCGGTGGTATCTCGGTGGAAAGAGCAGCGATGGGGGGAGGAGACCGGGGAACTCGCGAGCGATGCGTGTCAGAGGCGGAGTCCGCGGCCTATTCTAACCCCACCTTCACGAAATAAATACTTTCTGTGATCCGATGACGGCGGATCGACGTCGGCGGTTCCGAACGGATCCGCTCAGCGCTCTCTATCGGCCCAGGCGAGGAACAGCTCCTCCTTGGAGTCCAGTCCGTCCTCAGGCAGCGCGTGTGCTGCGACGTAGCTGCTCGCCTCGTGTTCGTTGTCCCACATTGCCTGGTGGGCCTCGGGGAGCTCGTCCCAGCCGACGACTTCCGGATCGGTGAGGTCGATCTCGCCGGCGTCGACGGCCTCGTTCAACTGTTCGACCTCGTAGGCGTTGCTCAGATGGGTGCCGAGGATCTCCGCAGTCGGCATCAACACCTCGCGCTGGCGCATCCACACCTGCGGGGCGTACATCGAGTATCGTCGGTCCTCGAGGTCCTCGCTGTAGACGACCCGTCCGGTGTGGGGTTTCGCCAGCATCGTGCTCACATAGAGGGCGTCGTGGTCGGCCCGTTCGAAGACCACGTCGGGGTACCCCCGCGGGTTCTTCGGCGTGCCGAGGAGTTCGCCGACCGCCTTCCCGAGGGGCTTGAACACCTCGTCGGTGATCGACTGGACGACCCCCCTGAACGCCTCTGGATCGGCCTGGGCGTCGGGGAGGTCCGGCAGCGTCTCGGGCCAGCGAAAGTCGTCCTCGCGCCGTTGCAGGCCCTCGATGCTGACGGTACCCTCGACGGCGTCGCCGAAGCCAAGCGACTCGACGAACTCCGCCTGCTCGTCGGTGGAGGCGACGACCGCGATTCGGGTGCCGGCCTCGCGGGCGTCCTCGATTGCCCTGAGCCCGGTCTCGTCGACGACCCCGTCGGGGCCGGTGTCGGTCCCGTAGTAGATCAGGACGCCGTCGCCGGCCCGGACGTCGGCCCGTTCGAACATCGCGTCGGGGGTCGAGGCTCCGGGCTTGCCGAGGAAAGTCAGGTAGTAACCCGTCGAGGCGCCGTAGAAGGTCAGCTTCCCGCCCTCCTCGAGCAGCTGGAAGCTCCGGGGGAAAGAGAGCTCCCCGGCGTGGCTGACGGCGTAGTCGGCCCGCTCGCCGTCGTGGTTGGCCTCGTAGGCCTCGACGAACTCTCGTCCCGCCTCCTTCCAGTCGTCCCACGCGTTTTCCTCGCGGGGGATCCGCCCCCAGATGTCGTCGTAGGGATCGGCGGTGCGGTCGAGGGCGTCCGCGCCGAGGCGCTCGATCCGTTCGGCGCGTTCCTCGCTCGAGCAGAGCCCCGTCACGTCGACGTCGTTGCGCGTCGCGAGCTTCGTCGTCTCCCAGCCCGTGCCCGTCGAGGCGCCCTCGACGAACATCGACGTCTCGGGCTCGATGTCAAGCGTCGTAAACAGCGCCCGCCAGACGGTGCCCGTCGCGAGGACGTAGGCCCCGGCCTGTTCGATCGTCGCCTCCTCGGGGATCGGCAGCACCTGGGGCCCCTGGGCGAGCATGAACTGCTGGTGGCTGCCGTTCGGCCCCTCGTACCCCTGGATCGAGAAGTCGGCGTACATCGGGTCCAGCCCCATCCGCGGCGAGAGCAGGTCGCTCTGGCCGGAGTAGATCGTCACCAGATCGCCGACCGAGACCCGTCCCTCGCGGACGACCGCCTCGCCGGCGTCGACCACCAGCGCGACCCCGCCGCTGCCGGTGACGTGGTAGTCCTGGTCGTGGTTCTCGAACTGGCTGACCGGAACGCCCGTGATCGCCCAGATGTCGTTGAAGTTGACCTCGCTTGCGAGGACGTAGACCAGCACCTCGTTCGGGCCGGGCTCCTCGACGGGGACGACCTCCTCGAGCTCCGCCTCCTCGGGGTCGCCGTGGGCGGCTTCGCCGGTCTCGTCGTCCTTGCGGACCAGCTGGGCGTACTGGTAGTCGGGGATCTCGTCGACGCCCGGGTAGAACGGCTCGCCGGGCGGGAGCAGTCGGCCGTCCTCGAGCAGCGCCTGCTCCTCCTCGGGCGAGGGCGAGAACCGCTCGCGGGTCGGCAACGGCTCGCTGGCCCGGTCGAGGAACGCCTCGATCCCCGCTTTCCCGCCTTCAGGGTCGACGACGGCCTCGGCGAAGTGTGTCGCCTCGCGCTCGAGGCCCGCGTCGATCCCCTCCTCGAACCCGACACGGATGGCCTCGACGGCCCGCTCGAACGCCTTCGCCCGCCCCGTGCCGGCGTGGTCGCACTGGCGACGGTTGCGCTCGACGATCGGGTCCTCGAGGACGTCCGCGGGGAACTCGCCGGGGTCGGCCCACGCCGAGCGGTTCTCGAGGCGCCGTTCGCGCGCGTCCGCCAGGGTGTCGCCCGCGTCGGTGACGTGTTCGCGGGCGAGCGCCGCGGCCCGGATGCGGGCCGTCCGCTCGGTCTCGAGCTCGTCGACCAGCCCCATCTCGAGGGCGTCCTCGGCGTCGACGGTTCGACCGTTCGTGATCAGCGTCACGGCGTCGCGGACGCCGTCGGTCCCCCGACGTTCGCCGAGAACGCGAGGGAGCCGCTGGGTGCCGCCGTACCCCGGGATGAGGTTGAGGTTGAGCTCCGGCTGGCCGAACTCGGCCGCCTGCTCGGCGACGGAGTAGTGGGCCGCGAGCTGGAGCTCGTTCCCGCCGCCGAGCGCCGTGCCGTTGACCGCGGCAACCACGGGGACCGAAAGCTCCTCGATCCGTCGGAACGCCTCGTGGGCCGTGTTCGGGAAGGCGACGGCGTCCTCGTACTCGTGGACCTCCTCTAAGAACTGCTCGACGTCCGCGCCGGCGACGAAGTTCGACGGGCCCGCGCCCGTGAGCACGACCGCGCCGACGTCCTCGCGGCGATCGAGGTGTTCGAGGACGGTGTTGAGCTCGTCGAGGGCGCGTTCGGTGAGCGCGTTGACGGGCGGGCTGTCGATCGTGACCGTCGCGATCCGTTCGTCCGCGCCGCGAACGTCGTTGTACTGAACCGTGACGTTGCGGTATTGCTCGAGGAGCTCCTGCTCGGCCGCCAGCTCCTGGCGGCGGCGCCAGCGCTCGCACTTCGGGCGGATCGACTCGACGACGCCGGGATTCTTCAGCGTGCTCGTGTCGCCGATCGGCTCCCGGTCGAGCATCGCGGTCAGCATCCGGCGCATGTACTTCCCCGAACGGGTCTCGGGGAACGCCTCGACCTCGATGAACGTCTCCGGGACCGCGGTGACGCCTTTCTCATCGCGGACCAGCCCCGAGAGGCGGGCCTCGACCTCGTTGGTGAGTCGGTCGTCGGGTTTTGTCTGGACGAAGGCCACGGGCGTCAGTCCCTTCTCGTGGTGGTCGGCGCCGACGACGACGGCGTTTGCCACCGGCGAGTCGGGGTTGATCCGCTTGTCCTGTAAGATCGCGCCCTCGATCTCCTCGGTGCCCATCCGGTGACCTGAGACGTTGATCACCTCGTCCGAGCGACCGTGGAGGCTGAAGGAGTCGTCGTCGTACTGCTTGGCGACGTCGCCCTGGAGGTAGGCGTACTCGCCATCCTTCTCGATCCAGTAGACGTCCTCGAAACGTTCGGCGTTGCCCGTCCACTCGCCCGCCCAGTCGGCGCCGTCCCACCCCTCGAGGTCGCCCCAGACGTACCGCATCAGGTACGGGTAGGGCTCCTCGACGATGATCTCGCCGCGCTCCTCGGGGTCGGCCTCGCGCCACTCGCTGGTGCCGTCAGGGTGTTCCTCCTCCTCGACCCAGACGTTGCCGAACACCCACGGCAGCGGGTAGGTGTGGGCGTCCGCCCGGAGTTCGAAGTCCTCGTTGCCGAAGAAGTGGGTCCAGACGATCCCGCCGTGCTCGGTCGCCCAGTAGGAGTTGATGTAGCGCTCGCAGATCTCCTCCATCCCGAACTCCTGGACGGCCGGGCTCACGGGCTCGGCACAGAACGTCGCGACCCGCAGGGAGTCGGTCTCCCACTCGCGCATGTCCGCGACGCTCTCGTCGTCCTCCATGATCCCCTTCAGGAAGGTGACGCCGGCCTTGAAGACGGTCGCGCCGTAGCGCTCGATCACCGAACTGAACCGGCCCGCGTCGGGGTAGACGGGCGCACCCTCGAGTAAAACGCTCGTCGTCCGGGTCGTCAGCGAGGCGCTGATGAGATACGACTGGCCCGTGATCCAGCCCGGATCGGCGATGACGAAGATCGTGTCCTCGCCGGGGACGACGTCGAAGGAAACCTTCATCGTGTTCGCGATGCCGGCGGTGTAGCCGCCGTGGACGTGGACGACGCCCTTCGGCTTCCCCGTCGACCCGCTCGTAAAGATGACGAAGAGGGGATACTCCGCGTCGACCGGGACGGGACGCGAGCTGGCCCAGATCGCCCGGACCAGCTCCCGGTCCTCGAGCGCGAGCAGGTCGTCGTAGCTCTCGAGGGCGAACCCCGCGTCGCGGGCCTGAGCCAGGATATCCTCCCGGGCGTCGGCGATCAGGTCGGCCGACCAGTCGTCGCGGTCGTGGGTCTGGATCTCCTGGCCCGTGTGCTCGACGACGACCACCCGTTCGAGCCGGTCCTCCGAGTCGACCAGCGCCCGGGCGATCTCGGTTCGGATCTCGGCGAGCTCCTCGCCCGAGCGGTCGGCGAACGTCTCGAGGGCGTTCCCGACCCCCCGCATCGCCTGGCCCCGATCGACGGTGGCCTCGCCCTCGATCGCCCGCTCGACCCGCTCGCGGATCGTCTCGGCGTGGCGCTCGTCCAGCTCCAGCTCCGCGAGCGTCTCGTCGACGATCTCGAGGACGGTCTCGACGGGCAGGTAGTCCTCGAGCGCGGGGTCGGCGTACCGCTCCTTGTAGGGGACGATCTCGGCGTTGCGGTAGCCGCCGTCGCTGGTGATCAGCACGTCGGCACCGAGCCGGGCGATCCGATCGGAGAGGGTCTTGTCGCTAAAGCCGCCGAACACCGGCGTGTAGACGATCCCAAGCCGCTTGGCGGCCTCGGTGTAGTAGAGCTGCTCCATGATGTTTGGCATGTTCAGGGCGATGCGATCGCCCCGCTCGAGGCCGAGGTTCTGCAGCACCTGGGCGGCCTCGGCGACCCGAACCAGCAGCTCCCGGCGCGAGACGTCCTCGGAGACGACCGGTCCCCCGCGGCCGTCGTTTTTCGACTGATCCCAGCGGTCGCCCTCGAAGTGAAACGCGGTCTCGTCGCCGTGGCCCGCGAGGACGTGCCGATCCACCTCGTTGAAACAGGCGTTGGTCAGCCCGCCCGCGAACCACTCGTACAGCGGCGCCTCGGAGTCGTCGAAGGCGACGTCCCAGGGCTCGTGGCCCTCAGGGTAGTCGCGGCTCGTTCGAGCGCCCGTCTCGGCGTCGAACCCGGTCCACTCCCCGTCGTAGGACAGCCACGCGTCCTCGTCGTCGTGGTACCAGTGGATCTCTCGCTTGGCGATCGACCCGTGGAACGAACCGGGGTCCTCGCGGGCCCGCTCGCGGTACTGCTCCCAGTCGTCCCGGGTTCGGATCGGGTTCGATCGCACGTCGTCGGTGCTGGACGCTCCCTCGTCGGCGCGTTCACTCATTATAAACCATCATGAACGCACCTCGTCAAGAGTGTTTTGCGGAGCGCAAACCGTCGTTCCGACGTCGGAACGACCGAAACCGGTATCCCGCCGAGGCGAGGCGCTCCCGGTTGCGAGCGTCGCGCCCTCGCCGGCGGTGACGCCGCGGCTGCTGGCGCCGTCGTCCGGCGTCCGCGGTCGGAAGCTGCCCCGGACGCGGTACCGCCGCTAGTACCCGAGCAACCGCAAAATAATTCCCAAGATTATGCCCGTGAGACCGACGAGAATCCCCACGCCGGGAATAACGGGGATCGGGATGAGGCCGATACCGAGCACGATCGCGAGCACGATGACGATCGTCGAGATTCTGACCATACCTGATCCACCACTCACCGTCGGGTAGGCGTTGGGCTTGCTATTTCGCCGCTCGGCCGCGGTAGCAGCGGTCTCGAACGACCGACTCGAGGACTCCTCATCCGTGTCTCGGACCGCTCGCCCGAGCGATCGGCCGATCTCGCGTCTCCGCTTCCCGATGGCCTCGGCGACGGGGCGCGAGGACGCCGGCGCTAGCGGACGGCGGCCCGTCTCAGTGGTGGGCCATCTCGAACTCCTCGACCTCGACGCCCTCTTCCTCCGCGATCGCCTCGATCTCGGCGAGGGCGTCCTCAGTCATCTCCTTTCCGCCGGTGTTGGGGACCGTCGCGTGCTCCTCGTAGTAGTGGTAGGCCAGCTCGAGCCCGTCGGCGCCGACCTCGTCGCGGGGTTCGTAGGTCCGCTTGATCTCCTCGACGATCGTCCGGAACTCGAACTTCTCGGGGGAGAGCTCGAAGGTGTACGCCCCCGTCAGCGAGTCGCTGGCGAAAACGAAGTTCCGGGCCTCGTTGTACTCCACTGACCAGACGAACGGCGGGTGGATCGGGTCGAGCATGTCGACGACGGGCCCGCTCCCGAGCTGGGGGATCAGGTCCTCGTCCTCGTGAGTCGGGTAGCTTTCGGCCGGCGTGGGGTCGGTCGGATCGGTGATGTCGGCGACCCAGACGCCCTCGTGGTAGCCGCCGTCGACAAGCAGCGTGACCCCGCCCGCACAGGGGACGACGTTGTGGAAGTGTGTCGTCCAGAAGAACGGCTCGTCCTCGCCTTGCTCTCTGGCGTTCGGCGAGTGGGTGAAGCCGATGTGGATCGGATTTTCCGGAGAGCCCTCGTCCCAGCCGATGTCGTAGACGTGTTTCCCGCCGGGCATCCCGGTCCCGATCTCGTCGCCGACGACGGCCAGATCCCGCTCGGGATCGAAGCTCGCCTGGTGGCAGCTCTCGAAGCCCGGCTCGCCGATCTCCTCGTAGTCGGGCCGCTCCGCGTAGTCGATCCGCGAGAGCTCCTCGGGCTCGTATGGGTCGCTGACGTCGAAGATGACGTAGCCGACGAAATCGCCCCCGATGTACGCCGCGTGGATCAGGTCGCGGTGGGGGTCGACCTCGAGATCGTGACAGTAGCCGTCGGGACCGAACTCCGAGAGATACTCCGGAGCGGTCGGGTCGCTGACGTCGTAGATCAGGATTCCCGGCTCCGAGCCGTCCTTGTCGATCGGGTAGAGAATCGGCTCGTCGGGGTGTTCCTCGAGCTTGTGGACGCCCGTCCGGGGCGTCTCGACGGTCGCGACGATCTCGGGGTCTTCGACGGTACCGACGTCGTAGCCGTAGTCGATCACCTGAAAGCCCATCTCGGCGTCGTCGATGTTGGGCTCGAGGGTCCGATAGTAGAGCCCGTCGCGGGGATCGAACTTCACGTCGTTCTGTCGGTTCGTGTTCGCCGAGGGAACCCGGTGGGCCTGCTCGGGGTTCTCCAGGTCCGAGAGATCGACGAGGAAGCTCCCACCCTCGCCGTAGTAGCCCCCCATCACGGCGTACTTCCCGTCGTCGCGTACCGCACCGTACGTGTAGATCCCCGGCGGGTTCTCGAGGAAGTCGTGTCCGAGGCGCTCGATCGATCCGGGGACTCCCTCGCCCACTTTCTTTGCTTTCCCGTCCTCATCGTCCGACGTCTCGCCCCCGCTTACCGTGCCGGTTCCCACGCCAGCCGCCGCAGCTGCGATCCCGCTGTACTTCAGGACATCCCGCCGTGAACTGTCGAACATGGCAGTTGGGGTACCGGTCCGTACTGTGTTATCGGTATCCAAGGATTTCAAACGTTGATGGGAGTACAAAGTTATATTATCGAGTGATTCTCGGAAATCAGCGAGGGGTGCTCTGCGCAGGCTCGAGGACGCTGTCGCAGCTAAAGAAAACACCTTTTGAGGTGGCCCAAAACTGTGGGGACGATGGCCACCGACACCGATGATCGGGTCTACTACGTTATTAGCGACCTCCACATCGGCGGCGACGAACAGCTCGAGCACGTCGAGTTCCTTGACGAGCTGCTCGAGTTCCTCGAGCGTCTCGAGGAGACCGACGAGGACGCCGAACTGATTATCAACGGCGACGCCTTCGGCCTCTGGGAGTTTACCACGGTCGAGGGGATCGAGAAGTTCGACGTCCTCGAACGGACGTATCCGGAGCTGTTCGAGCAGCTCCGGGCGACCGGCGAGAACGTTCGGATTACGCTGCTGCCGGGCAACCACGACCACGAGCTCGCGGCCTACGACGAGTACGTCGAGCGCTTCGCCGAGTACAACGTCGAGCTGACCCAGGAGAAGTGGATCTCCAGAGAGATCGGCGAGCAGGCGATCCACTTCGAGCACGGGCACCAGCACGACGCCAACAACCGGATCGAGGACTGGGGGAACCCCCACGCGACGCCGCTTGGCTACTACTACAACACCCTCGTCACGAGCCGAGCGGGCCAGCTCTCCGATCGGGGGCGGTACAACTGGATGAAGGACGTCCAGGCGGTGACACCGACCGAACGGATGCCCATCTGGCTCCTCTCGAAGTACTTCTACCGGGAGATGAACCCGCTGTTGCGGTACTCGATCGTCCCGTTCCTGTTGTTGTTCAACATCAGCCTCCTGCTCGCGGTGCTCGCGGGGCTGGATCTCGCGGGAATCTGGTCGATGCCCGTCGATCGCACCGAGGCGTTTCTCGGGCAGTTCGGCACGGCCGGAACCGCGGCGTGGTTCTTCCTCGCGCTGATCGTCGCCGTCGGCGGCCTCCTCCTGCTCGTCGGGATCCCGCTGTACTTCATCCGCCGGGATCTCAGGAAGACCATCGACCGGTTCGGCGTCTTCGAGACCGAACTCACTGTCGATCCCCAACAGCCCTACGAGGAGGCGGCCCGCGAGATCTTCTCCGAACAGCCGGAGACGACGATCTTCTGTTACGGCCACACTCACCGTCCGGGGATCCGCGAGGTCGACGGCGGACTGTTGGTCAACACCGGGACCTGGCTCAAGCGACTCCACCGACGGGACGGGATCATCGGGATCCTCCCACCGGTGTTTTATCCCTCTTACCAGCTTCCGGCCGTCCGCATCTCGGCCGAGGAAGGGGGCGTCGCCGTCGAGTACGAACGGATGACGAAACCGAGCCCGGCCTCCGAGGAGCTGACTCGCACCGAGCGGTTCTTTACCGTCGGCCGGGAACCCGAACCGGATCTGCCCGACCGATACGTCGTCGAACCGCCACGGCAGAAACAGGTCGCGGAGACGACAGAATAACCGTCAGTCCGCGCTCTCGGTCGGGCGACTGTGGCTTCCGGAGTGGGAACGGCGGGCCAGGAGGACGAACGGAACTATCGTCACCAGCGTCGCGACCAGCAGTAGCTCCGTCCCCACGGAGAGCCCGACCAGGACCGAGACGTCGGCGTAGAACGTAAAGAGCAGAAACGCCGGGAAGACGGTCCCGATCGCGTACCGCCATGGAACCACGAGCGGGCTCGAGATCGGTCCCGCACCGTTACGGAGCTCCTCGACCGCTTCCGGTCCGAGGACCCAGGCGGTGTAGACCATGAACCCGGTTAGTCCGAGCACCAGGAGCAGATCGACGAGATGGTCAGCGAACAGGGTAAACACGGCGGGACTGAACGCGTTTACACCGCCGGTAACCGCGACCAGGGCGAACAGTCCGCGAGTCGCGGTCGAGCGCTCGAGGTCGAACTCGTCGACCAGGAAGGAAACCGGGATCTCGAGCATGCTGATCAGGCTCGTGAGGGCGGCCAGCAGGACGACCAGGAAGAAGATGGCTCCGAGGACGCGACCGCCGGGCAGGCTCGCGAACGCGCCGGCGATCCCGACGAACAGGGCGCCGGGGCCGCCCTCCGTCGGACCCGCAGCGAACGAGAACAACAACGGGAACAACACGAGCCCGGCCAGAATTCCGACACCGAGGTTGAGCACGGCGATGGCCGAGGCGTCGAGGGGAAGCGAGCGGTCGTCGTCGACGTAAGAGG
This sequence comes from Natronococcus occultus SP4, assembly GCF_000328685.1. NCBI lineage: Archaea > Methanobacteriati > Methanobacteriota > Halobacteria > Halobacteriales > Natrialbaceae > Natronococcus > Natronococcus occultus. The sequence goes on along the minus strand of NC_019974.1, from coordinate 3,634,561 downwards.
CGTAGGTGATCATCGTCCCGCCGCCGATCGAGAGGGTAAACAGCGCCTGGCCGGCTGCCGATCCGAGCACCGACAGGAAGTTCTCCGCGAGGTAGGCGCCGTCGAACCCGAGGTAGAACTCGTACCCCTGTGTGGCTGCGGGCTGCTGGGCTGCCCAGACCGCAAGCGCGGCGAGGAGGACGACGATCCCGGGCAGCATCACCTTCGTCGTCGCCTCGATACCGCGTCTGATCCCTGCGGTGACGATCACCGCAGTGGCCGCCAGCACCGCCAGCTGGTAGCCGAACGCCTCGGGTCCGTAGCTGATCGCCGCGAAGTGAGCGTCCGGATCCGCGAAGTACGCGCCCGTCGCGCTCTCGAGGAAGTATCGGAGGATCCAGCCGCCGACGACGCTGTAGAACGACATGAGCATGATCGCGGTAACGACACAGAGCACGCCGAGTGCGGTCCAGGCGCGCGATCCGGCGAGCGATTTAAATGCCCCGATGGGGTTTCGATTCGACCGGCGACCGATCACGAACGCGGCCAGCAGTCCCGGAACCCCGACGAAGAGAACGATAAGCAGGTACAGGAGGAGAAAGGCGCTCCCGCCGTTTTCCGCGGTCATCCACGGGAACCGCCAGATGTTCCCCAGTCCGATCGCGCTCCCGACCGCGGCCAGAATGAATCCGACGCGGCTCGCCCAGCTCTCACGTGCCATCCTGTCTCAGTCAACCGACTCGGCGCGCATAAGGATTATCGTTAAATCGAGATGAATGATCGTAATGGTTCATCGAAAACCGCGATATTTGCCCCAGCAGACGATTCGTCGCGACTTTGACGAATTCGGTATTAGTGTGTGGTATTTTATGGTTTTCCACCCAGCGGGCTGGGGTTCGGGAATTCCAACAGGTTCGAAACCGTTATGTTCTGTCTAATCTATCAGTGCTAACTATTATCGAACGCTTCGCCGAACGTACCCGACGGAGTGACAGTACGTGGCTAAGAACCGACTTTCGAGACGCGGCTTCGGAGCACTGGGCGTGAGCGCGGCGCTGTTCGCCGGCGCTGGGCGGGGAGCCGACGGGCTCGGCACTGACACGGGCCTCACGGATCCGAGCGATCCCCACTCGCTCGACGGGAAGAGCATCGGCTTCTACGTCGGCAGCGACCTCACCGAGGACGGATCGACGCTGCTGGGCGGGTTCGGCCACGAGCCCTCGAGCCACTGGCTCGAGATCGTTTCCCGCCAGGACCACGCCGAGGACGCGACCGTGACCGTCGGCGTCACCGAGGACGCGGACATCCCCGGCGAGCTGACCGAGATTCCGCAGGCCTCGGAGACGAACAAGTACGTCGCCTCGATGTACTCGGAATGGGCGGGGTTTCCGCCGCCGCTGACCAACGGCGGGCTCAACGAGCACGGCGTCGCCGCCAGGGATATCTGGTCACCCTCGCGGCCGGAGCTCGTCGAGCTGGCCGAGGAGCAGGCCCCCCAGACGGGTCCGCAGTACTCCGACCTCGCGAAGGCGGCGATGGAGCGGGCCTCGAGCGCCCGGGAGGCCGTCGAGGTCGTCGGCGGGCTGATGGACGAACACGGCTACTCGACCTACGGCGGGAACTCCCATCTGTTCGCCGACGAGGACGAGGGGTGGGTGTTCATCAACTTCGCCCACCCCGACGGCGACCTCTGGGCGGCCGAACGGCTTGGCGCCGACGAGGTCCGGGTGTCGTACTTCGGGTATATCCGCGAGTTCCCCGTCGACCACGAGGACGATCCGGACTTCATCGGTTCGGATCGGCTGGTCGACTTCGCGGAAGAACGGGGCTGGTGGGACGGCGAGGGTGACACCCTGGACCTGTTCGAAGTCTACGGCCTGGGGGAGTTCCCCGCCGAGGCCGACGAGTACGACACGCCGGAGTTCTACCAGGACGCACGGTATCCGCCCGCCCGCGAGGAGGAACTCCGGGAGCTGGCCCCGGTCAGCCTCGAGGACATGCTCGCGCTGGTGCGGGATCCCCGCTGGGCGACCGACCACGCGGGCTACGGCCAGGTCGCCCACCTGCGGCCCGACACCCGCGAGGAGCTCCAGACGCTGTGGACCGCCGTCACGAGCGCCGCGACGACGCCGTACGTTCCGATTCCCGTCGGCGTCGAGGAGGTCCCCCCGGAGTTCCGCCAACACCGGTATCTCACCACGAACTCGGCCGCGAACTTCCTCGACGAGGAGTGGAAGCTCCAGGAGGCCACTCGGTACGCGACCCGGGAGTTCAAACGCCTGCTGTACTTCACCTCCGCCGACCCCGCGGCGTTCTACGCCGACGTGGTGGGTGCCATCGAGGGCTTCGAGCAGGAAGTCCTCGCGGAACGGGACGCCGTCGAGGCGAGGGCCCGGACGCTGTTCGAGGCCGGCGAGGACGGCGCGGCCTGCGAGTTGCTCACCGAGGACACCTCGCGACGGCTGCTCGAGAGCCTGCGACTCGGAACGACGCTGGCGATGGACGTCGAGGCCGCCCTCCGCGAGCGTATCGAGATCCCGAAGCCCGAGGGCCGTCCCGAACCGGGCGAGACGACGCCCCCGACCAGCCAGTCGATGGACGAGGGGCCCGACACCGAGAAGGTCCACGTCTACAGCGCGGACCTCCACGCCGACTATCCGCGAGAACACGGGATCTACACCGACGAATCCGACGGCGTTCCGGGGGCTCGCTCGACCCCGGCGCCAACACTCGAGCGCCGGGACGAGTAGCTCGCGGCTCGGGCGGCTATGATCTCCGAACACCGACTCGGAACGGCTGTACGCCACGCCGGGATCTCCCGGGCTCAGGCCGAAGCCGTTCGCTCGAGGTCCTGTTCGAGGACCGCATTGACGACCGCTCCGAGAAGAAGGAGGGTACTGGCGAAGTACAACCACGTGAGAAACAGTAAGACACCGCCGATGAATCCGTACGCCTCGAACCCGGCGGCGTATCTCCTGTACAGCTGGAACCCGGCCTGGAGAACCAGCCACCCGAGGGAAACGACGACCGTCCCCGGCAGCGCTGCGGCGAGACTCATCTGTTGTGGCGGCATGACGTAGTAGACCGGGAGAAACACGATCGCGAGTCCGACCACCAGGACGGTCCAGCCGACGATATCGACGTACGGGAGATCGACGATGGTCGGCTGACTGATGAACGTTCCAGCGCCGATCATGAGCGTGACACTGACGCCAACCAGCCCCAACACGACGAGCCCGTCGAGAACTTGCCGCGTGAACGGCGTTTCCACGTCTGCCGCGTAGACCTGATCGAACGCCATATCGATCGCCCGAACGACCTTGACCGCCGACCACGCCAACCCGAGCACGCCCACGACCGACGCGCCGACCTGGCCCGACTGGTCTTCGAGCGTCTGGCTCACGATCTCGCGGCCGGACGCCGAGAGATGCTCTTCGACCGTCGCGATGATTCGCTCGGCGAACGCTTCCTCGCCGACGAACGATCCGATCGCCAGCGTTAGCAGTAGCAACGGGATGATCGAAAAGAACGCGTAGTACGCGATGCTGGAGGCGTAGAACGTGATGTGTTCGTCGCTCGCTCGCGCGACGATCGTTCGGATACTGTCAAGACGGCTCATAGAAGGCATACAGGAGGGGTCGAAAAATCGCTGGACGTGGACGCTGCAAGCCAGACCGCCGAAGAGGACTGCTCCCAGCTCTCGAAATCCGCGTTCCCCCTCTCTCAAAACTACCGACGGGATCCGCAGCCGTCGGGACGGCCCGATACGACGCTACTCCTCCCGACGGGCCTCGAGGACGAGTTCGGCGATCCGTTCGGGCTCCTCGGTCGCCAGTCGAAGCACCGCGTCGTGGATCTCACGGGTCTCCTCGTCGACGACGTCCTCGCGGGCCAGCTCGGGTGCGATCGTCGTTCGCAGCTTCTTCTCGAAGGCGTCCCAGCTCTCGCCGCGGGCGTACAGCGGCCGCTGGCGAACCGCGTCGTACTCGAAGGCGGGACCGCTCTCGGCGGGCGAGGACGCCGTCGACTCGATCGAACCCGCGCCCGCGTCCTCGGGGGCCGCGGATCCGGTCGCCTCCTCGTCGACGGACGCCGCTCCGTCTTCGCCCGCGCCGTCCTCAGTGTTCGGCGACTCGGCAGTCTCGGCCTCGAGGTCGTCGAACGGGTTGCTCACCGCTGGACACCTCCGCTCGCGACGATCTCGGCGAGTTCCTCGTAGGGGGCGATCTGATCCGAGTCGGGCGCGTAGTCCTGCAGGGGCTGTTCGTGGCTCAGCGATCGGGACAGCGCCGCCCGGTGGCGAATGCCCGGCTTCGGGGGCTCGAGCTCGCCGGCGTCGATCCGGTCGAACTCCGCCTCGGTGATCCGGGCGAACTCGGGGACGACCTCCGGCAGCGGCTGGCCGGGGTTGACCTCGTGTTCGGCCGTGTTCAGGCTCTCGAGCAGCTCCCGGTCCTCGGTGCGCTGGTCGATTCGGTCCTCGAGTTTGTTCGGGACGATCGCGAGGACGTCGACGTCGATGTACTCGCGAGCGGGCTCGATCAGCCGCTCCATCGTCCGCTTGTAGCCGCCGATGGCGCTCGAGCCGGGCTCGATCGGGGTCACGACGTTGCCCGTCGCGACCAGGGCGTTGTTGTTGAGCATCCCTGGGTAGGCCGGACAGTCGAAGATGACATAGTCGTAGACCTCGCCCAGCAGGGGGTCGACGATCTTTGATTTGACGCGGGCCGATCCCTGCATCGCGCCCGCCAGCTCGGTCTCGACGTCCTCGAGGGCGTCCGAGGACGGCAGCAGGTCGAACCCCGACTCCGTCTCGCGGATGATGTCCCCGGGCGTAGCCGTTCCCTCGAGGATGACGTCGCCGAGGTCAGTCTCGGCGTGGTAGGCGTCCTCGAACCCGAGGCCGTTCGTCGCGTGACCGTTGGGATCCAGATCGACGAAGAGTGTCGATCCGCGCTCGGCCAGCTGGCGCGCGAGGTTGATCGAAGTCGTCGACTTTCCGACACCGCCTTTCAGAATTACGACGCTTACAGCGCGTGGCTCGTCTGTCATAGTGTCTCCATCCACTGAACGGTAGGTCCCTATTCTTGTGTGAACGTCACTCTCAGCGGATACTGGAGACAGCCGACGAGACCCACATAACGCTGCCGACTTCGATACAATAGCTCACATAGCTGCAATAGGTGTAGTAGCTCAGCTACCTATTGTGTCCGGATCGCGGAGCTCGAGCCGGCTCCGGGGAGTCGATCCGAGGACTCGCAAACCCTTTTGGGAACTGCTGGCCTAGGTCCGTACATGTACGTCCGAGACGCCAAAAACAGGGAGGAAGTCTGGCTGCTCGACCACATCGAGTCGATGGGGCTCGACGACACGGCGTTTCGCTCCCGAGACTACGTGGTCGCGGTCGACGAGGTCTCCGGCGAGAAGGCGGGGTTCGGACGGATTCGGATCCATCGGACCGACGCCGAGGAAGACGGTCCCGACGCGGTCTGTGAACTGACCAGCATCGGCGTCCTCGAGGGGTGGCGCGGCCAGGGCGTCGGCGCACACGTCGTCGAACGTCTTCTCGAGTACGCCGGCGACGAGGGGTTCGACACAGTCTATGCGCTCACCGGGGAGAGCGCCTACCTCGCACAGTTCGGCTTCCGTCGGACCGACGCCGAACAGCTGCCCGCTCCGCTCGAGAAGCGCCACGCCGAGAAACGCGAGCGAACCGACCCCGACGCGGTGCCGCTGGCGATCGAGATCGATCGGTTCCGGATGCCCGAGCGGCTCCGGGAGGCGTTCAAGCAAGCGACCGAACAGCCCGAGGACGACGGTGACGACGAGAGCGCCGAAGACTTCGGCATCGATCCGGAGACGGCGACCTACAAGTACAACACGGGTCGGTGAGAGTTAGGCTCGCGTGTTCTCGACCGTCGGCGTCCCGTCCTCGACGCCCTCGTACTTGTCCTCGAACTCCTGGATGAGCTGGCCCATCTTCGCGTACCAGTCGTTTAACATCCGCTGCATGTCGTTTGCGATCTGGGACGGATCGGTCGGGTAGTAGACGTGGTAGTAGCCGCCCTGGTCGTAGTTGACCTGTTCTTTCTGGATGAACCCGCTCTGGAGCAGCCGCTGGATCGACCGGTAGGCCGTCGAGCGCTCGCGGTCGACCTGCTCGGCGACCTCGTCGATCGTCAGCGGGTCCTCGCTTTCGACCAGTACCCGGAAACAGTCCTTGTCGAGCTGCTTGAGACCGTGGATACACTCGAGCAGGCCCTCGCACTGCATGTCCTGCTGGAGTTGCTCTGCCATCGAGTTTGCCATTACTGGTTTGGGGTAGGAGCCGAGCCGGTATAAGGGTTGTGCGAATATTGTACAAAAACGATGCGCCGCCCGGCGCGCTGTCTGCCGTCGGAGTTCGGCGGCAGGCGCCGGGACGTTTGATTGTTATCGACTGATTTCGGCCCACGAGAGGGACCGAACGGGTCTCGAGCGCGACTGGCGTTCCCGTTCATCGAGAGCAGTCGTCGCGATGGGCAAGCCGGAGACAGTTCCCATCCGAGCGCGAAGCGTCCAGCACGCCGACGCCCAGCGATGCGCCGAGCCCGTCCGGGACGGTCTCGAGCAGTCGGTCTCCGGGATTGTGGAACCTAGACAATACTTACTGGGCGGCAGGGCGAACCGTCTCTTACTCATGACACCATCGAACGAACCGACGACGTACGAACTGACTGGCGAACGGCTCAGCCCGGGACGCACGCGGATCGACACCGGCGACGCCGAGTTCGTCGTCGGCAAGGACGTCAACCCCGTCGAGTACTTCCTGGGCGCGGTCCTGGGCTGTCTGAACTCGACTGCGACGATGGTCGCCCGGGATATGGGGCTGTCTATCGACGAGATGGAGCTTCGGGTCGAGGGCGACGTCGACTACGCCAGCTACCGCGGCGAGCCCACCGACGCTCGTTCCGGACTTCAGGAGCTCACGGTCACGATTGCGGTGGAGGCGGACGCAGACGACGAGACACTCGAATCCTGGCTCGAAGCCGTCGAGGACCGCTGTCCGGTCACCGACAATGTGGAAAACGAGACGCCACTCGAGATCGCCGTCGAGTCGATCTGACGCGGTTCCGAACGACCGCTAGGCCGCGCAGTTGTTCGGCCCGAGTTCGAGCTCCGTCGCCTCCGACTCGTCGTCGACGGGGTCTCTGCCCGTGTTGATCTCGATGACTCGCTCGTAGTTCGGGGGCTTGTCGGGCGCGTTCTCGGTCAGCCGCTCCACGAACTCGTCTTTGCTCAGCCCGAGGAGTTCGAGTTCGTCGTGCAGCGTTCCGAGCCGTTCGGCTATCGGCTCGCCGGGCGAACGGACCTCGTAGCGGTTGTCCGCCGAGACCGAGACGTGGCCTGGACAGATCAGCGTCTCGTCGGGGAGCTCGAGGACGGTGTCGTGGAGCGTCTCGTAGAGCAGTTCGGCGCCCCTCGAGGCGCCTTCCGTCTCGTCGTCGCCGAACTGGAGCTCCGTTCGGCCCACCGACTCGACGAACAGTGTATCGCCAGTCAGCAACGCCTCGTCCTCGACGAGGACGTTCACCATATCGGACGTGTGTCCCGGCGCGTACAGCGTCTCGAGTTCGACGTCGCCGACGTCGATCGTCTCGCCGTCCGCGAGCGGTTCGAACTCGTCGGCGACGTCGCGATCGGCGGCGTGTTCGCCGAGGTGGTAGGGGACGTCGAGCTCGTCGGCCAGCTGGCGGCCGCCGGAGATGTGATCGGCGTGGACGTGCGTATCAAGGACGCGCTCGATGGTGAGGTTCGCCTCCTCGGCGACGATCTTGAACTGGTCGGTCTGGCGGGTCGGGTCGACGACGGCGGCCGATCCCGAGGATTTCGAGCCGACGACGTAGCTGAGACAGCCCTTCGACCGTCGCTGTAGCTGGACCACGACGAGGTCGTCGCTCCCGGTCTCCATCGGAACGACCTCGTATACCTTGCTCCAGTCTTCCATCCCACCCTTGACGACGGAGACGTCGTCGTAGCCCGCCTGTTGCAGCTCGAACGCGAACGGCGTCGACGTCAGCCCCTTGCCACAGATCGCGACGAGCGAGTCGCCGTCACCGTCGCCGATGCGCTCGAGCTGATCGTCCGTGAGCGAGTCGCCGGGACCGAACGGAACGTTCTCGGCGCCGTGGATACGCCACCCCTCGTAACTGTCCTCGGGACGTGTGTCGATGAGCGTGAACGACTCGCCGGAGTCGAGCAGGTCGGCGAGCTCGTTCGGGGACATTTGGGTCACCATTGGAATCGCCTCACACTACCGTCCGACGGGCGGGCGGATAGCTTTCATCCCTGCACGGCCGTTCCGGCGACGGTCGGCTCGCGCCGTGGACGGTCCGCTTGCGTCCTCACCGGTCGTCAGGATCGCCGGTCATCCATCGAACCGGAGCAGCCGGAGCCCGATCAGGCTGACCAGCACGGTCGAGCCCTCGTGGCCGACCACGGCGAGTGGCAGCGGGATCCCGGCCGTGAGGATCGCGGTCACCATGATCGCGATCGCACCGAACGCGATGGCGAAGTTGATATACAGCGTTCGTCGCGTCTCCTTGCTGAGCGCGAACGCGTAGGGCAGCCGATCGAGCCTGTCCGACATGAGCACGATGTCGGCCGTCTCGAGGGCCACATCGGTTCCCGCGCCACCCATCCCGACGCTGATGTCCGCCGTCGCGAGCGCGGGCGCGTCGTTGACGCCGTCGCCGACCATCGCGACGGCCTCGTGGCGCTGCTGGAGCGCCTCGATGTGGTCGACTTTCTCCTCGGGGAGCAGCTCCGCGTACACCTCGTCGATCCCGAGCTCCTCGGCGATGTAGTGGGCGACCCGTTCGTTGTCGCCCGTGAGCATGACGATCTGCTCGACGCCGCGCTCGCGGAGCCGTTCGATGGTCTCGGCCGCGTCGGCCCGGATCGTATCGCTAAAGCCGAGCCAGCCGAGGACGCGGAGCTGCTCGTCGGCTTCCTCGACGACGAGGACGCTCGTCTTCCCGTCGGCTTCCAGCTCGCGGACGGCGTCGAGGCCGTCCTCGAGACCCGCGATCGATCGTCCCTCCAGCTCGGTCCGGACGTACCGGGGGTTCCCGATGTGGAGCGTGCGCTCCTCGACGGTCGCGCGGACGCCCTTGCCAACGACCGCTTCGAACCCGGTCGCGGCGGGGATCTCGAGACCCCGCTGTTCGGCGGCATCGACGGTCGCCTCGGCCAGGTGGTGTTCGGACCGCGACTGGACGGCGGCCGCAAGCGCCAGCAGTCCGTCCTCGGAGCCCGCGTCGAACCCGCTCGCGGCCGTTACAACGTCGCCCGAGCCGCCGTCGGTGGCCGCGCCTTCGCGAGCGTCCACGTCGGTCAGCCGGGTGTTGCCCTCCGTCAGGGTCCCGGTCTTGTCGAAGGCGACGGCGTCGACGTTACCCGCCGTCTCGATGTGTTCGCCGCCTTTGAACAGGACGCCCTGTCGGCCGCCGGCGGAGATCGCCGAGAGCACCGCCGCCGGCGTCGAGATGATGACAGCACAGGGCGAAGCCGCGACCATGAGCGTCATCGCGCGGTAGAACGTCGAGTCGAACGGGTGATCCAGCAGTGCGGTCGGGAGCACGATCGCGAGTGCGGTCAGCGCCAGGACGCTCATCACGTAGGGCTGCTCGAAGCGATCGATGAGCTGCTGGGTCGGTGCCCGCTTCTCCTGGGCCTGCTCGACCATGTTGATGAGTCGAGCAATCGCCGACTCCTGGGCCTCGCGGGTGACCCGCACCTCGAGACTCCCCGTCTCGTTGATCGTCCCGCTGAACACCTCGTCGCCGGGTGCTTTCGAAACCGGTACCGACTCGCCGGTGAGCGAGGACTGATCGACCGTGCTCTCGCCGGACTCGACGACGCCGTCGAGTGGGAGTCGATCGCCGGGACGAACGACGAACACGTCGCCGACCTCGACGTCGTCGATCGGGGTCGTCGTTTCCGTGCCGTCACGGAGGACGCGGGCCGCCTCCGGACGCATCTCGATCAGCGACCTGATCGCGGTTCGCGAGCGGCCGATGGCGTACTCCTCCAGGACGCCCGACAGCGAGAACAGAAACAGCAACATCGCGCCCTCGAACGGAGCGCCGATAAACAGCGCGCCGAGCGCCGCGAGGATCATCAGGAGGTCGATCTCCACTGCGGGCTCCCGGATCGCCGTGACGCTCTCTTTGAGCCCGTACCAGCCGCCGAAGACGTACGCGACCGCGTAGCTACCCCACACGAACGACGCCGGAGCGCCGATCCACCCGCCGAGCAGCCCGCTCACCATCCCGAAAAAGGTGAGAACGACGAACGCCGCCTGCCGTCTGACGACCGGTCGCTCCGCCGGTTCCGCCGACCGGTCTGACGCGGCCGAAACCGCGCTCGAGGACGTCTCCATACTACTACTCGTACCGTCGATCGAATAAGTATTCGTCAGTGGACGACGCACGGCGACGTCCTCGGGATGGGACAGCGTCGGTTTCGAGCGCTCTCACTCTCCGTCCCTCCGGAGCGTCCGTCGTCGTCACTCGAACTCTTCCGTGGCGATGTCGCCGCGGGCGTAGCGTTCGCGGAGTTCCTCGAGCGCCCGGTTCGCGGTCCCCGTTCGGTCGCGTGCGGTCGTCATCTCGCGTGCGGTCGTCATCGGTCGATCACGCTCGAACGTACGGTGTTGTAGACGATAAGCACGGCCACGAGCTCCCTCCGAACCGGAACCGTCGAAGGAAATATCCCGAAGGGGGCTGCTGCCGACGAGCCGAGAACCGATCGCCGATCGAACGTCGGTTACGAGCCTTCCGTATTGTCTGGTTCCCACACAGCCGTTATTCCTGACGAGCGCGTACCGTCGTTCGACGATGCGCGACACTGCTGCCGACGAGCGAGCGCGGATCCGCGAACGGAAGAAACGGGAACTGCAACGGTGCCTCGAGGACGGCGGCGACCCGAGCGAGGACGGAGCCGCGACGTCGGCCGAGCCGATCGCGATCGAGGGGCAGGGACACCTCCGGGACGTCGTCGACAGCCACGACGTCGTGCTGGTCGACTGTTACGCCGACTGGTGTGGCCCCTGCAAGATGCTCGAGCCGACGATCGAGGCGCTGGCCGCCGAAACCGACGCTGCCGTCGCGAAAGTCGACGTCGACGCCCACCAGCGGCTGGCCCAGCAACTCGGCGCTCGGAGCGTCCCCACGCTCGTGCTGTACGCGGACGGCGACCCGGTCGAGCGGCTGCTCGGGGCCCAGGACCGGGCGACCCTCGAATCGCTGATCGAGCGACCGAGTACCACCGCCGATCGCGTGACGATACACCGAAAAGGCTCCGCTCGAAAGGACCACCGATGAAAGTCGGTGTCGTCGGAGCAGGGATTTCGGGGCTCTCGCTCGTCCACGCGCTCGCGAAGCGGGACGTCGACGTGACGGCGTTCGAGGCGCGCGAGACCCCCGGCGGAGTGGTACAGAGCCGACGGGTCGGCGAGCACGTCCTCGAACTCGGCCCCCAGCGGCTTCGACTGACCCCGGGGCTCGAGTCGATCGTCGACGATCTCGGGCTCGGCAACCGACTCGAGTTCGGCGACGACGACCAGCCGATCTACGTCTACCACGACGGCGAGCTGAAGGTGGCGCCGCTGTCGGTCCGGGAGGCGGTGACGACCGACCTGCTCGGTCCGCTGGGCAAGCTCCGGATCCTCCTCGAGCCGCTCACCGACCCGCAGCAACCGGACGAGACCGTCGACGACTTCCTCGTTCGAAAGTTCGGCCAGCAGGCGGCCCGTCGCTACCTCGGCCCGCTGTACAGCGGACTGTACGGAACCGATCCCCGAGACATGCTCGTCGAGTACTCGCTGGGTCGCGTCCTCGAGAAGGCCGGAATCGACGGGAGCGTTCTCCTGTGGGTCGCTCGAAAACTCCGCGAGGGACGGGAGTCGCCGCCGATGTGTACCTTCGAGGACGGCCTCGGCGAGCTGACCGACGGGCTCTACGAGGCCCACGCGGACGCGATCAGCCTCGGGACGCCCGTCGAGGCGATCCGCGAGCGCGAGGACGGGTACGAGCTGCGGACGGCCGACGGGAGCGAGTACGTCGACGACGTCGTCCTGACGACCCCGGCGCCGACGTGTGCGGACCTGCTCGCGCCGATCGACGCCGACCTCGAGGCGACGCTGCGGCGGTTTAACTACAACCCGATCGGGATGGTGTTCCTCGAGTCCTCGTTCGACGGCACCGGGATCGGTACGCTGATCCCACCTGGATCGGACGCACAGATCAGCGGCCTCACCTGGAACGCGAGCTTCCTCGATCGGGACGGGATCTTCACCTGCTACGTCGACCAGCTGGGCTACCCGGCGCTGACCGAGGCCACGGACGAGGAGCTGGGGAAGGTCGGGGCCGCCGAGTTCGAGCGCATCACCGGCGCGCCGGCGACGCCGATCCACGTCCACCGCTGGGAGCCGGGGATGCCGGCGTACGACCGCTCCTGGCGGGCCACCGACGACCTCGCGCTTCCCGACGGGGTCCACCTCTGTACGAACTTCGTCGACCGCCCCGGGATTCCGGGGCGGATCCGGAGCGCCAATCGCCTCGCCGACGAGCTAGCTGGCGAGCCGACACCCGCCGAATAGTGGGTGGTTCGGGCGCGCAAGCGTCGAACGCGGCTGGACCGACTTCCGGCTCCGAAGTACATATACCACCCCCGTCCTAACGGCCGCGCATGGAAACCGCCGTCGTGCTGTTGAACTTCGGTGAACCGGCCGAACCCGACCGCGAGACGGTCCGTGACTACCTCACCCGGATCTTCTTCGACAACGCCGATCTGGAGGAGGCCGACTCCGAGGACGCGGCCTGGGAGCGCTCCCGCGAGCTCGCCGAGCGACGGCTGCCGAGCCTGATGGAGGAGTACGAGGAGATCGGCGGCTCGCCGCTCCAGGAGCAGGCGACGGCCCAGGCCGACGCCCTCGAGGACGCCCTGACCGAGCGGGGCCACGAGGTGTCGGTCTACCACGCAATGCAGTTCATGGAGCCGCTGATCACCGACCTCCCGGCGACGCTGGCCGAGGACGGGATCGACTCGGTGATCGCCGTGCCGATCTACCCGCTGTGTGGCCCCTCGACGACGGTCGCCGCGATCGACTCGCTCGAGGACGCGATCGAGGACCGTGAGGGGTATGACCCCGAGTTCACGGCGATCACGGGCTGGCACCGGGTGCCGGCGTACAACCGGCTCAGAGCCGAGGGGATCCGCGAGTTCGTCGACGAGGAGGGCGTCGACCTCGACGATCCCGACACCGCGTTCGTCTTTTCGGCCCACGGAACCCCGAAGAAGTATCTCGAGGAAGGGAGCCGGTACGACCAGTACGTCGAGGAACACGCCTCGGCGATCGCCGACATGATCGGGATCGACGACTACGAGATCGGCTACCAGAACCACGCCAACCGCGGGATCGAGTGGACCGAGCCCGACACCGAGGACGTCGTCGAGGGCCTCGCGGGCGAGGCGGAACGGGTCGTCGTCGAGCCGATGAGCTTCATGCACGAGCAGTCCGAGACGCTGGTCGAACTCGACGTCGACCTGCAGGAGGACGCCGCCGAGGCCGGCCTCGAGCTCCACCGGGTCCCGGTCCCCCACGACGATCCGCGGTTCGCGACGCTACTTGCCGACACCGTCGAGCCGTTCCTTTCGGGGTTCGAGCCGTCGTACTACCAGCTCCGGCAGTGTGAGTGTCGGTCCGAGCCGGGCACGTACTGTTACAACGCGGGACTGCCGCCCCAGTAGGGCGGTCGACGCGTCGCGACTCTTCTCACTTCCCTCGCGAGACCGATTTCGCCGCCTCGAAGAACGCCTCGACGTTCTCGACGGGAACGTTCCGGTCGACGCCGTGGCCCAGGTTGAGGATGTGGCCCGACTCGCCCGCTGCCGCGATAACGTCTCGGGTTCGCTCCTTGACGGTCTCGGGATCGCCGTACAGCAGGGCGGGATCGAGGTTCCCCTGGATCGCCGCGTCGCCCAGTTCCTCGCGGGCGTCCTCGAGCTCGATCGTCCAGTCCAGGCCGATGACTTCGGCTCCGGTGTCGGCGAGCAGATCGAGGTTGCCGCTGACGTTGCGGACGAAGACGATCGTCGGGACGTCGACGGCGTCGACGATCTCCCGGTGGAGGGGCAGGAGGAAGCGCCGGTAGTCGGCGGGCGAGAGCAGCCCAGCGTAGGTGTCGAACAGCTGGATCGCGTCCGCCCCCGACTCGACCTGGTAGCGGACGTAGTCGACGATCACGTCGGTAAACGCCCGCAGCAGCCGCTCGAACGCCTCCGGGTGCTCCGCACGGAGCCGACGGACGTCCATGAACGTCCGCGAGGGGGTTCCCTCGCAGACGTAGGCCGCGAGCGTGAACGGGCCACCCGTAAAGCCGAGGACGGCCGCCTGCTTGCCGAGCTCGTCGGTCAGTCGCTCGAGCAGCTCGCCGACGTACTGGAGCTCGTCCTCGACGTCGCCACGCTCCCGATGGGTGTCCGCAGGGGACGCGACGGGGTTCTCGACGACCGGGCCGACGCCGGACTCGAGGTGGTAGGAAAAGCCGAGCGGCTCGAGGACGGTGAGAATATCGGAGTACATGACGACCCCGTCGGGTCGGAACCGTTCCCAGGGCTGGAGGGTGATCTCGGTGGCGATCTCCGGGGTCGAGATCGCCTCGAGAAAGGAGTAGTCCTCGCGCAGCTCGCGATACTCCGGGAGGTACCGGCCCGCCTGTCGCATCATCCATACCGGTGGCCGGTCGGTCCGTTCGCCACGGGCCGCCCGGAGAAATCGATCTTCCATAGCCCTCGGTTGGTCGCTCGAGTGCCTAATAGTTGCGAAACCCTCCGAACGAACGCGTTCGGGAACCGAGACGACGCCGAACAATAGTATCGGTACGGGACCCACGGACGAAACGACCGAACCGATCAGTCGGCGCCAGCGGGCGAGGTTTCGGACGCGGTACGCTGGCTGCGCCAGTACCCCTGGACGTAGGCGCCGACGAACATCCCCGCTAGCGCCCACAGGATCGTGACGTTGCCGACGCCGAGGCTGGCGTAGGCCGCGCCGGGACAGATCCCCGACAGCCCCCAGCCGACGCCGAAGATCGCCCCGCCGATCAAAACGTTGCGGTCGAACGACTTCAGCCGTCGACCGTACGTGTCGCCGGTCAGCGGCGCCCGCTCGCGGAGCCGCGGCACGAGCGCGAACGCCAGACCGGTGACGACCGCCGCGCCGCCCATGACAAAGAGCAGTCCGAAGTCCTCGAACTGCAGGAAGTTCAGGACGACCTCCGGACGGGCCATGTGGCTGAACCCGAGCCCGAACCCGAAGAGCAGCCCGCCGACGAAGATCAGCGGCATGAACAGCGGGTGTCGGTCCGCCATGGTTATGGACTCACCCCCAATGCCATCACGACCTGAGCTGTCCCGATCGCGACCGCGAGGAACGTGATCACGCCCACGATCGAGGTCTTCGATGCCGAGCCGACACCACAGACGCCGTGGCCCGAGGTACAGCCCTTGCCGATCCGCGTGCCGATCCCGACGAGGACGCCCCCGAGGAACAGCCGCCAGGGCTGGACGCCGGTCAGCCACAGCGTCAGCCCGCCGACGTCGTACAGCTGGCCGGTCGTTCCCGATTCGTAGAGGCCGCTCGAGACGAGTCCCGACTGGAAGGCAAGCGCGTAGATCACCGCACCGCCGACGATCCCGAGCGTGAACACGACTCGCCAGTCCCGCGAGCCGACGTAGCGCTGGAACCGCGACTCCTCGGAGACGTACGACAGCGTCGACTCGAGGAACGTGCTCGCGCCGGCCGGAATGCCGGTCCCGATGTAGATGACGACGGCGCCGAGGCCGACGAGCAGTCCGCCGACGGCGTACCGACTGATCCCGGCGGGAAACAGGGTCTCGTACAGTGCGGGTGCGATGAGTTCAGCTCCCATTCGGCTGGTCGAGTGGGTTAGTCACCGGCCAGCGACTCCTGGCTGGCGGCGCAGTTGTTCGGGCCGAGCTCGAGTTCGAACGCCTCTTCGTCGTCGACCGACTGCTGGCCGAGATTCGTCTGGATGATCTCCTCGTAGTTGGCCGGACGGGGCGGCATATCCGAGAGAACCAACTCGACGAACTCGTCTTCCTCCATCGTCAGGGCGTCCATCTGCTCTCGAAGCTCGCCGATCGGTGCCGTGTAGGTGCCGTCCTCGGCGGGCACGGCCGAATCGCTGAAGTGAGCGCCACCGATCAGGGTGTCCTCGGGTAGGGTGAGCATGCGCTCCTGGAGCGTCTCGTAGAGCTTCCGGGCGGCGTCCTCGGCGCCCTCGGCACCCTCCTCTAAGTCAGGTCGGGCGACGCTCTCGACGAACAGGCCGTCGCCGGTCGCGAGCAGCTTGCCGTCGATCAGATACGAGGTCATCCCGGAGGTATGACCAGGCGTGTAGACGGCCTCGATCGTCGCCGAGCCGACCTGAAACTCGTCGCCGTCCTCGGCCAGGGTCATCTCGTCGGCGTAGGTGACGCCGCGGTCGACCGCCGCGTCGGGAACGACGCCCTCGACGCCCTCCTCTGTGAGTTCGCGAACGCCCGAGATGTGGTCCGCGTGGACGTGCGTGTCGATGGCGTATCGCAGTTCGACGTCGAGTGCAGCCGCATCGTCCAGGTACCGTTCCGTGAACGCGCGCAGCGGGTCGATCACGGCCGCCTCGCCGTCGTCGTAGACGAGGTAGCCGAGACAGCCCGAGGACGGACGCTGGTACTGCAGCAGCGTCCCTGCGCCGTCGTAGCGCTCGACCTCGACGGCCTCGTAGATCCGCGCCCAGCCGTGCATCCCCTCTTCGAGGTGGTTTACGTCATAGCCGCGATCCTTCAGCGCGCCCGCGACGAACTCGCTGGCGCCACCTTTCGCACAGAGGACCGTCACCTCGCGGTCGTCGGGAATCGTCGCGAGGACGTCCGCGTCGATCTCCTCGTCGAGGAACTCGAAGTAGGGGATGTTGACCGATTCGACGGTATCGCCGTCGATGCGCCACTCCTCGTAGTCGCTCTCCATACGGGCGTCGAGAAGGGTCACGTCCTCGCCCGCGTCGATGCGAGCCTTCAGCTCGCTCGGCGCGACCGACTCGACCGACGCATCCGGTGTGGGAAAGTCCATATCGTCCATTTCTATACATCCGGTACAGTCCGACCCCACATAAGAATTCGCATAGTTTTTCTAATTCTACACAATATCAAAGACCGGCTCGTAACGCGGACTCCTCCCTGACGACGGAAAAGGGTGAATAATCGGATAGGAGTCGGTTCTGCCAGAGTTGGCGGCGGACGGATGTTTGCGTCACCTACAATCATCGGTGCGCTTTTACGACCGTAAAGGATATTGTGTAGCAGCTCCAATACAGGGCATAGATATCATTATGAGCTCGACCCCTACCGCAACAGAGACCCTCGACGTGAAAGGACAGTCCTGCCCGATGCCCATCGTCAAGACCAAGCAGGCGATCGACGACCTCGAAGAGGGTGACGTCCTCGAAGTCGTCGCGACCGATTCGGGCAGCGTGAGCGACATCCAGGGCTGGGCCGACGGCACCAACGGCGTCGAACTCCTCGAGCAGGTCGAGGACGACGAGCTGTACACCCACTACGTGAAGAAGACGGCCTGAGATGAGCACGGAATCAACCACGCCAACCGAGGACGGCGAACCGATGAGTGAGGCCGATCTCGAGGCCCGGATCGCGGAGCTCGAGGAGAAAGTCGCAGGTCTCGAGACCGAGGTCGAGGACGATCAGAAGAAGATGACGATCGTCGCGACCAAGGGATCGTTCGATATGGCGTACCCGCCGCTGATCCTCGCGAGCACGGCGGCCGCCTTCGGCTGGGAGGTCATCGTCTTCCACACGTTCTGGGGACTCGACATTCTCCATGAGGAGAAGTCTCGGGACCTCAAACTGAGCGCGGTCGGTAACCCCAACATGCCGCTGCCGAACGCGCTGGCTGCGCTGCCGGGGATGGATTCGATGGCGACGCGGATGATGCGAAAGCGAATCGACGACAACGGCACCGCGACGATCGAGGAACTGATCGAGCTCTCGCTGGAAAGCGGCGTCGAGCTGCAGGCCTGTCAGATGACCGTCGAACTGATGGAGTACGACGAGGACGACTTCTACGACGGCGTCACAACGGGCGTCGGCGCGGCGACGGCGCTCCAGCATATGGCCGAGTCGGACATCCAGCTCTTGATCTGATGTCGGGATCGGACGCGGCTTCCGGCGGGACCGCGGTTCGTGCGCCCAGCGTCCGCGTCGTCGAGGCGGTCGCCGACGCGGAGGGCGTCGACCCGACCGACCTCGAGACGCCGCTGTACGAAGCCATCGACGGCGCCGCGCTCGACCGGCTGTTCGCGCCGACGGCCGACTCCGCCCGGCACCGGGGCTCGCTGTCGTTCGTCGACTTTCTTCTTCCATCTCTGTAACGGGAGCGTTTCGCGCGCTCGACACGCCCGAGAGCGAGACTTCCCTCTCGGTATTGTACTCCTTGCAAACGGGGCGAAATATCAGTCCGTACGAACCGACGAACGATTCGGTTCGTTGCGATCCCGCTCCCGCAGCGAGCAACCGGGGCCGGCGCGACGTTGCAAGAATCGCAGAACGCTCCCGCGTCCGCCTCCCGATCGTATCGGATCTCAAGACTGTTCGTCCACTACTATATCCACGGCAACCGTACCGTTCGGTATGACCGCGATCGAACTCGAGGGGCTCACCAAGGAGTACGACGAGGTCGTCGCGAACGACGCGTTGACTTTTACCGTCGAAACGGGCGAGATCTTCGGCTTCCTCGGTCCCAACGGCGCGGGGAAGACGACGACGATCCGGCTGCTCCTCGGGTTCATCTCGCCGACCGCCGGCACCGCCCAGGTGCTCGGCCGCGACGTCACCGACGAGTCCGCGCTGCTCGAGGCCAAACGGCGGATCGGCTACCTCTCGGACGAGCCCGGGTTCGACGAGGGGATGACGGGAAACGCCATCCTCAATCTCCACGCCTCGATCAAAGGCGACAGCCGGCGCGAGGAACTGCTCGAGCTGTTCGATCCGCCGCTGGATCGCCGCGTCCGCGAGTACTCGCAGGGAAACGCCCGGAAGCTCGGCATCGTGACTGCGTTCATGCACGATCCCGAGCTGGTGATCCTGGACGAGCCGACTAACGGGCTCGACCCGCTGATGCGACAGCGCTTCGCCGACTTCCTCCGGGCCGAACGCCAGCAGGGCGTGACGGTGTTTTTCTCCTCGCACAACCTGAGCGAGGTCCGCCGGCTCTGCGATCGGGTCGGAATCATCCGCGAGGGTGAACTCGTCACGATCGAGCCCGTCGACGCCCTGTTGCGACGCAGCGGGAAGGTGATCCGGATCCGCAGCGCCGACCCGATCCCGATCGACATCCTCGAGAGAGCGGGCGTTCACGACCTCGAGACGAGCGTCTCGAACGCCGACGCCGACCCGTCGACGGCGTTTACCGAGTGTGTCTTTACGTTCACTGGCGACATCAACGCCGTCCTCGAGGGACTTTCCGACCACGAGCTGATCGACCTCGCGGTCGAGGAAGCTCCCCTCGAGGACGTCTTCATGCGGTTCTACGGTGGTGAGGACGATGTTTGAGATCGCCCGCTACGAGGGTCGAAATCGGCTCAAGGGGAGCGTCTACCTCTCGATCGGAATGGCGCTGCTTGCGGCGCTGGTCGTCTGGGTGTACCCCTCCTTTAGCGACGCCCTCGGCGGGGACGAGCTGCTCGAGGCCTACCCCGAGGAGATGCTCCAGGTGTTTCGCATCGAGACGATGGCGTCGCTCGAGGGGTTTCTCGCGTTCGAGCTGTACACGTTCGGCTGGATCGTCCTTCTCGGGCTGTACGTCGCCTACGCCGCCGCGGGCGCGATCGCCGACGACGTCGACCGGGGGCGGATGGATACGCTGCTGGCGATGCCGATCTCCCGCGCCCGGCTCGTCGCCGAGAAGTTCTTCGCCCTCTCGGTTCCGATCCTCGTCGTCAACCTCCTGACCCCGCCGGTGTTGCTCGTCGGTAGCCGACTGATCGACGAACCGCTGGCCGTCGGCGATATCGTCGCCGCCCACCTGCTGTCGATCCCCTACCTCTTTGCCTGTGCCGGGATCGGACTGCTGTGTTCGGTCGTCTTCGACCGCGTGGGGATCGCCCAGCGGGTCGCGCTGGCGGTCACGTTCGCGCTGTTTCTCGCCGAGTCGTTGCTGGCCGAAACCGACGCCGAGGCGTTCGGTGCGATCGCGCCGATGCGGTACTATGACCCCAACGAGATCCTGCTCGAGGGGACGTACGATCTCGTCGGCGCCGCCGTCCTCGTCGGGATGACCGTCGCGTTGCTCGTCGTCAGCCAGCTGGTGTTTCGCCGCTCGGATATCTGATCGCACGGCAGAAACACACTCTCGGGGGCCGATTCATAGTCATGGCACACGTACATCGAGCATGTCTCTCGATCGAATCGGGTACGTGTACACGTTCGGAATGGACGAGGCCGAGATCGAAGCGACACTCGAGACGACCGCCACCGGCGTCCTCGCGCTGGCAAACGACGGGGCGGCGTACGCGATCCCAGTCGGGTGTGACTACGAGGACGGGACCCTCTACTTCAGGCTCACCGACGACGGTGCGAGCAAGAAGCTGTCGTACCTCGAGACGACGACCGAGGCCTGCGTCCTGTTGTACGCCGACGAGCCGTCGGGCGACTCCTGGAGCGTCGTCGCCGTCGGCCCGATCCGCGAGCTGACCGACGAGGAACTCGGGGCGTTCGACGAGGCGACGATGCTCGAGCGGTTCGGGAAACCGCGGATCTTCGACGAGGATCTCGACGCACTCGAGTGGTCGGTGTACGAACTCGACATCGAGGAGGTCACCGGTCGAAAGACCGGAAGCCAACGAATCCAGTAGCTATCGTGGGTCGGTGGCCGTCCGGAGGAGGATGGATGGTGTCGTGTCTGGTCGGATTCATCCCACGACTGAAGTCGTAGGCGTTCTCCTCGAATCTCTGTAAACGCCGACGGGATCCGCCACAGTCTGGAGATCCGGAACGAGGACGGCGAGATCATCGACGACTACCAGAGCGAGGCCGTCGAGGAGGAGGGCGAGGAGACGACCCTCGAGGGTGTCACCGCGACCGAGGAGATGACGACGTACATCTGTACGTACCACGAGTCGACCCAGGTCGGCGACATCGAGATCGAATCCGAGTCGTCGACACCGCACCGTCCCGGCGATCTCGGGCGAACGACCCTGCGACCGAGGACACTGGTCGTGGTGGGTCTCGCCCTACTGTTCGCGGTCCGTGAGTTCCCGTTCCGTGCGCCGTCTGAGCGCCTCGAGTCCGGTGCTGATCCGGACCTCGTAGCGGTCCGGCTCCCTGACCCGACGGTGGCGCTCGGGCAGGCGCTCGAGCTCCCGTCGGGTTCGCTCGCGGATCGTCGACAGCGACGGAAACTCCGTGACGATCGCGCCGTCCTCGACGACCGTCTCGAGACGTGACTCGCCAGCGACCGATTCGTCGCGTTTCGCGAGGACGTCACGAACGTACGCGCCGTCCCGTTCGATCCGGTGGAGCTCCTTCTGTCCGGGGTAGGTCACCTTTCCGGGCGAGAGCTTCATGCTCGGCTCGAGGACACCGTCGCGCTCGACAGCGATGAGCTTGTAGACGACGTCGCTGCTGGGGCGTCCTTGCTCGTCGTCGTTGGGGTCGACGTGGCCGAACCTGGGGTGAGACATGGTGAGCCCCGATTCGATCGCGGAGCAAATAGCCCGGGACAGGACGGGAACGAACCGTCGATCGACTGGTAGCGTTTCTTGTGTCTCGACGACGTACACCGTGGCGGTTCGGATGTACTCGACGATTCTCGTTCCGATCGACGGTAGCCCAGGTTCCGAACGCGCGATCGACCGGGCGCTCGCGTTCGCGCGGCGGTTCGACGCGACCGTCCACGCCCTCTCGGTCGTCGAAACCGGGGGCGAACCCGTCGAGCTCGACCAGGAGCGCCGCGACGAACTTCGGCGACGGGCCGAAAAGCGAAGTCGGCAAGCGACCGCACAGGTCAGAGACCGCGCTGTCGACCTCGACCTGGAGGCGAGCCGCGCCGTCCGCGAGGGGACGCCGCATCGGGTCGTCCTCGAGTACGCGGCCGCCGAGGACGTCGACCTGATCGTGATGGCGACCCGCGATCGACCCGACGTCCGGCTCGGGAGCACGGCCGAGCGCGTGATCGCGCGGGCGGACGCTCCCGTGGTAGCCGTTCGTCCCGACGAGGACGGCCCCGCCGTCGACGCGATCTCCTACGATCGTGTCGTCGTTCCCACCGACGGGAGCGACGCCGCGGAACGGGCGGCCGAGCGCGCGCTCGACCTCGCCGAAGCGTACGGCGCCTCGGTGTACGTTCCCTACGTGGTCGACACGACGAGCTACGATCTCGAGGACACCACCCGGAGTATGGTCGGCCTGCTGAAGGAGGGCGGACGGAACGCCGTCGAGTCGATCGCCGAGGACGCCAGCGAGCGGGGGCTATCGGTGAAGACCGACGTCCTCCGGGGCGTCCCCGACGAAGAACTCGTCGAGTACACCGAGGGGGTCGAGGCCGATCTGGTCGCGATGGGGACGCGAGGACGTGGCGGCGCGACGGGCGACGTCCTCGGGAGCACGACCGCCCGGGTCCTGCGACGGACCACGCGACCGGTTCTGACGGTTCGGTGACGACGACCGCGGCACACCCAGGGTGGTCGTCGGGCCAGGTCCCGCTCGCGACGCAGAGGGAGCTTCAAGACGCTGGTCGTCGTACCGCGGCCCATGTACGAGGACGTACTCATCGCGACCGACGGGAGCGACGTCGCGGCGACGGCGGGAACGGTTGGCGTCTCGCTCGCTCGCACGCTCGGAGCGCGGGTACGAGTGCTGTCGGTAGCCGAGGACGGAAGCGACGCGGCCGAACGCGACCGCCGCGAGGCCGACGCGGCGGCGATCGCGACCGACGCTCGCGAGGCGGGCTGTGAGGCCGAGACGATCGTCCGCACCGGTCGCCCCGCGAGCGAGATCCGGACCGCCGCCGACGAGATCGACGCGGGGTTGGTCGTCGTCGGCACCCACGGCCGGACCGGCGTCCGACAGGTACTGTTCGGCAGTGTCGCCCTCGAGGTGATCCGGGAGGCTCGCCGACCCGTCCTCTCGGTCGGGCCGAACGCGGGGTGGGACGGACGGTCGGAACCGGTCGAGCGCGTGTTGCTGGCGACCGACGGCTGGTCGGGTTCGGAAGCCGCGACCGACCACGCCCTCGGAGTCGCGGACGCCTTCGACGCCGAGTTGCACGCGCTGTACGCCGTCGACGTCAGTGACGACACGCCGGAGCTACGTGAGGGGTTCGAGGAACACGGCGAGCAGACAACCGCGGCCGTCACACAGCGAGCCGCCGAACGCGGGCTCGAGGCGTCGCGAACGGTCGTTCACGGTGCCCCCGACGAGGTCATCCTCGACCGCGCCACGGAGACCGACCTGCTGGTCATGGGCACCGAGAGCAAGTCGAACCTCGAGCGACTGGTCGTCGGCAGCGTCTCCCAACGCGTGGTACCGTCGGCGGGCGTTCCGGTGATGACCGTGCGGACGGTCGGCGATCAGGATTCCTCGTAGAACGACTCATGGGACTCGATCCCCGCGACCATCGGCGGCGACGGGTGGCGGACGACGAACACGTCGTAGGCGTCCTCGGCGGCGATGTGGACACCGACGCTCGTCAGCGGTGTCACGACGCGGCCGACGTTGTCACTGCCCAGAAAGACCACACTCGGCTCCTGCTCGAGCACCAGCCGCTCGATGTCGTTCGCCAGGCGGTCTTCGGGCGGAAACTCCCTGATTCGCTCGGCCTCGAACGAGGCCGCTGGCGCCAGCTCCAGCACCCGCTCCCGGAGGTCGGCGACGACGCGTTCCGGATCGAACGGCTCCTCGTCGTCGATCCACCCCTTCTCCCTCGCGTAGCGTTTCCGCTCGGGGACGACGCTGACAGCTGTCACGTCCTCGTCGAGGGCGCTTCCGTACTCGACCGCACGGACGAGCGCGACTGCCGCGAGCTCCGATCCGTCGAACGGGACGACGAACGTCATACACCTCCCGTCGACGGCGAACACAATAATCCCGAGGGGGGCGACCGCGTTCCCGTCGAGTGAACCGTTCGGATCTCCGAGACGAGGTGTTTTCCTCGCTCACGTGGTGGGGTCGGCTATGCGAGACTCACGCCGGCTCCAGCTGAGTGAATCCGAGCGAAACGAGCTCCTCGACCGGGGCGGGACGGGCGTCATCTCGTTCGGCGCCGACGCCGACACCGTTCCCGCCTCGATACCCGTCTCCTACGGCTACAACCCGGACGTCGAGGCGTTTTACTTCCGGCTCTCGCTACCGTCGGGAAGCAGAAAGGCCGACCTCGTCGACCGACCGGTATCGTTCGTCACCTACCGGGAAACTGACGACGGCTGGCGGAGCGTGATCGCGACGGGGCGGCTCGAGGCGGTCGAGAACGCGTCGTACGACTCGACGACGGTCCAGGGGATGTGGGGGATCGAGATTCCCGAGGTCGACGTCTTCGAAACGCCCCGCGAGGGGCTGGAGTTTCGGGACTTCCAGCTCGATCCCGAGACGCTGTCGGGGCGCAAGGAGGTTCCCACGGAGCCGTAGCTCCCGTCACTCCTCGCGGACGATCGTCACGGAGACGGGTGCCCGCCGCGCGACGTTCTCGGCGACGCTGCCGAGCAACACGCGGCCGATCCCCGAGCGGCCGCGACTGCCGACGACGACGTGGTCGACGTCGAAGTCGCCGACGGCGCCGACGATCGCCCGCGCTGGCGATCCCTTCGCGAGTTCGGTCCGGATCGGGACGTCGAACTCCCGGCCGAGCTCCGCGTACTCCGCGAGCAGTTCCTCGGCCTCTCGTTCTCGCTCGTCCATGTAGTCGCTGTTCCAGACCGCCTCCTCGGTCGTCGAGGCGACACGGAACGGATCGAGGACGTGCAGGGCGACGATCTCGTCGGTCTCGAACTCGGTCGCGGCGGTCGTCAGCGCGCGCCGGGAGTGCTCGGAGCCGTCTACCGGAACGAGGATCCTGTCGAACATCGTCGGACGTACGCCGGGTGGTCACATAACCGTAGTTCATCGTTCGGTGACAGTTTTCTCGAGCGAACTGTCGGCTCGCACCCCGACTCGTCCGATTCTCCCGTCCCGGGAACCGCACGAAACGATTTCCGTCCGGCTCCCGTCGTTCCGGGTATGAGTCACGTGCTCGTTCCGCTAGACGGCTCCGAGCCGTCGTGGGCCGCACTCGATCACGCCGTCGAGAACTACGCGGGCGATCGGATCACCGTCCTCCACGTCGTCGACCCCTCGGCTGGATCGTACGCGGGCGCGGAGGGCGGCTACTACGACCCCGTGGCGTTCGACCACGCCCGCGAGCGCGGCGAGGAACTCTGCGAGGACGCCCGCGAACGGCTCCGGGCGGCCGGCGTCCTCGAGTCGACCGAGTTCGAGACCGCCGTCGAGGTCGGCGGCGCCTCCCGGACGATCCTCGAGTACGCAAAGACCGAGGACGTCGACCACGTCGTTATCGGCAGCCACGGCCGGGAGGGGGTCTCGCGGATCCTGATCGGCAGCGTGGCAGAGCGGGTTACCCGTCGGGCGCCGGTTCCGGTGACGATCGTTCGGTAGTTCGTCGGTTCGTCTAGAATCGGTCCCTCGGACGGAGGCCTGCGCTCCTCGAGTCGCTAGCGAACGGTCTCCGGACGAACGTCGGATTACTGTCCGTGGGCGACAGGAAAACGGTAATACCGCGGGTCCGTGTAGAGTCGAGCGTTGCCATGCCTGATGACACCTCGAGCGCGGAGGGGACCCTGCTCGTTCCGGTCGCGAACGCCGAGACAGCAGAGCGACAGCTCGGGACCGCGATCGACGTCGCGACCGACCGCTCGTACCGCATCCTGTTTGTGTACGTTCTCGCCGTTCCGCCGCAGCTGTCGCTGCAGGACGGATACCGGTATCTCCTCGAGGACGAAACCGAGGCGATGCTCGACGACGCCGTGCAGGCTGTCGACGCTCAGGGGGTACCCGTCGACAGGCGTATCCGGATGGC
Source organism: Natronococcus occultus SP4 (assembly GCF_000328685.1). NCBI lineage: Archaea > Methanobacteriati > Methanobacteriota > Halobacteria > Halobacteriales > Natrialbaceae > Natronococcus > Natronococcus occultus. Next base: position 3,608,394 of record NC_019974.1, on the reverse strand, counting down.
CCGCGGCGTCGCGACGGGGATCGTCGGCGCCGCCGAAAAGTACGACGCCGAGGCGGTCCTGCTGGGGTGGCGCGGCCGTCCGCCACGGGAGAACGTCGTCCTCGGCTCTCACCTCGACACCGTGCTTCGGGACGCCGGCCGTGACGTCCTCGTCCAGCGCATCCAGACGCCCCGGCCCGACGTCGAGTCGGTACTCGTCCCGGTCGTCGGCGGTCCTCACGACGAGTTCGCCGCCGAAGCGGGCGCCTCGATCGCCCGCGCGAACGACGCCGCGGCGACGCTGTTGCACGTCCTCGAGTCCGAGGACTCGGAGCTCTCCCGGGAGGAGGCCCGTGCCGTCCTCGCCGAGCGAGCCGGAGCGTTCGAGGACGTCGATCAGGTCGAACGGGAGCTCCTCGAGGCCGACGACGTCGCGGGGGCGATCACCGACCGAACGGTTGAGCACGACCTGACGGTGCTCGGCGTCTCTCGCGGCGGGTTCCTCGAACGCAAGCTCCTGGGGACGATCTCGGAAGGGGTCGGGAGACACGCCGCGGGAACGATCGTGCTGGCGAAACGCCACGAGCCCGTCCCGTCCCGGCTGAGCCGACTCGCGTCGACGCTTCGGCGCTGACTCCGGCCACGCGGACGTCAGCGACCGCGAACGAACGTATCGGCCGCGATGACAGTGAATACCACTCTGCGACGGGACGGCGTCGCGTCACTGATAGCGATGGACGACCGCGTCCTACGACGACTCGTCCTCTTCGAGACCGCCCTCGAGACGTTCCCCGACGACGCCGTCCTCGGGTGACCGCTACAGCGCCTCGAGCAGGCCGTCGATCTCCTCGCGCGTGTTGAACGCGTGGACCGAGATTCGGATCGCCTCCGGGTACGGCAGCGAGCGAACGACGATATCCCGATCGGCGAGCCGTTCGACGGTCGCCTCGGGATCGTCGACGTCGACGGTCACGAGCCCGGATTCGAAGGAACGAGGACTCAACAGTCGCTCCTCGGATAACCCCGCTTTGAGGCGATCGGTCAGCGTCTCGATGCGGGATTCGATCGCGTCGGCGCCCAGCTCCCGGTGGAGCGCGATCGCCTCTCGGAGCCCGGCGTCGGTCGCGGGCGTGGTCGTCCCGACCTCGAACCGTCCCGCGCCGGGCGCGTACTCGTAGTCGGGAGCGTTGGGGTCGACGACGCTCCGGTAGCCGATCGCGCTCGGAACGTAGGCGTCCTCGATCCCCTCGCGGACGTACAGAAAGCCCGCACCGAACGGTCCGAGCAGCCACTTGTGGCCCGCGCCGACGACGAAGTCGGCGTCCCACTCCCGGACGTCAACGGCCGTCTGGCCGGGCGACTGGACGGCGTCGACGAGCGTCGCCGCGCCCGCGTCCCGGGCGATATCGACGAGTTCGCCGACCGGAAGCCGGGTCCCGTGGGTCCAGGTGATCGAGCTGAACTCAAACAGCGTCGCGTCCCCGAGGGCCGCCTTGACGTCGTCGAGATCGAGCCGTCCGTCCTCGGTCTCGAGGACGCGCACCTCGACGCCGTACTCTCGCTCGAGCCGGCGCCAGGGGAGGATGCCCGCAGGGTGTTCGAGGTCGGTCCGGACGACGACGTCGTCTTCGCTCCAGTCGACCGCGCCGGCGATCCGGTTGATCCCGTCGGTCGTGCTCTGGGTAAGTGCGACCTCGTCCTCGCTCGCGCCAAGCAAGTCGGCGACGGCGGGTTTCGTCGCGTCGTGGCTCTCCCCGGCCGCGACGTACATTCCGTCCTCGACGGGCGCCTCGTACTCGTGGGACTCCAGTGCCGATTCGGCCGCCTCGACGACCCGTTGAGGGCTCGGACCCCCCGCACCAGTGTTGAAGTAGCTGGCACGCTCGAGTGCGGGGATATCCGCCCGTAGCCGTTCGTGATCCATATACCAAATCGTCGGCTCGCCGATCCCTAAGCGTTCGGCTCGACGGCCGAACGCGAACACCGGGATCGTTCTCGTGGTCCGTCCTCGGGCAGCGGTCGAGAGCAGTCGCTGGGAGTACGATTTCCTTTATCTACTTTGAGTTGCGAATCCGAACTGCTCGAGTCGTTACGTACAGAGTGCGAACGTAACGCTGTTACTTCTATCAGCTATCGGTGATGTTGGCAAAGCCGTGCTGAATACACAGTGTGTTTTGGTCACGCCACTCACAGACCCGATATAAATGGATTATTCGATTAAGAGAGAGACCAATGCGGGCACGGCCGGTACATGTTAGTATGGCACAGAGATACCGTGTCGATGACCAAGGCAGCGACACTGAACCAAGATTCTACCTCCCCGCCGGGAACACCCCACCGTTCTATGCCAGTCACTTCGAGCGTCTCTGGGCGTTGTTATTCAACCAATCCGTTGAATCACCATGATGGGTTCCCCTGAGATGCTGTCACAATTTAGTGAATTCCTTGAAGGAGAGGATATGACTGGAAAACAGGCAGCGCTAATAGTTGCTGTCTGGATGGGAGCCACCGCCCTCTTTGGAATGATTTCTTATATTGTAGTGTTTGTGATTATAGGGACTTGATTATTATTGCTTGCTCTGTCTTTCACCTGTACTGAACACGGATTCACGATAAAATATGAATGAAGGAAGTGTACTACTCTCTACTGATACGGTCGCTCCTCGCTACTCGTCGACCGGGGACTTGACGACCGTCACCGGGCGCTCGGACATGTTCACGACCCGCTCTGCGACGCTTCCCAGCAGCCGTCGGTACTCGCCCGAGCGGTTCTTCGAGCCGACCACCGTGAGTCCGATGTCGGCCTCGTCGCCGTACTTGAGGATCTCCTCGTGGGGAACGCCGTGGCGGATTACCTCGGTCGTCTCCACGCCGGCTCCGTCGGCTTCGTCGGCGATCTCTTCAACTGCGTCCCGACCCGCCTGTTCGAGAGCGCTCTCGAGACCCTCGAACTCGTGGACGTACTCGTCGCCGGGGTAGGAGCTGTAGGCGTCGGCGTCGACGACGTACAGGACGTGGAGTTCGGCGTCGTACCGCTGGGCCGCGTCGATCGCGTGATCGATCGCGTTGTCGATTCCCGCGCTCATGTCGGTCGGCAGCAGTAGTCGATCGTACATATCTCCCGGAACGAGGTCGATCGCCATATTACCGGGGCCGATTTCCAGGGTGCTGGGAAAACGGGACCACCGAACGGCTCGCGGACGATCGGTTCGGCTGCCAGATCACTGATGTATTTGTAGTCGGGCTTCCAAGTCCAGCTATGGACAGCGAGACGATCGTCGACGGCGCGCTCGAGCGATGACCGGCTACGGCTACTATCTGCGGTACATACAGGTCCTGCTCCGATTTCTCCCCGTCGCGATCGCCCTGCTCCGGGATCGACGGCGGTTCCTCCTCTTTGGCCCGCCCCGTCGGGTGTCGACGGCGACCCACCGCGAGCGGGCCGAGCGGCTCACCGAGACGATGCTCGATCTCGGCCCCGCGTTCATCAAGGTCGGCCAGGTGCTGTCGACGCGCCCGGACGTCGTCCCCCCGACGTACGTCGAGGCGTTCGCGACCCTGCAAAACGAGGTCCCCGAGGACGTCGGCGGCGATCCCGAGGCCGTCCTCGAGGACGAACTCGGCGAGGTGCTCGACCTCGAAACGGCCGAGCCCGTCGCGGGCGGCTCGCTCGCGTTCGTCTACACCGCCGAGTACGAGGGCGAGCGGATCGCGCTGAAGGTCCGTCGTCCGGGGCTGGTCTCGATGATCGAGCGCGACCTGCGGGTCATCAGGGGGATCGTCCCGCTGATCGCGACGTTCGCCGACGAGCGCCAGCGCTACTCGCTGGAGAACGTCGCCGACGACTTCGAGGAGATCATCCTCGAGGAGCTGGACTTCGAGCGCGAGGCAGCGATCATGGCCGAGATCGGCGACAACTTCGCCGACGACGATCGGGTCGTCATCCCCGAACCCCACGCGGAGCTCTGCTCCGACCGCGTGATCGCCATGGAGTACGTCGAGGGACGGAAGATCACCGACGAGGACGCCCTCGAGGCGGTCGGCGTCGGGCGGACCGAGATGGCCACCCTGATCGCCCGGACCTACCTGAAGATGGGGCTGGTCGACGGCGTGTTCCACGCCGATCCACACCCGGGGAACCTCGCGGTGACCGACGGCGGGCGGCTCGTCATCTACGACTACGGGATGAGCCAGCGGCTCACGTCCCAGGAGCAAGAGGACATCACGAACCTGTATCGCACGCTCGTCCGCCGGGACGTCGACGGCCTGTTGAACACGCTCATCGCGCTCGAGGTGCTCGAGCCGACCGTCGACCGCACCGCCGTTCGTCGCGTCCTCGAGCTGGTGATCGAGAATCTCGAGGGCCGCTCGGAGATCACCTGGCGGGCGATCATCACCGAACTGCTGTCGATGCTGCAGGACTTTCCGTTTCGGATTCCGCCGAACGTGATGTTGCTCGTCAGAGCCGGCACCGTCGGCGAGGGGGTCTGTCGGAGCCTCGACCCCGAGTTCGACTTTCTCGGGGCGACGCGGTCGTTTCTCGTCGACCACGGGTTCATCGAGAGCGAACTCGAGGCGCTGCTCGCAGAGACCCGAACCGACCTGCGGGAGTCGGCGCCCGTCCTCGCACGGGCACCGGCCCGGTTCGATTCCGTCTTCGGACAGCTCGAGCGGGGCGAACTCGTCGTCAGGACCGACCCCGTCGATCCACCCAGCGGGAGCGATCCCGCGGTCGGGTACGCCGTCCTCGCGGGCGCGCTGTTCGTCGCGACAGCAGTGTTGACGCTGCACACCCAGCCCTACGAGCTCCCGTCGTTGCTCGCCGCGGTCGTCGCGACCGTCCAGTACGTTCGGGCGCGGCGGTGAGTCCCGGGTCGACGGCTCGCTCGCGGTTCTCGGTGCTCGCCGACGCCACCCGGACTTATCCACCCCGCGGGAGAACGGACGGGCATGTACGATCGGATTCTGGTCCCCACTGACGGCAGCGAGTACGCCGAGGACGCCGCCGAGCGGGCGTTCGACCTCGCGGAGACAACCGACGCCGCAGTCCACGTCGTCTGTGTCGTCGAGCAGGGACCGCTGGGTTCCGTTCGGCTCCCCGGTGACGACGCCAGCGCCGCCGGGGCGTTCGCCGAGCGGGCCGAGGAGTTCGTCGCACAGATCGCCGAACGGGCCCGCGAGCGCGGTCTCACCGTCGACGCCGAAATCCGCGAGGGCGTCCCGGTCCGGGAGCTGCTGACCTGCGTCGACGAGGTCGACGCGGACGCCGTCGTCATGGGAACCCGGGGACGGGGCGGGGTCAGCCGGATGATGCTGGGCAGCGTCACCGACGGCGTCATCAGAGAGGGCGACGTCGACGTCCTCGTCGTCGGCGAGGATCAGGAGTCGGCCCGCTGACCGATCGCCCGCGAGCGACGGCCGATCCCCCAGCCGAACAGCGCGAGGCCGACGAAGATCCCGATCGCCTGCAGGACGTACGCCTCCGGCAGCTGTTCGGGGGAGATCCCCCAGGCCTCGAGGCCGAGGCTGAGCAGGAGCAAGACGAGTACGAGCGCGAGCCCGGCGTCGGCGCTGCGCATGCTCGGCAGCGCCTCAGGTGAGGAGAACCCGCGTCCCAGCGCGTAGAAGACGAGCGTGAACGGCACCCAGCCGACGACGACGTACAGCACCGCCTGCGAGCCGTCGCCGCCGAGGACGTCGCTCGGTACCAACACGCCGTAAACGAGCGCGACCGCGAGCAGGCTTCCGGCGAGCAAGAGGAGGGCGCTCGAGTCGCTTCGGGCGGTCATCGTCGCGACTGTTCGCTCCTTGAACTGTTCAAACTATCGTTCGAGTTTCCGGCGAGTCTCGGCTCAGCCGTCCGCGAGCCAGCTGCGAGTCCGTTCTGCGGTGTCGGACAGCAGGGCGGTATCGTCGGTAAAGACCTCGATCGCGACGGTGCCGTCGAACTCCTCGAGGCGGTCGGCGACGATCCCGTAGTCGATCTCGCCGGCCCCAAGCGGCAGGTGGGTGTCGCCGCGGCTCCGGGCGTCGTGGACGTGGAGGTGGCTGACGAGGTCGCCGTACCCCGAGAGGAAGCGCTCGACGCCGTCGTCACCGTCCTCCATGTAGGCGTGACCGACGTCGAAACAGACCGACGTTTCGGTCTCCCGGGCCAGGTCGCCAAGCACCGACAGCGGCAGGCCGCGCTTCTGGTGACCGACGTTCTCGACGACGAGTTCGACGCCCGCGTCGGCTCCGGCGTCGGCGATCGCCGCTAGCTGGTCGGCGAACACGGGTCGGAGGTCGGTGTCGTGGGGGTTTCGCGCCGTTCCGTGGAGCACCGCCTTTCGGGCGCCGACGGACCCCGCCCACTCGAGCAGCTCCCGCTGATACTCGAGGATCGCGTCGTTGATCCCTTCGACCGGGGTCACGACGACCTGCTTGAACGGAAGGTGCACGCAGAGATCGGCGTCCGCCTCGTCGAGGACTCGCTCGAGGCGGTCGACGTCGAACTCGTTCGGATCCGCTCCCTCGCCGATCGACAGCTCGATCAGGTCGAACCCCTCGATCGTTCGCTCGGCACGCTCGAGTGAGTCACCGACGGTGAGCCCGAGCTCCATACCCGGACACGGGTCCGGATCCACATAGTTCCGCCGTTGTCGCTCACGCGAACGGACGGCGGGGGATCGGTCCGTCCGTCCGTCCTCGGCGCAGATCGACCGTCTCGAACGGCGACGGGTTCGGTTCGACCTCGAGCCCGTCGGATCGCCGCGCCGATGACACACCCGGATCGTTTTATGATCGTCGGCGTGGGACGCCGACCCGAGCGGGCGACGCTCGCTTTCCACATCGTATGCCAACAACTGTTCTCGTCCCCGTCGACGGATCGGACCGGGGATTCGCCGGCCTCGAGTACTGCTTCGCGTCGTTTCCCGACGCTGTGCCGATCGCCCTGTTCGTCGCCGACCCCAGCCACGATCACGCCGCGACCGTCGGATCGGCCGAATCACCCCTCGAACGGGCGACCGAGCGCGGCGAGCGGACTCTCGAACGCGCAACCGAGCGCGCCGACGACCGTGGCCGCGAGCTGCGGACCGTCCTCCGAACGGGGACGCCCCACACCGAGATCCTTGCGGTCGCCGACGAGGAGGACGTCGACCACGTCGTCCTCGGGAGCCACGGCGAATCGCCCATCACGCGCCCGTTTCTCGGCCGCGTGAGCGAGGCGGTCATCCGCCGGGCGCCGGTCTCGACGACGGTCGTTCCCGAGCCGACGGCGGCGCTCGCCGAGCGCGACCTTCCCGGCGAGATCCTGGTTCCCCTCGACGGCTCCGAGCAGGCCGAGGCGGCGCTCGCGTACGCCCTCGAGACGTTTCCCGACGCCGACTACACCGCCGTCTACGCGCTCGACCTGCCGTTCGATCGGCCCCGAGCGGAGGTTCACGGAACCTACCTCGAGCCGATCCTCGAGGACCGCCAGCGCCGCGCCGAGGAGATCCTCGAGTCGGCGACAGCGCTTGCCGGCGGGCGCGACGCGACGATCGAGACCGAAACCGCCCCCGGTTCGCCGGCGACTGAGATCGTCGATCGGGCCGACGAATACGACCAGCTCGTCATGGGCAGCCACGGGCGCTCGCTCGCGGCGCGGCTGTTCACGGGGTCGGTCGCCGAGCGGGTCGCCCGCCGCTCGCCGGTGACGGTTACGCTGGTCAGGGGGGCACCCGCCTGACGTCCGCTTCCTCCCGTCCCTGCGGCCGACACAGAACGATCTCGACGGGCAGCCCTCCGACGGTCCAGTCACGGCGCTCGCAGACGCGGAAGCCGGCCTCCAGCGGCGTCTCGGTCACTCCTCGGCGGCATCGACCAGTTCGAACAGCGGGTCGAACTCCTCGGGCAAGTTGTTGCGGACCTTCTCGATGTTACCTGGGGGGACGTCCTCGGCGACGACGACCATCAGCTGCTGGGCGTGGTAGTTGGCGTCGGCACGATCGACGCCCTCGCGTTCGGCGACCCGATCGAGAAACTCCTGGTAGTCGAACCGCTGGCCGTGCTGGGCCGCCGACAGGTAGCGGTCGATCTCCATCGGCAGCGGGCTGGCGAGATCGGTCGCCTCCCCTTCCGGGAGCCGCTCGCCGAGCGTCGTCAACACCGCCCGCGTCGCCCGGACGGCCTGGCCGAACTGTGCGTACTCGAGTCTGTGCTGGACCTGTCCGATGAATTCCTTGTAGTTCATACTCTGACGGGCTGACGACGGTTCCTCGAGCTGAACGCCCGAGGTGTCGATCCGCCGACAGTACACCGCGAAGCGGGATAAAACTACTCGGCCCCGCCGTCGGGAACGACGACGACCGGAATCGGTGCCTGTCGGACCAGTCGGTCGGCAGTGCTGCCGAGCAGCGTCTTCGCGACGACGCCCCGTCCCGTCCGTCCGACGACGAGCAGGTCGATCCCGTTCTCCGCGGCGTAGTCGAGGATCGTCGGCGCCGGACGACCTCGGCGGACCGCACCCTCGATCGCAGGAATCGGCCCGTCGTCGCAGGCGTCGGCGACGTCCTCGACGAGTTCCGTTGCTGTCCGGTCGAGGTCGGCAACCTCCGAGACGCCGAACTGCATGGGGTTCGACGTCGTGTCGACGACCGAGAGCACGTGAACGGTCGCCTCGAGCGACGCGGCGAGCTCCAGCGCGCGCTCGAGGGCGGCCGTGGCGGCGTCGCTCCCGTCGGTCGGCGCGAGGATCGAGCGGATCGGCGCGGGGGAGTCGTCGGACGGGGACATCCGTTACGGCCGCTACTACGCTCGCGGACCTAACGGTTTGCCCTGGTCGACGCCGTCGATCGCGGGCGTCGTCACCTCGTGGTCGACGCGCCATCGACGCTCGTCCGAGGGGGAGCGAGGCGGTAACACATCAAGAGTTATCGGGATCGCCAACACCGGTGTAGCTATGACCGAGTTTGCAGCCCGGGTCGAGCAGGTGTCGATCAGCGGTATCCGCGAAGTGTTCGAGGCCGCCGGCGAGGACGCGATCAACCTCGGCATCGGCCAGCCGGATTTCCCGACGCCGGCCCACGCCCGCCGCGGGGCGATGGAGGCGATCGAGGCCGGGCGGACGGACGCCTACACCTCGAACAAGGGAACGCAGTCGCTCCGCGAGGCGATTGCGGCGAAGTACGACCGGGACTACGGGATCGGCGTCGACCCCGCCGATATCATCGCCACGTCGGGGGGGAGCGAGGCCCTGCACCTCGCCCTCGAGGCCCACGTCGACCCCGGCGAGGAAGTGATCTTCCCCGATCCCGGATTCGTCTCCTACGACGCGCTGACGAACATCGCGGGCGGGACGCCGAAACCCGTCGGGCTTCGGGACGACCTGACGCTCGACCCCGCGACCGTCGAGGACGCGATCACCGACGAGACCGCGGCGTTCGTCGTCAACAGCCCCGCGAACCCGACGGGCGCGGTCCAGAGCGAGGCCGATATGCGCGAGTTCGCCCGTATCGCCGACGAGCACGACGTCCTCTGTCTCTCCGACGAGGTCTACGAACGGATCGTCTTCGAGGGCGAGCACCACTCGCCGCTGAAGTTCGCCGAGACCGACAACGTCGTCGTCGTCAGCGCCTGCTCGAAGACGTACTCGATGACGGGCTGGCGGCTTGGCTGGGTCCTGGGCTCCAATCGTCGGATCGAACGGATGCTGCGGGTCCACCAGTACGCCCAGGCCTGCGCCTCCGCGCCTGCCCAGTACGCCGCCGAGGCCGCGCTGACGGGTCCCCAGGAGCCCGTCGAGGAGATGGTCTCGGCCTTCGAAGAGCGCCGTGATCTGGTCGTCGACGGCCTCGAGGACGCGGGTCTCGAGGTTCCCACGCCGTCCGGAGCGTTCTACGTCATGCCGAAGGTCCCCGAGGGCTGGTGTGAGGAGGTGCTGGACCGCGACGTGGTCGTCGTCCCCGGCGACGCCTTCGGCGCGAACGGTGAGGGGTACGCCCGCCTTTCCTACGCGACGAGTACGGAGGAGCTGAAGGAGGCCCTCGAGATCATCGGCGACGCGACGCGGGCCGTGCGCTGACTCACAGCGTCAGCGCCACCACCAGCGCGACCGCGAGGACGAACGTCACCGACAGCGACGCCGCGGCGATCGGCCAGCCGACGTCCTCGAGCCGGGCGTCGGCCAGCACCGAGAGCACCGCGGCTCCCAGCGGAACGACGATCACGGCGCCGACGAGCCACTGGAGTTCGATCATCGGGGCGTCACTCGCGGGCAGGTCGCTGCCGACGCGGGCCGTCCTCGGCGGTCGACGACCGATCGGATTCGCCGGAACCGAGTGCCGACAAGGGGTTCGACGGTTTCAAAATGATGATTTTCCACCGGCAACCGCCGCGGTCGATCTCCACGTTTATGGCGGTACGCTTCGTGTCCCCGTACGTCATGCGCGCTGTACGACTCTCGGAGTACGGCGGTCCGGACGTACTGCAGGTCGAAGAGGTCGACCGACCCGAACCAGAAACCGGGGAGCTGCTCGTCGAGGTCGAGGCGGCGGGCGTCAACCCCGTCGACACCTACTTCCGCGATGGCTCTTACGAATCCGTCGGCCCGCCGTTCACGCCGGGGGTCGACGTCGCGGGCACCGTCGCCGCGACGGGCGAGGACGTCGAGACGTTCACGGAAGGCGACCGCGTCTACGGGACGGGGATCGGGAACGGAGCGTACCAGGGCTCTTACGCCGAGTACGCGACGGTTCCGACGGACCGGGTCGTCGCCCTCCCCGACAGCGTCGACGCCAGCGAGGCCGGGGCTGCCGGCGTCGTCGGCGTCACCGCCTGGCGTGCGCTGATCGACCACGCCGACCTCGAGCCGGCCGAGGCGTGTCTCGTCCACGGCGGCTCCGGCGGCGTCGGTCACGCGGCCGTCCAGGTCGCTGACGCCGTCAGCGCCCGGGTTCTGACGACCGCCTCCGAGCAGTACCACGACGCGCTCGCGGAGCTGGGCGCCGACGTCGTGCTCGACTACGGCCGCGAGGACCTCGCCGACGCCGTCCGCGAGGCAAGCGACGGGGGCGTCGACGCGATCCTCGATCATCGGCTAGACGACTACCTCCAGTTCGACGCCGACGTCGCGGCCCAGGGCGGACGGGTCGTCGGGATCGGCGAGAACAGCCCCGATCCCGCGTTCACGAACGACGGCGCGGCCCGCTCGAAGGACGTCAGCTACCAGTTCATGAGCATGTTCAACACGCCCGACCTGCGCGTGCCGCTGCGGGGGGTCGCCCACCTCATGGAGACCGACCGGCTCACGATCGAGATCGATCGCAGCTACGACCTCGCCGACGCCGCGCAGGCCCAACGGGACGTGATGAACGAGAGCGTGTTCGGCAAGCTCGTCATCGAGCCGTAGCTCGGTCGGAATCGACGCACCGACCCCACTACTATTACCGCTGCGTGCGTACGATTGGCATGGACCCACACTCGAGCGAGAGCGGCGACCGCGAACGGAAAACGGGGGTGAGCAGTACGGAAGCGATCGACGACGTGGCGTATCTCGTGCGATCGCCCCACCGAACGGTCGCGCTCGCTGCACTTGCGGACGGGCCCCGAACCCGGGCCGAACTCCGCGATCTGACCGACGTCTCGCGGTCGACGGTCGGTCGCACGCTGCGTGCGTTCGAGGAGCGGGGCTGGATCGAACCGACCGACGAGGGGTACGAGACGACCCGGCTCGGCGGGTTCGTCGCGACGGGGATGCGGGAGCTGCTCGAGCGCGTCGAGACCGAACTGAAGCTGCGGGACGTCTGGCGGTGGTTTCCGGCCGAGACCCGGGAGCTTCCCCTCGAGTCGCTCTCGAGGGCGGTCGTCACCGTCGCCGCCGTCGACGATCCGTACCGCCCGGTGAATCGGTTCCGATCGCTGCTCCGGGAGACCGACCGGTTCCGGTTCGTCGGTTTCGAGCTGGCCCTGTTCGAACTCTGCCGGGACGAACTCACCGATCAGGTCGCCGGCGGGATGACGACCGAGGTCGTCGACCCCCCGTCGGTCGCGCGCTACATCCGACGGACCTACCCCGAACGGTCCGAGCGTATGTTCGCGAGCGGAAACCTCACCGTCCTCGTCCACGACGGGCTGCCGGAGTACGGGCTCAGCCTCTTCGACGATCGGATCGCGATCTGTGGCTACCACACCGACAGCGGGACCGTTCGGATCCTGATCGACACCGACGATCGGACGGTCCGCGAGTGGGCGGAGTCGACCTACGCCGCCTACCGCCGAGAGGCCCGTCCCTTCCAGGCCGAGACCCCGCTCGAGTAGGCGAGCGCCTCGCCGACCGGGGCGGGAGCGGCAGGCGTGTCCCGACTCGGACGTGCGGTGGTCGATCCGCGGGCAGCGAGCGATCCGGACCCGCGAACTGCACACGGAATCACCGGCTGCACGGTCGTCGTCGGACGCCCGACACGCACCGGGTACGTACATACGCCGATCGAGCGTACGTCGACCGGGATGCGTGACCACGAACGTCTCACGAACACCGCCGATCGCGACCGACGGCTCGCCCGCGGACTGACCGATCACCGCGGAGCGAGCCCCGTACCGACGGCGACCGCGCTCGACGGACGGGAGTTGCAGCGTGCAGTCGACGGCGTCTACCGGACGGTCGCGGCGACGCCGACGGAGGTGACCCACTTCGAGACGGGCCGCGAGCTGGCCTCGCGGCTCGGCTACCCGCCCGCCGACCTCGAACGGGTTCCGGAGACCGTCCTCCGCTCGTTTACCGGCGTCGGCTACCACCACGATCTGGCCGGACTCGGTGCCGGGGACGCCGTTCTCGATCTCGGTAGCGGCTCCGGAACGGACGCGTTCGTCGCCGCGCTCAGGGTCGGCGACCGCGGACGCGCGCTCGGCGTCGAACGCGTCGAAGCGCAGCTGACTCGAGCCCGACGGCTCCGCGAGGACGCGGGCGTGACGAACGCCACGTTCCAGCGGGGGACGATCGAGGCGCTCCCGCTTGCCGACGGCGCGGTCGACGTCGTCCTCTCGAACGGGACGCTCGTCCTCGCTGCTCACCCCGAGCGCGTCCTCGCGGAGGCGAGTCGCGTCCTGGCGTCCGGTGGGCGCCTGGCGATCTCCGAGCTGGTCTGTGAGCGTCGCCTGCCGGCCCAGCTCCGGCGAGACCCGGAGCTGCGCGCGATCGGGATCGGGGGTGCGATGGAGCTCGCTACCGTCCCCGACGTCCTCGCGTCGGCGGGCTTTCGGAACGTCCGGATCAGGGAGAACCCCTGGTACGAGTTCGTCTCGACCCGGGCACGCAGCGTCTGTCAGCAGTACGGCGTCGGGAGCGTCTCGCTGCGGGCCGAACTAGCGTAGCTCGGCGAGCGCTGCCATCGTCGTCTCCTTTTCGGCATCGTCCATCCCGTCGACGAACCCGAACCGGACGGCGTCGACGCCGTCGATCGCGGCGTACTCCCGGACCCACTCGCGAACCTCGTCGGGCGTTCCCGCGGGCGCCAGCTCGTCGAGGACGTCGTCGGGAAGCCGTGCGGCCATCGCGTCCGTGTCCCGATCCGCCCAGGCGTCGCGAACGTCGGCGACGACATCGGGGTAGCCCTGCTCGGCCACGGAGTCGCCGTAGTAGGGGCCGTAGGCGCCGAGCATGAAGGCGACGGTCTTGCGGGCGCGCTCGCGGGCCTGCTCGCGGTCTTCGGAGGCGATTCCGCGGACGATCGGGCTCACGCGCAGCTCGTCGGGATCCCTGTCGGCCAGCTCGGCACCGCGGTGGAGGTCCTCGAGTCGATCCGCCAGGCCCGACGCCGTGAACAGCTGGGGTGCCCAGCCGTCGCCGAACCGCCCCGCCATCTCGGTGGCCGTCGGTCCCAGGGTGGCGACGTCGATCGGGGGCGGACGCTCGGGGAGTTCGCGCTCGTAGTTGAGCCCGGCGATCTCGAAGATATCGCCCTCGTAGGCGGGGGTGCCGTCCTCGTAGATTGCCCTGACAATCTCGATGGCCTCCCGAGTACGCCGCAGCGGACGGTCGAACGACTCGCCGTGCCAGCGTTCGGTGATCGCGGGCGAGCTCGGACCGAGACCGAGCCGGTATCGCCCCCCGGAGGCGTCGTGCAGCGCCAGCGCGGTCTGGGCCAGCAGCGCCGGCGATCGCCCGAACGGGGAGACGACGTCGTTCGAGATCCCGAGCTCGTCGGTTCGGTCGGCGATCAGCGTCAGCGCCGGGACGATGTTCCAGCCCGTCGTCTCGCCCGTCGTGATCCGGTCGAACCCGAGCTCCTCGGCCCTGACGGCGCGGTCGGCGACGTCCTGTGGCCGATCGTAGTCGCCGAGCCGAACGAGCAGATCCAGCTGTGCGTTCACGTCGCTCGCCTCCGCGGTCGTCCTCGTTGCATACCTGTCACCACCGACCGCGTTACCTATTGGCTTAACGGTCCGGTCGGTCGGTTCGATCTCCGGGGCCGTAGCCATCGCATACTTATCCTGCGGGTCGTGGTACCGTCGTCCTCATGAGCGGGACCCGACCGAACGTGCTCCTGATTCACTGTCACGACCTCGGCCGATACCTCGGCTGTTACGGGGTCGACGTCGAGACGCCGGCGATCGACCGGCTCGCAGCCGAGGGCACGCTGTTCGAGAACCACTTCGTGACGGCGCCCCAGTGCACGCCGAGCCGGGGCAGTCTCATGACGGGCCGGTACCCACACGTCAACGGGCTCATGGGGCTGGCACACGCGAACTGGGAGCTCGGCGACGACGAACGGATCCTCCCGCACTACCTCAGCGACGTCGGCTACGAGACCCACCTGTTCGGCCTGCAACACATCACACAGGACACGGACAAGCTCCGGTACGACCACATCCACTCGGAAGGCAATCTGTACCCGGGCGTCTCTCCGGCGGTTCACCAGGCGAACCGGGCGCGAACCGTCTCCTCGGTCGTCGCCTCGTTTTTCGAGCGGGAGGCGTTCGAGGAGCCGTTTTTCGCCTCGATCGGCTTCTTCGAGTGCCACCGGGTCGAGGAGGAGACCGGACGGTTCGGCTTCGACGCCGACCACTACGAGACGGACGACCCCGACGAGGTGCGGCCGCTGACCTACCTCCCCGACCGACGGGGGATCAGGCGGGATCTGGCGGAGATGCGCGGCATGGTTCGGGCGATCGACGACGGCGTCGAAACGGTCCTCTCGGCGCTCGAGGACGCGGACCTCGCCGACGAGACGCTCGTGATCTTCACGACCGAACACGGGATCGCCTTTCCCCTCGCGAAGGGGAGCTGTTACGACCCCGGGATCGAGGCGGTGCTGGCGCTTCGCGGTCCCGGCGTTCCGGAGGGGCGGCGCTCCGAGGAGCTCGTCAGCAACGTCGACGTCCTCCCGACGCTGCTCGAGTACCTCGACGTCGACGTGCCGGACCGTCTCGACGGCCGGAGCTTCCTCCCGCTGTTGACCGACGACGAGTACGAGCCCCGCGAACGGGTGTTCGCCGAGATGACCTGGCACGACACGTACAACCCAGTTCGGGCGATCCGTACGGATCGGTACAAGTACGTCCGAAACTTCTGGCACCTGCCGAAAGCGTATCTCACGAAGGACATCTTCGCCAGCGAGGCCGGCCGCGAGGTCCGCGAAACCTACGCCGTCCCGTACCGCCCGTACGAGGAGCTGTACGACCTCCGCAACGCGCCCCAGGAGGACGAGAACGTGGCCCTCGAGCCGCGCTACCGGGAGGCCCGCGCCGATCTGTCCCGGCAACTGTACGAGTGGATGGACGCCACCGACGATCCGCTGCTCGACGGCCCCGTCCGTCCCGGCGACGACGACGAGATCCACTCCTGGCCCCACGAGCCGTCGTGAGCGGCGGTGCCGGTGCACGGCCGGGAGCGTCACCGCTCGCGTCGGTCACGACGACAGCACGTCCGCACACAGCTCGCGGGCCGCCTCGAGGTGGGCGACCGCGTCCTCGTGGTCGGGGTCGTCGGCCTCGGACAGCAGCCGCTGGACCTGTCGCACGCGTTTTCGGGCCGTCTCCGGATCGATATCGTCCGCGGTCGCGTCCCGGGCGACGGCCTCGGCCTCGCCGAGCCAGCGGTTCGTCCGCGGATCGATCGGCAGCTCCGCGGTCGCCTCGAGATGGTCACGAAGCGCCTCGAGGCGCTCCTCGAACGACCCGTCGGAGCGATCGTCAGACACGTCGGTCACGGGCGACCGGACGGGCCCGAACACCGTCATCGTTGTCCCGAACCGAGACAGCTCCACCTTCGAGGACGACGAGCGATCGGTCACCCGTCAGTCGTGGACCAGCACGTCGATCACGTCGGGCCCCTCGCGATCGAGCGCGTCCGCGAGGACGTCCTCGATCTCGTCGGGCGTCTCGACGAGGTGGCCGCGGGCGCCGTGGCTCTCGGCGTTTTTGGGGATGTCGACCGGGGGATCGAACTCCATCCCGGTAAAGTCGTAGTCCGCTTCCTCGCCGCCCATAATTTTGAGCGTGTTGTCCTTCAGGATCCGGTAGTTGCGGTTGTCGGGAACGACGACGGTGAGATCGAGGTCGTACCGGGCCGCGCTGTAGACGGCGTTAGGGTAGTAGAGGTAGGAGCCGTCGCCGATAAAGCCGATCACGTCGCGGGGCTCGGCGCGCTGGCTCTCGGCCAGCGCCGCACCCACGGAGGCGGGGAGCCCGTAGCCGAGTCCGCCGCCCTTGTTCGAGATGTACTGCTCCGGTGCGAGATCCCAGCGCTCGAGCATCGCGTACTTCGCCGTGATCCCCTCGTCGACGACGTAGGCGTCGCCCGCGACGTCGTGCATCGCCTCGACCAGTCGGGCCTTCGAGGCGCGCGGATCGTCGGTCGCCTTCCCCTCGCCGATCTCGGCCGTTCGAGCCTGGACCGCCTCCGTGACCGTCCGCACTCGCTCGAGCCGTTCCTCGAGGACGTCCTCGGAGATCCGTTTTCGCACGCGTTCGGTGATCCCCTCCATCGCCAGCCCCGGGTCGCCGACGACGGCGGCGTCTGCGGGCTGGTTCTTGCCCAGCTGCCAGGGGTCGTCGCCGACGTGGATGCAGGTCGTCTCGGGGTCGACCAGCGCGTCCTCGTGGCGGGTCAGGGTGGTGTTCGTCGAACAGCCGACGAACGCCAGCGTGTCGGTGTCCATCGCGGTCGCCGCGAGGTCCTCGTCGGGCGGGATGGAGGAGACCCACTGCTCGTGGTCGGTCGGGAAGTCGACCTCGGCCGAGAGGATCTCGCCGTGAACCCGGGCCCCCGTCGCCTCGGCGAGCTCGACCGCGGCCGCGACGGCGTCGGCGCCAGAGCGAGCAATTCCGTCGCCGACGACTAACACGGGCTCGTCGGCCTCGGCGAGCAGGTCGGCCGCGCGCTCGAGCTGGCCCGGATCACCGCTTCCAGCGTTGGGGATCGACCCGAGCCGCTCGGGCTCGCCGTCGGTCTCCGCGAGCGCGACGTCGAGGGGCAAGGCGAGGAAGACGGGTCCGGTCGGCGGCGTCAGCGCGACCCGGAACGCTCGTCGCAGCATCGTCGGCAGCGCCGCGACGTCTCTTACCTCGTCGGACCACTTGCAGAACTCCGTGGCCATCTCCACCAGATCGCCCGACAGGATCGGCTCCTCGTGGCGGAAGTCGGTGCTGTGGTTGCCCGCCGTGACGACCACCGGTGCGCCGGCGATTGTGGCGGCGTAGAGGTTGCCCAACCCGTGTGCGAGTCCGGGCGCGATGTGGAGGTTCGCCACCCCGACTGGGGTGATCGACTCGTCGTGGTGGGCGTGGTAGCGTCGGGTCTGGGCGTACCCCGAGGCCATCCCGACCGCGACGTCCTCGTGGAGCCCGAGGACGTACTCCAGCCCGCTCGCTCCGATCGCGTCGACGATCGGCAGCTCCGTCGTCCCGGGGTTGCCGAAGACGTAATCGACCCCGTAGGATTCGAGGGCGTCGACGAAGAGATCGGCGCCGGTGTACTCGTCGCTCATACTCCTCCCTGGAACGTGATCGATCATGAAGGTGCCCCCGGCAGCGCCGCCCGCGTTGGGGGCGTCGCTTCTCGGCGAGTGAGGCGCGGTCGTTCGTCGCCGGCGAGAGCCATCCAAACTCCCCGCTACCCGCGGTATTTTACGTCGGTCCGTCGTCACCCGAACCATGTCCCTCGCGAGACACGGGTCCGGCGTCGGGGCGACGGCTCGCGCCTTCGGGTCACAGGTCCATCCCGTGTTCATGCTCCCGCCACTCGCCGCCTCGCTGTTCGGCGCGGTGCTCGCCGGAACGTTCGAACCGGGAGTCGCGACGCTGCACGTCCTCGCGATGTTCGCCGCGGTGTACACGGCCCACGTCAAGGACGGCTACGTCGACTTCTACCTGCGCGGCGAGGACGACGACCACCCGCTGACCGAGCAGGGCTGTCGGCTCGGGCTGGTGGCCTCGACGACGGCGTTCGTCGCCTGTTCGCTCGCGCTGTTCGTCCTGGTCGACTGGGTCGCCGCCGCGCTTACCCTCCCGACGTGGCTGATCGCCTACTACCACGCCCCCCAGCTCGACATGAACCCGGTGACGGCGACGACGGGCTACCCGCTGGGGATCGCGCTCTCGGTCCTCGGGGGGTTCTACGTCCAGGCGGAGGCGTTCGCGGCCGTTCCCGTCGGCTTCGCGGTCGTCTTTCTCGCGTTGCTCTCGGGGATCAAGGTGATCGACGACGCCACGGACTACGACTACGACCGGTCGATACGCAAGCGCACCGTCGCCGTCGCCGTCGGCCCGGAGCGTGCCGATGCCGTGGCCTACGGGCTCATGGTCGCCGCCCTGCTCGTTGTCGTCGTCCTCGCCGCCGTTGGAGTCTTCCCGCCCGGGGCGGTGGTGGCCGCGCTCGCCTTTGCCGTCGTCGCTGCCGTCGCCCGGCGGGCGCCCCCGAAACTCGCGACCATGCTACTTATCCGGGGGTCGTACGTCTTTCTGGCTGTCCTGGTCGCGGCCGTCTGGTTCGAACCGCTGGCCCGACTCGGCTGAAACCCAATGCTCGAGGCGCTTCGTACCGTCCTGCTCGATCCGACGCTGCTCGCCGTCTACCTCCTGGCAGCGGGTGCGATGATCCTCTCGCCCGGCCCCGACACCGTCTACGTGCTGACCCGCAGCGTCGGCGACGGCCGCGAGAGCGGGCTGGCCTCGGCGGCGGGGATCAGCGTCGGCGTCCTCGTCCACACCCTCGCTGCGGCCGTGGGACTCGCAGCGATCTTCCGGGCCTCCGAGCTCGCGTTCGCCGCCGTTACCTACGTCGGTGCGGCCTATCTGCTCTACCTGGGCGTCCGCACGATCCGCGAGACCGAACTGTTCGCGGACGACGACGGCCCCGCGGGCGACGGCAGTCCGTTCCGGGAAGCCGTGATCGTCAACGTCGCAAATCCCCAGGTCGCGCTGTTTTTCCTGGCCTTCCTCCCGCAGTTCGTCGACGGCAGCGCCCACGTCCCCGTCCAGCTCTCGGCGCTCGGAGCGATCTACGCCGCGCTCACGATGGGGTATCTGGGGACGGTCGCGGTCGCTTCGAGTGGCGTGCGTCGCCTGTTGCTCACCCGGCCGCGGATCGCGAGCGGCGTTCGGTGGCTCTCCGGGCTCGTACTGATCGGGCTCGGGGTGCGGCTGTTCGTCGGGAGCGTCGGCTGACGAGGACGTCGGATCGCGAACCCGAGACACGGGCATCCGAGAGGCAGTCGTTCGAGCGATCGATGCGACAGCTCAGACGCCGAGATAGCCCAGCTGCCAGAGAACGAGTCCGAGCAGCCAGAACGCGGCCATCGCGCCGCCGACGGCGGCGAAGAGCAGCCCGAACCAGCGCCGTGACATCACTTCTGACACTCTGTACCCGCTGTAGACCGCGACGACGCCGACGATCGGGATCAGCAGCGAGACGATAGCCGAGATGATCGCCCCCCACAGATGCGTGGGGATGTCCGTGCGAGCGTGGTCGATGTCCTCCATCAGATCCGGATTGGCCCCTTCCATTGTCACCCGGCGGTACGGCCCCGAGCGGTATAACCTGAACGGTCAGTCAGTACGGGCACTACGGGAGACTCGGCTCGAGCTGCGAGGACACCGCCCGCTGTGGCGGGGACCGATAGTCGAGGATCGAACGTCCCTGCTTCGTCCTCGACTACCCTCGGTTCACGGAGATCGATACGGATCGGTCCCGGTCTCGCACGGTGTATCCCTGCTCCGCCAAGATTTCGTCCTGGTAGCGCGAGGCGGCAACCAGCTGCGTGAGTCGCGCCAGTTCGAACCGTCGATCCGATTCTAGCTCGATGTCGACTCTCGTCGATTCACCGTCATCAGCGATCGAGACGGTGTACGTCCCCCACTCTCGGCCGCCCGACTGACTGGCTAGTTCGATCACGTTACGATCGGCGTCGGAGTCGGCTTCGGTCACCATCGTGATCGACCGGAGGCCGAACAGGGACGAGAAGTCGTACTCCGTCCCGTTCGGTGTCGTACGAATCTCGTCTGCGCTCGCCCACTGGAACGCGAGGACGGGCGGAGTCGTGCTCTCGAAGTCACGACGAACTGCGTCCGCGTCCTCGTCGGTCACGAGCGTGATCGTCCCACTCACGCTGAAGACGGGAACGCCGAGAAGCGAGAGCAGGACCACGAGGACGAGAACTGACGGAAGCAGCGACAGAGCAGCGACGACGACGATGCTAGCGAGTACGACGACTCCCGCAAGCGCGATACTGAGTAGCCGATCGAACCGTCGGTACCGTCGGGCGAGCGCGGATATCGCCGTCGGAACGTCGGTGTCGCTCGAACTGGAGGGCATCTCTCGTCTCTCGACGAGAGACTGCTCCCAGATATTATTTTCGTGATTTTGATATTCCCTCCTGCACACCGCCGCCAGCACGTGCTGAACGCACCCATCCACAGCGTTGTGGAGGTTCCGTATGGTGCTCGTCCAAGCCAGCGCGGACGACCTCGAAGTGCTCGCCGACGGTGGGACGTCCTCGCGAAGGGAGCCGAGGAGTGCGCCGATCTGAAGACCTCGGCGTGACGCAACCGACGAAACCATCGAGGATGGCTACCGTGGCCAGCTCAAGAGCGAGAACGTCACGAACTGTCTCGTCGTTCACGACGGCGAGCGAATCGGCTTCGTCACGATCCGCGACGGCCATCACCTGTCCCGGAACTACGAATACGGGCTGGACGAACTGACCGGTGATTCGTCGAACCCGAACGAGTAACCGCAGTCGGGACGATACAACAACTATGGCGACCGAGGAAGGTTCAGAGTCCGATACTCCACTCGATGAGGTGATGGAGGATATCCGAGGTGAACTCGTCCGGCGGGTAGCAGCAGCTGACCGGGACGCAAATCGAGACATCTACGACGCGCTCAAAAACGAGTAACACGCTACGACTTCTGCGTTATCAATTCGTACTCACGATCTTGATCACGTCACCCTCCTCGAGCTCGTACTCCTCGCCGATCTCGCGGTTCGACTTGGCGTCGACGGCGTGGAGGTAGCCGTCGCCGATATCGGAGTGGACGGCGTAGGCCAGATCGACCGGGGTCGACCCCTGGGGGAGCAGGTGGGCGTCGGGGAGGACGTTCCCGCTGCCGTCGGACCACTTCGCGGCGTCCTCGACGGGGTAAGCCGTGAGGTGCTCGAGCAGGTCGTACACCGCATAATCGAGCGCGTGCTGGACGCCGGTCCCGCCGTACTCGTCCATCGTCCCGGCGAGTTCGGCCAGTGCCTCGCGCTGGGCGTCGCTGACCTCGGCGCCGATCTCGACGGTCTCGTCACCGGGGTCGTAGTCGACGAGGCCGTTATCCGCGGCCCGGCGCAAGGCGAGTTCGCCCTCTGCCGTCGTCGGGATCACGGGCTTGTCGAGCTCGAGGAGCTTCTCGACGTTCTCCTCGGGAGCGACGTCGATCTTGTTCGCCGCGACGACGATCGGCTTGGTCCGTCCGCGGAGCTCGCGGGCCAGCGCCTCGCGGTGGTCGTCGGTCCACTCGCGGGGGTCCTCGGGGTAGTCGATCTCCCGCAGGGTGCGGGCGACCTCGGTCGGCGAGGCACCGAAGCCAGTGAGCATCTCCGAGAGCGCCTCGTCGACGTCGAAGTCGGGCGATCGGGACTTGCGCTCGATCGACTCCCAGTTGCGATCGACGATGTCGGCCAGCCAGAGGTCCATCTCCTCCTCGACGAAGTCGATGTCCTCGAGGGGATCGTGCTCGCCGATGTCGACGGGTTCGCCCTTCTCGTTCGTGCCGCCGGAGGCGTCGATCACGTTGACGATCACGTCGGCGTTCGTGAGCTCGTCGAGGAACTGGTTCCCGAGGCCCTTCCCCTCGTGGGCGCCGGGAACGAGCCCCGCCACGTCGATCAGCTCGACCGGGACGTAGCGCTTGCCGTCCTCGCAGTTGTCGGCGTTGCAACGCTGCTCGCGCTCGAGGCAGGGACACTCCGTTCGAGCGTAGCTCACCCCCCGGTTGGCGTCGATCGTCGTGAACGGGTAGTTGGCGACGTCGACCTCCGCCATCGTCGCCGCGGTGTAGAACGTGGACTTGCCGGCGTTTGGCTTTCCGGCAAGCGCGATCGAGAGCATGCCTCCCCGTAGCACCGTCCGTTCAAACTGTCTTTCGATTCCGGCTCTTCGGCGGCTCTCGGCACCGACGCACCCGACGAGCGAGACACCTTCAGCTGAAGGCTCCAGGCTGATGACGACGGCCAGTCAACCCGCGGATATGCAGTACGACGACTTCATCGGCGAAGTCCAACAGCGAGCACAGCTCGACTCCCGAGAGGCCGCGCTCAGCGTCTCCCGGGCGACGCTGACCACACTGTCCGAGCGGATCGATCCCGGGCAGGCTGAGAACCTGGCTGCACAGCTTCCCGACGAGCTCGCCCGGTTCCTCGAGGACGTCGACGACGCCGAACGGTTCGGCCACGGGGAGTTCGTCGACCGCGTCGGCGACCGCGAGGAGATCGACGGCGCGGACGCCGCCGACGCCGCCTTCCACGCACGGGTCGTCGTCGACGTTCTCGAAGAGGCGGTAACCGGAGACGCACTCGAGGACGTCAAGACCCAGCTCCCGACCGACAAGGGGTACGAGGACCTCTTCGAGGTCGCGGAAAGCGACGGCAGCCCGGCCTGATCGGCTCGAACGTCGGTCTCAGAGTTCGACGGCCATCATCACTTCGTCGACGTAGTCGCCGTTGAGCTTGTAGTGGTCCTCCCGGATCGCCTCGGTCTCCCAGTCGTGGCCCTCGAGGAACGCGATGGCGTCCTCGTTGCTCGAGGGGACGCTCTGGTAGACTTTCTCGTAGCCGTTCGTTGCTGCCCACTCGAGCCCGCGGGCGAGCAGATGTGAGCCGATGCCGTGGCCCTGGTAGCCGTCGAGGACGCCGACGGTCAGCTCGGCGGTGTGAGAGAGTTTCTCGAGCTCCGGGGCGTGGAGGTGGACCCAGCCGACGACGTCGCTGTCGACGGTCGCGACGAAGAACATCCGGGCCTCCAGTTCGTTGTGTCTGAGCAGCGCCTCCTGGTGGTCGATCTCGTCGGCGACGCTCTCGGCCTCGATGTAGGTCCGTTCTTCGGCGACCTGCCGGATCGCGCCGACGATCCCGGCGAGGTCCTCCTGTCTGGCGGGTCGGATGTGGAACTCGAGGTCGTCGGAGCGGTACTCCTCCTCGGCGCCGGCGTCGATCGTCACCCGGAGGGTGCCGTCTTTCTCCTCGAGGCGTCCGTCCCGCTTCAGGATCGCCACGTGGTGGCGAAACCCGCCGGGCTCGATGCCAAGCTCCGTCCGCGCCTCCTCGGGGTCGACGGCCCCGTGGCGCTCGACGTGTTCGTAGATCCGTTTGCGGTCGTCGTGGCCGAACTCGAGGGGGTCACGGTGAACCATGTTATCGTACACCACCCCAAAACACTTAACGTTTGGCGAGCCTGCTACTCGCACGTTGAGAGATGGGTTCGGTTATTAACAGTCTACAAAAAAGAGGGGGTCCGAACGCTTGGCCGGCGTCCGGACGGCGGTAGGCGATGGTCGGCCTGGAACTCCTCGTCGCCTGTAGCGTCCTCGTCGTCGCGCTCGCGCTCGGACTGATCGCCCACGAGTGGTCCCACGCGTGTGTCCTCCGGTTCGGCGCTGTCGATTACACGATCTCGTACCTGCCGAACCGCAAGCGGGGCGTCCTCGGGCTGCTCCGAAGCCGCCCGTGGGCGGTCGTCCAGCCCCGGCCGACGGGACGTGACTCCCCCTGGGTCCTCCGTGCCGCCGCGCTCGCACCGCTGGCGCTCGCGGTGCCGGCGCTCGGTCTCGTCGCGACCGGGTACGCGACCGACGGACCGCCCGTCGTCACCGCGGCGACGGTCGGCTGGCTCGCGTGTGCAATCCCCAGCCCACAGGACTTCTCGGTCGCGTTTCACGCTCACAAGGCGCTCCGTGACTCTCTCGAGGAGTACGGGGGGCGTCGCTCTCGAACCGAGTAAGGCGTCTTTCGAGAATCGTCGGTCCGTTCGTCGAAGAACGATGCCGGACCGCATCGAGGCAAGGCCGCGGTCCGGCTCACGACAACGCGATCACACAGCCACGGGTGATCGCCGAAGGCGAGTTGAGCATGAGTCATCCACCGGCACTCGCTACCGAGCGCGCTGTCGGTCGGCGTCGACGCCGACGTCCGATTATTGCTCTGTCAATTATTAAAGCTACTTGTTGATGCGATATCCGTCCGAACCGGCCCAATATCCGCAAGATCCCCCATTCTGGAAGCAAAAAATGAAAGGTTCGGAGTATTGCGGTCGGGCGCTCCTCCCGAAAGTTGCCATGCGTGGTCGGCTCGGGGCGCCGTTCACGCCGTGGTCGATCCGCCTTGCCGACCGCAGCGACGAGTCGCCAGTCCGGTGGTCGACGACTTTCCCTGGAACCCGCCCAGGGCGTCCCGGAGCTGGCAGATAGCGGCCGTCTCAGGCCGGGACTTCCTCCGGATCGCGGTCCCAGTGGCGGTGCTGGGCGATCGCGTCGACGAACGCCTCGGCGAACGACTCGAGGTCGTCGCTCCGACAGGTGACGACGCCGGCGTCGGATACGAGGTCGCCCTCGTCGGCGATCTCGGTGTCGGGCAAGTCGACCGCTTCGAACAGTTCCGTTCCCTCGCCGACCGCGGCGATCGGCTTGTAGTGTTTGAACGCCTCGGCGACGAAGTGTTTCGGATCGCCCTGCCCGCGCATGGCGTCAACGCTCTCGTCGCCGCCGGGGATGACGACCGCGTCGAACGAGACGGAAGCCGCCGCGACGTGGTGTTTGTCGGGTTCGACCGTCTCGCCGTCGACGCCGGACTTCTCGCCAAGGACTTTCGAGATGATCTTGACCCGGGCGCCCTCCTCCTCAAGAGCCGACCGGAGTTTCGAGACGTGCTCGTCGTCGAACCCGTCGTCGATCAGCATCGCGATCTTGCGGGTCTCGATCGTGTCTGGCGTTCGGTTCTCCATGCTGAGCGAGGGATCCTCCCGGTCGTGGGTGGGCATCTCGTCGCCGGGTTCCTCGGGGGGCTCGACGCCGATCCCCTCGGCGACGCGTTTGGCGAACTCGTGGTCGACGTTGTTGAAGAGGTCGTAGACCATCCGCTCGCGGATCTCCACGCGCTCGACCTTGCCGAGCTCGAAGTGGGCGGCGTCGACGATGTTCTGTTTTTCGGGCTCGGACATGGAGTTCCAGAACAGCCGCGCCTGCGTGAAGTGATTCTCGAAGCTGTCGCTTCGGTTACGGATCTTCTGGCCGTCGACTTTCTCCGCGTAGTGTTCGTAGCCGCCCTCCTCGGCGGGGGCCTCCTGGGGATCGTCGTCGCCGATCGAGTTGGGCTTGTAGGAGACTTTCCCCTCGTTGATCTCCTGGCGCATGAAGCCGGCGCGCTGATTGTTGTGTCGCTCGGCGATCGGGCGGTTGATCGGGATCTCGTCCCAGTTGGCGCCGCCGAAGCGGTTGAGCTGGGTGTCCTGATAGGAGAACAGCCGTCCCTGCAGGAGCGGGTCGTTCGAGAAGTCGATTCCAGGGACGACGTTGCCCGGGTGGAACGCGACCTGCTCGACCTCCGCGAAGAAGTTATCGGGGGTTTCGTTGAGGACCATCTTCCCGATCGGCCGGACCGGAACCTCGGTCTCGGGGACGATCTTCGTCGGGTCGAGGACGTCGAAGTCGAACTCTGCGGCCTGCTCCTCGTCGAAGATCTGGACGCCCAGTTCCCACTCGGGGTCGTACCCCTCCTCGATGACGTCGTAGAGCCCCTTCCGGTTGAAATCCGAGCTCTTCCCCCAGAGCTTCGTCGTCTCGTCCCAGACGAGCTGGTGGGTGCCGAGCTTGGGCGTCCAGTGGAACTTGACGAACACCGACTCGCCGTCGTCGTTGACGAGCCGGAACGTGTGGACGCCAAAGCCCTGCATCATACGGTAGGCCCGCGGCAGCGCCCGCCCCGAGAGCACCCACATAATCATGTGTGTGATCTCGGGCTTCAGCGAGGCGAAGTCCCAGAACGTGTCGTGGGCCGCCGAGGCTTGCGGAATCCCGTCGTCGGGTTCGGGTTTGATCGCGTGGACCAGATCGGGGAACTCCATCGCGTCCTGGATGAAGAAGGGTGGCATGTTGTTCCCGACGAGATCCCAGTTGCCGTCCTCGGTGTAGAACTTCGTCGCGAACCCGCGAACGTCCCGGACGGTGTCGGACGAGCCCCGGGAGCCGACGACCGTCGAGAATCGGGTGAATACGGGGGTCTTCTTGTCGGGATCCTGGAAGAGGGAAGCCTTCGTTAGCTCGGAGATGTCGTCGTACTCGCCGAGATCGGGATCCTCGTAGGGCTGGAAGTAGCCGTGGGCGCCCGTGCCCCGGGCGTGGACGACCCGTTCGGGGATCGACTCGTGGTCGAACTGGGTCATCTTCTCCCGGAAGTGGAAGTCCTCCATGATCGTCGGGCCGCGCTCGCCCGCCTTCAGGGAGTTGTCCGTATCGCTGACCTTGACACCGTGGTCGGTCGTCAGGTGCTCACCGTCCGAGTTCTCCCGCACCTCCTCAAGCTGCTCGTGTTTGCTGTTCTCGTCGATCTCCCCGCCGGCGTCGTCGCTCGTCCCCGTCGATCCGGGATCGGTTCCCGAACCGTCGGTTCGAGGCTCACGCTCGCCGCCGGTCGTCTCCGGTTCTCGCTCGTCGGAAGAGTTGTCTGCTGTCATAATAGGGAAGCGGGACCGCGGAGAGTCGTCCGAGTCGGTCACCGTTTCCCGGGTCAACAGACACGCGTGTAAGCGTCACCCAGACATGTGCTTGCAACCGGTCCGGATCGGAAACGAATCCCCCCGTACTTCCCGCGAGGGTGGCATAGAGTTCCTCGAGTGGGCGTTACCGGAACTCCGGCTCGCGGTCCTCGAGGAACGCCGCCATCCCCTCGCGCTGGTCTGGGGTACCGAACAGGCTGGCGAACGCGCGTTTCTCGTAGGCCAGCCCGCTCGATCGGGGCCCCTCGCCGAACTGGTTGAGCGACTGCTTGGCGGCCTGCATGGCGTCTGCCGGTTTCGCCGCGAGGCGGTCGGCCAGTTCGGTGACGGTCGCCTCGAGGTCCGCGTCGGGAACGACCTCGCCGACGAGTCCGGCCTCGGCGGCGCTCTCGGCGTCGAGTCGCTCGCCGAGGAAGATCAGGCGCCGGGCCGTCTCGTCGCCGACCAGCCGCGGCAGACGCTGGGTCCCGCCCCAGCCCGGGATGATTCCGAGGTCGATTTCGGTGTTGCCGATCAGCGTCGACTCGCTTGCGACCCGCAGATCGCAGGCCAGCGCCAGCTCACAGCCCCCGCCGAAGGCGTAGCCGTTGATCGCCGCGATCGTCGGCGCCGGGAACGTCTCGAGGGCGTCGGCGACGGAGTGACCGAGCTCGCCCCACGCCTGGGCCTCCGGGCTCGAGAGGTCCTGCATGTAGTCGATGTCAGCGCCCGCGATGAAGGCGTCGTCGCCCGCACCGGTGAGCACGAGCGCTCGTGCGCCCTCGTCCTCGGCCTCTGCGACGGCGTCGCCGATCCCCTCGAGGGTCGCGACGTTCAGGGCGTTGAGCGCCTCGGGGCGGTCGACGGCCAGCGTCGCGACGGTCTCGTCCTCGTTCCAGCTGAGTCGAACGGTATCTCGGCTCATAGTCTCGCGTTCGACGAACCGCGATAAAAACCCGGCGACAGTCGGCTACGGACCGGCCGTCGCGTTCCCGGCGGGTGGCAGCGTCACGGTAAACGTCGACCCCTCGCCGGGTTCGGAGGCGACGCCGATCTCGCCGCCGTGGCGCTCGACGATCCGGCGACACAGTGCCAGCCCGATCCCGGTTCCCGGCTCGTCGCGACCGTGCAGGCGCTGGAAGACGTCGAAGATGCGATCGGCCTCGTCAGGGTCGATGCCGACGCCGTCGTCGCTGACGGCGATCTGCCACCGGCCGTCTATCCGCGAGTGCTCGGCCGCGATCTCGATTCGGGGTGGCTCCTCGCCGGAGTACTTGATCGCGTTCGAGAGCAGGTTCTGGAACAGCTGGCGGAGCTGTCCGGTATCGCCCTCCACCGTCGGCAGCGGGGCGACGTCGATCTCGGCGTCGCTCTCCGCGATCTGAACCCGAATGTCCGACCGGACCGCCTCGAGGACGTCCTCGAGATCGACGGGCTCGAACGGGTCCCCGCGGGTGTCGACCCGGGAGTACTCGAGCAGCCCGTCGATCATCTCGCGCATCCGTTCGGCGCCGTCGACCGCGTACGCGATGAACTCTTCGCCCTCGGCGTCCAGGCGGTCGCCGTACCGGCTCTCGATCAGCCCGAGATAGCTGGTGATCATCCGCAGCGGCTCCTGGAGGTCGTGGGAGGCGGCGTAGGCGAACTGCTCTAACCGCTCGTTCGAGGCCTCCAGCTCGTCGATCACGTCCTCGAGCTCGGCCTGGTAGCGCCGTCGCTCGAGTTCGTAGCTGAGCCACTGGGTGGCGAGTTCGACGAACCCCCGTTCGGCGGGGGTCAGCGGCTCCGATCGGGCATCGTCGGCGGCGAAACAGACCGTCTGTGTGCCGCCGGTCACCGGAATCTCGCAGCCGACGTAGGTGTCGAACCCCCACCGTTCGTACGCCCGATCGTCGGCCCACCCCTGAGCAGGCGCGTCCGTGAGCACGAACGGCTCCATCGTCTCGACAGTCTGGCGACAGTAGGTCTCCGAGAGCGGTGCCGACGTTCCCGGGGAGATCCTGTCGTCGCCTGTCGCGTGGACGACCTCGAAGCGGTCCGTCTCGGGATCGATGTCGGCGACGAACCCGGCCTCGAGCCCGAGTCGCTCGCGGCCCAGCTCGAGCAGGCGGGTCACCTTCTGTTCGAACGAGCGCTCGGTGTCGGCGGTGATCTCGTAGAGCCGGCGCAGCGCCCGGTTGCTCTCCCGGAGCTCGCGCTCGGCGGTCTTGCGTTCGGTGATATCACGCAGGTAGACCGAGAGCCCGGTCTCGGAGGGGTAGACGCTGACCTCCAGCCACGACTCGAGGACGGGGACGTACTCCTCGAAGGCGGTCGGCTCCTGGGTCGCCATCGCGGTCCGAAACTCTTCCGCGACGTCCTCGCCGACGTCGGGAAACACCGTCCAGAACGACCGCCCGAGCACCTCCCGATCCGTGAGCCCGATCAGCTCCGCGGCGCGGTCGTTGACGTGAGTGAACGTCCAGTCTACGTCGAGACCGACGACCGCGTCGGTGATCCGGCCGTAGATCTCCTCGAACTCGGACTCGAGACGGCGCCGCTCGGCGACGTCGCAGACGACCGAGATGATCCCCCCATCAGTCGTCGCCGAGAGGCTATGCTCCTTGAGAAACCGCGTTTCGTCCGCGCGCAGGCCGACCGTCTTCCCCGACCAGGTCCCGGTCGTCGAGAGCTGGGGGAACACCTCCCGGTAGATCCGGGTGACCATCCCCGGCGGGTGGACCTGCTCCCAGTGCATCCCCTCTATCTCCGCGGGATCGTAGCCGTACAGCTCGGCGTAGGCCTCGTTGGTGTAGGCGAACTCCCCGCCGGGTTCGAAGACGGCGATCCCCTCCCGGGCGGTCTCGACCGCCCGGTGGAGCCGATCCGTTTCGTCGGCGGCCGAACCCGCGTCGTCGGTCGGCGCGGACGCGGGCTCGATCGCGCTCTCGAGGACGTCGACGATCCGTTCGAGGAAGGCGACGTCGGCGTCGGTAACGGCTCCGGGCTCGTTCGCGTGAGCTTCGAGAATCCCCCACGGTTCGCCGTCGACGTCGATCCGAACACCGACGCTGTGTCGAGCCTCGCCCGTGGGGGTCGGCGTGTCGATCGACTCGTCGCTCCGGACGGGGTCGGCTCGTTCGAGGACGGTCCCCACCCAGCTGTCGGCCGTCGCGGCGACCGTTCCCCCGTCGCCGCGGGCGGCGTGGTAGCCGACGTGACTGCGGACCGTCGCGCGTTCGTTTTCCGGACGTCGCTCGAGGATCGCCAGCGATCGCGCGTCGATCACGGTCGCGGCGGCGCTCGTCGTCGACTGCAGGAGGGACTCGACGTCCTCGTCAGCGAGGGCCTGTTGGGCGAGATCGGCGACGGCCTCGTACCGGTCGGTGGCGGCCGTCGATTCGCTCCCCCGGCGAGTTGATGGCGCCATCTCAGACGTAATTCCACGCCAATAAACATAAACACTCTGCAATTTTCACAGATCTATAACATTTGAACCAATAGGAAACAAAGAAAGTGTTGGAGCGGTGAACTGGCGGGCGAAATTTCCTTGTGACGCGCCACCAACTACCTAGCTAGGCCGGTCATGAAAAGCATCTACGCATGCCAGGACTGTGGGGCGCAGTTCCGGGCGACCAGACGGGTCTGTTCGCTCTGTGGAACCCGTATCGGCGACACGAGCCGTGGCACCTGCAAGGACTGTGGCTCGATCCTGACGGAGTCTGCCGAGCAGCGCTGTTCCGCCTGCGGATCGACGAACGTCGAGCGCGTCTCGGTCGACGCGGACTGAGTGTGTTCGGGAGCTGCGGTCTGGGGTGGCGCCCCGAGAGCGATCGCCGCCACCGCGTCCTCGTCACGAGGACGGGCCCGTCGATCGCCACCAGGACGTCCCACCGTTCGGTTCGCGATCGCGTCCTCGCTCAGGCCGGATACAGGTCGGTGTAGTTCTCGATGACCGACCACAGGTGTTGCTCGTTGGAGATCAGGTGGGTCTCTCGCACCAGTTCGGTGCCGTCGTCGGTGTCGATCAGCTCGATGGTCCACTCCGTGTGACCGTCCCGCTCCTGGCCCCGCTTGGCGAAACAGGCGAAGCCGTCCTCGTGGGCGAGTGCGATCGAGTCCTCGTTTTCGTAGTCGACGTCCCAGCTCATGTTTGGTGGCTAGGAGTGAAGATGGTCAGTGTTTTGGGTCGAGCATCCGGAACGGGTGCCTCATATCCGGTCGCGACCGTCTCGGACGTCCTCGACGGCGTCGGCCTCGACGTCGACGGCCAGCTCAGCGAGGGCGTCGCCCAGTGGGACTGCCTCGTCGTCCGCTGTGTCCTCGGCCACGAACTCGACGAAGTCGTCGATAGTGAGGCTCATGCCCTGTGATTAGGTGTTGGTCGCAAAACGTTACTGGTGATTCGAACAGAACGAGTCTTAGCTGTTCGAAAACGGGTAGCTGGCTACTGTTTCGATCTCTCTGATGGTCTCCACATTGGCTCACTACTTCGCTGGTAGCATCTGGACGATCTTTCGGCGCTGTTCGAGCAGAAGGTCGTCGCGCTTGATGATCTGGTGGCCAGTTCCGATGAAGTGAGGGATCTCCTCGCAGGCACTCATTCCGGCCGTGACCCATTGATCAGCTATTTCGTTCCTAAATCTGTGATCCTTTCACCCCGTGGTAAAAGAGTGGTGTATCGAGCGACAGGTCAGTTCGAAATGTGCATATGTGGTTCGCGTCTCATGTGCATATTCGAGGAACTGAATTTGTCGACGTGTAACCCAAGGAGGCTGGAGCTGGCTCTATCCGTGAAGCTTCTCTTTGTCATTCAGAATGGTTTCTGATAGTCTCATTAAATGCTGAGTCAATCCTCGTCAAAGTCATCAAGAGAGTGTTCACTTTCCTCAAAGTCTTCCTTCGCACGCGAAAACGCCATTTCCCCGGTTTCGTCTGGCACCTTTGAATCAATAAATTTCTCTCGCACCATTGATTTGATAGCACCTGGGTCTTCTGATCCCCACATGATCTTATAATCACGCTCATCAACAATATCTGAGTTTTCTTTCAAAACCCCATGTTCGAGTCCAAAGTTCAGTAAGGTATCCACCTTATCCTCCGCTATAGATGTCATCGCTCCTCGATCATTTCCAAAGTAGACATTGTCTAAGAACGCTTCCTCAAACTCTTCCTCATAGAATTCCTTAGGGTTCTCCTCATCACCTAATTTGTCTAAATATAGATCAAGACAAACTTCTCCTAGTGGAAATACTGAATGTAATGTGAGAGAATACTTGATATCATCATTCTCAGCAGCTTTCGGATCAATCCCCTGCTGGCAAATATTCTGAAAATCAGGAACAGACATTGTACCATCGTGGTACTTTATTGTCTTAGCTTCCTCCATTTTCTCCTCTTTCTCATTATATTCTGCTGAACGGATTAGCTTCCAAATAGCATAGTACTCTGGATCAGCACCAGACTTTAGTATATTTACATCTGCATCTGGAATGTCAATATCTCGTGTGAGCGTCACATACTGGACCGTTCCTAAATTCAATCCAGTACAATTGATATGTGTTTTTAGATCTTCTACCATTTCTGTATTATTTGCTAAACGATACGTCTCATTTACACCAGCCATCCAATCCGTGTAGTTGTGACCGCCAACTCGACAGGAGACAAAACATAAGTGAACAGTATTTGACTGAGGTTTTGCCAGTAATACCTCTGCGTTCGTATCTCCAAATTCATATAATGGATCAACAATAGTTGCCTCAAACCCAGCTTTTCCAGAAGAAAAGGCATTCACGACATCGCGGAACAGTCGATACTCTTCTTCAAAGTTCGACTGGAACGATTGCTCGTAACTCTCTCGTGCACGATCTTCGTCGATTGTGTTCGCTTTTTTCCGAAAGAGTTTCTCAAAATCCGCTTTGTCTTGTGGTCCAAGTTGCTGATAGTATCCGTCGTCGTAATTTTCTGGACCTTTCATGCAACTTGTTTCGGAGTACAATCGGTATCGAAGTGATCGCTGATGAAATTATACAACCGAATTGACTGATCTACATCAGTGAATTCTCTAGGGAAGATCCGAATATCATCACCCTTTGTTTTCATTGTCGTTCGCTCCTGAGTTGTATCGTCAATCACCTCTGCCTCAAAGGATCTAATTTCCGGTTGCGAATAGTAATCGGCTACGCTGAACTCCCAGAAGGAATCATTCAATTGAGTCGGCAGTGTCCTGATAGGCTCCGTTGAGATTCCCTCTTCAACTTCCACTGCCCAAGGCTTGCTCACTGCGAACTGTTCATCTTCTCCGAGGAAGGCACTCTCTGTTTCTTCGTATGAACCAGTATTTGCGTATCGAACAACCTCTTCAATCCGTTCAATTTCGTCTTTCAGACACTCCCACAGCATCTGAAGACTACCCCCTGAATGAACGAAAGTCCCGTCGTTTTTAATTTTGAACTTGAACCGGTTGGGACATTCAAAGGTCATAATTGACGGAAGAACTCCGTAATTATAACGCATCTCTCGGTATGTTTCTAGCCCGTCATTGGCCCTGTATTGAATTGAACGCTTTGTGTTCGGTCTTCGTTTCGCTGTGATCGGTTCGTCAGCGGATCGACGAGCACTGAAGAAAGGAACCATGACGTTCTCGTACTTGGAGACGATTTTTTTCCGTGTTTCATCAATCTCTCTCTTCGACAGCATTAGCCGACCTACGTTTTGGGTTTCTTGAAGGAACTGAATGATGGTTGGCGGAATCTGATTGGTTTTGTTTGCATTCGTCAAGAAGATCGGTGCAGTCTCATCAAGATAAATATAACTGTATACAGGTTCGTCATCAACCGTCGTATGGATTCGTATCAGGTTGCCACTTTCCTCAAGAACATTAAATCGTTGTTTGAGTAATGGAGCAAACCTGGCAGGATCGTCTAAATTATTCACAGCAGCAATAATGTTAAAATTGCGCGTGAGTTTCTTCTGTCGATACTGCTGATCAAGATAACTAATGAAAGATTCTCGCGACTCGAATTCTAAGCCACTTAATCCTAAGAAGTCACCAGTCGTATCATCCACGAGTCTTGCACCTCCGAGTGGAAGAGGAAGAAAGCGAATACTTGGCCATATATAAGTACATGATCACGATTCAGTTAGTTCTTGCGGGTTGTCCCTATTTCAACTCTTCCGGATAATCAACGTCAAACGACTGCTTTTGGATAATCCTATTACGAACCTTACTTAATGATCCAATATTATTGTATAAATCCTCCTGATCACTATCTGAGACTGGAATTGATACCCCACCATTACCATTCTCGTCATTGCTGGTTGATACCGGCCGGCCATGACTTCCAATCTCCTTGATTATGGACTTGTATCTGAGAACTTTTGAGTAGAATTTGACTACACCAGTTAGTTCATCTCCGCCTATTCTACCCCCGAGGAGGCCGATTCGTGATGCTGTAGTGCTGTACACAGTTGTCGGGATTGAATCTTCAGCAGGGACGTCATCAGCGGAAAGTTGGCGTGCCGGCGGTGAGTCAATCCGTTCCATTTGATCTGCACAAATCTCGATTCCCTCCATTGCCTCAACTTCCGTCAGCAGTGCCCTGTGCAGTTTCTTCTTTTCCCAAACCTGTCTGGCAGAGTATACCAGAATTGCAGAAAGAAACGAGACACCAACACCCACGAACAACGATAGTATAGGGCTTGATAACTCTACCTCCTGCTGAAAGAGACTAACTGCGAAGTACTCGCCAAATCCATTCATATAGATTAAAGATTATTCCCCTGATATATGAGATGACTGGTTCAGAGTAGCTGATTGATTACTGCTTTGGGTAAAACAGCTGGAAATTGCGTAGAATAGAGGTACTCGGCACTCTCGACAAACACACAACGTTCGTCGCGGTATTTCCGAACACAAAAGAAGACATCGCCAAGAACTTCGAGAGGGTCAGAAGGATTTGAACCACGCCCGAGAACCTGCTCACTCCGTTCGCAGAACCTCGGTCTCGTTCAAACCCTCCTCGTCCATACCTGCCGCTCGCGAACTTGTTCGCGGCAGAGGAATGGGGTCGGAGGGATTTGAACCTCGGTCGCAGCAAAGCTGCTCCCTGCTTCAAATCCCACCTCATCCAATACTCGCGACTCACGGTGTTGTTCGTCGCGAGAATATGGGGTCGGAGGGATTTGAACCCCCGATCGACTGATATCTCCGGTGCGCCTCGGAACTCCAGAGGGTCATCACACGGACACTGATCAGGTGTCCGATCAGTATATCAGTCTGGAGTGTCGTCCCGGGCGCGGTGCCTCTGGAGTCAGTCGCCATGCCTGGCTTGGCCACGACCCCTCGCTTCTACGTTGGGGGATACGCCCTAAAGTGGTTTCGATTCGTTAGAGCCAGGGGGCGCGTTCCTCGTCGTCGTCACCCAGACTGTCCTCCTCCTCGTCGGCGTCGTCCTCGGATTCGTTCTGGCCACCGTCGGTCGAGGCGCTCCGATCGCCGCTCGAACCCGAACTCGAACCGCCGGGGTTGAACAGCGGCCCCGTGCCGACTGCGGGCGCCGACTCCGGTGACGCCGACGGCGACGGGGACGGCGTCGAGAACCGCGGCGAGCTCTCGGTCGACTGCGACGGGGTGGAGACGTCCTCGTCCTCGCGGTCCAGCGGGATGTCGATGGCGAAGACGGCCGCGACCAGCAGCGCCGCGAGCGGCGCCTGACCGAAGGCCATCCCCAAAAGCGACAGGGGCAACAGCCCCAGCGCGACGGCGCTGCCGAACCGAAACCTGTCGATGTCCATGTACTCGCGCAGGTACGGGCCGCTGATGGCGACCCCGAGCGCGAAGGCGACGCCGACGACCGCCGCGAGCGTCGCGTTCGCGACCAGTGCGGGGTCGTCCATCACGATGAACGCCGCACCCGAGGGTTCGAGACTCGCCAGCAGCCCCAGGCCGACGATCACGGCGGGACTGGGCAGATACTCGCCGATCGTCGCGCTCGCGGTTTTGGCCGCGATCGCGAGGATGACGATCGCCGCGAACCGCTCGAAGACCGCCTCGTTGAGGACGGTGTCGATCGCCGGTGCCAGCGCCGCCTGGATAGCCGCGAGGACGATCAGCGGGATTCCGACCAGCAACACGACCGTGATCTGCTCGCGGGGCGTCCCGCTCATCTCGGCGAGGATCACCGCGACGGTGGCGCTTCCGCCGAAGATCAACAGCCCGATCTGGACGGCACCGAGCGGGTCGTCGAGCGCTCCCGCGAGGATCAACGCCGGGAAGATCCCGTCGATCAGCGGGAGCATCATCACGAGTGCTAACAGCTTCGTATCGCCGCCCACGAGGCTCTCGAGCCGGAGGGCGACCGGGTGTTGGGACGTGCTCATCGCTTAGGATCGATGGCCGTGACCCGAGGCCTGTGGGTACTGTGACGAGTGAGAGCGCTCCACCGCGAGCCACTCGGACGGAAGGCCTCGTGCTGTGAGTTTAAAGTTCCCGAAAATTTTGGCAGCGACGGCAGCACCGCTCGTCTGGCCGACGGTTCGGGAGTCGCTGAAACTCACAGCGTTCATACACGTACGATCAACTGGCCCCTCAATAAACGTTGCGTGAGAAGCGATTACACAACTCGGCGTATCTCAGCCAATAACCGCCAGATACTGACAAAGGTGCACTCATCTGGAACTGTGGTGAACGTTCCCGGACTGTGTGGTTTTACACGCGTGTGGCAGCACGTCCCGTGATCTCCCCCGGGAGGCCTTCGCAACCTCCGCCCGTCTCGCAACGCTTTTTGCTGGCGCTTCCGGACGGTTGACATGGCGAACGACGCTCCCGAGCACGAGCCGTACTCTTCGAAACTGCAGGTACCGGAAGCGCTAACGTTCGACGACGTCCTCCTCCGACCGAAGGAGAGTCATGTCGAACCCGACGACGCCGATCTCTCCTCACACGTCTCCCGCTCGGTCGAGCTCTCGGTCCCCATTCTGTCGGCCGCGATGGACACCGTCACCGAGAGCGATATGGCCATCGCGATGGCCCGCCACGGCGGGCTCGGCGTCATCCACCGCAATATGAACGTCGACGAGATGGTCGAGGAGATCGGCCGGGTCAAACGCGCCGACGAACTCGTCATCCCCTACGAGGACGTCGTCACGGCCGACCCCGAGATGACCGTTCGCGAGATCGACGACCAGATGGCTCGCCAGGGCGTCGGCGGCGCCCCCGTCGTCAACACGCGCGGAGAAGTGCTGGGGATCATCTCGAGTACCGACATCCGCCCGCACCTCGAGGTCAACGAGGACGACCCCGTCACCGAGGCGATGACCGACGAGGTCATCACCGTCCACGAGGACGTCGACCCCCGCGAGGCGTTCGATCTGATGTACGATCACAAGATCGAGCGCGTCCCGGTCGTCGACGACGAGAATCTGCTCGTTGGCCTGGTGACGATGCAGGGCATCCTCCAGCGCCGCGAGTACAAGGAGGCGGTCCGGGACGAGGACGGCCAGCTGTGTTGTGGCGTCGCCGTCAGCCCATTCGAGGACGAGCGCGCCGAGGCAGCCGACGAGGCCGGCGCCGACATCCTGTTTATCGACACCGCCCACGCGCACAACCGCAACGTCATCGAGGGCGCCCGCGAGATCAAGGAGTCCGTCGAGGCCGACGTCGTCGTCGGCAACGTCGGTACCCGCGAGGCCGCCGCGGAGCTGGTCGACTTTGCCGACGGGATCAAGGTCGGCATCGGTCCCGGCTCGATCTGTACGACACGGGTCGTCTCCGGTGCCGGCATGCCCCAGATCACCGCGGTCGCGCAGGTCGCAGACGTCGCCAGCGAGCACGGCATCCCCGTCATCGCGGACGGCGGCATCCGCTACTCCGGCGACGCGATCAAGGCGGTCGCCGCCGGCGCCGACGCCGTCATGCTGGGTTCGTACTTCGCCGGGACCGACGAGGCCCCCGGCCGCGTCGTCACGATGAACGGCAAGAAGTACAAGCAGTACCGCGGCATGGGGTCGGTCGGCGCGATGAAATCCGGCGATAGCGACCGCTACCTCAAGGAAGAGCCCGAGGAGGAAGACGACTACGTCCCCGAGGGCGTCGAGGCCGCGACGCCGTACAAGGGCACCCTCAAGTCCGAGCTCCACCAGCTCGCTGGCGGGATGCAGTCGGGGATGGGGTACGTCGGCGCGCCGACGATCCCCGAGTTCAAGGAGCGCAGCGAGTTCGTCCGGGTGTCCTCGGCCGGCCAGGCTGAGAGCCACGCCCACGACGTCGTCATCACCGACGAGGCGCCCAACTACTCGCCCGACGAGTAACTACGAGCCACCGCAACTGCGACTCTCATTCGAGTTCGGAGCGTCTGATCTTTCCCGTCGTCGTCTGCGGTAACGCCTCGCGGAACTCGATCTCGCGGGGGTACTCGTACTCGGCCAATCGATCCCGGACCAGCTCGCGGATCTCCTCGCGTAGCGCCTCGGAGCCCTCCGTCCCCGCCGCGGGCTGGACGACCGCCTTGATGATCTCGCCGCGCCGGTCGTCGGGGACGCCGACGACGCCGACCTGGGCGACCGACGGATGTTCGAGGACGGCGTCCTCGACCTCCCGGGGACCGACCCGATAGCCGCTGGTGATGATGAGGTCGTCGTCGCGGGACTTGAACCAGAGGTAGCCCTCGGCGTCGCGCTCGGCGAGATCCCCGGTCAGGTGCCAGGCCTCGCCATCCGATACAGATTGCTCCGCACTGCGTTGCTCGTCGCCGCCTCTTTCGAGGGTTGCGCGCTCGGTCCGTTCGGGTGCGTTCCAGTAGCGATCGAAGACGACGGGGTCCTCGCCGCGCCGAACCGCGATCTCGCCGACCGATCCCGCCTCGACGCGCTCGCCCGTCTCGGGGTCGACCAGCGCGATATCGCGTCCGGGTACCGGTTTTCCCATACTCCCCGCACGCGCGGGGAACCACTCTCGACAGTTCGTGACGAGCAGGTTCGCCTCCGTCTGGCCGTACAGCTCGTTGACGACCGTCCCCTCGAGTTCGGCGTCGGCCCACTCGAGGATCTCCGGTGTCAGCGGCTCGCCCCCGGAGCAGATCACCCGCAGGGAGAGCTCGTAGCGGTCGGCGGGATCGTCGACGTCCATCAACATCCGGATCGCCGTCGGCGGGAGGAAGGTGTGGGTGACGTCGAACTCGGCGGCCAGCTCGAGGGCCGCCTCGGGATCGAACGACCCCATCGGCGAGCCGACCACGGGCCGACCGTAGTGCCAGGCCGGAAAGACCAGATCCCCCAGCGCCCCGATCCAGGCCCAGTCCGCGGGCGTCCAGTAGACGGCGTCGTCGGCCCGCACCTCGCGCTCGAAGTACATCGAGAAGGCCGGACAGTGTCCCAGCCAGACGCCGTGGCTGTGGACCACGCCCTTCGGCTCGCCGGTGCTCCCGCTGGTGTACATGATTATCGCCGGCGTGTCGACGTCCGTCGACGCGACCTCGTAGTCGACGTCCTCGCGATCGACCGCCGCGTCGAACCGCGAGGCGGTCGCGCCCTCGAGCGCGTCCGGATCGAGTTCGGCGTCGGCGTCGACCACCAGCACGTCCTCGAGCTCGGGACAGTCGGGTGCGATCTCCCGGATCGTCTCCCACTGGGCGGCGTCGACGACCGCGACGCGGGCCTCGCTGTCGGTCAGCCGGTAGCGAAGCGCGTCGGTGCCGAAAAGTACCGACAGCGGCAGCGAGACCGCCCCGACTTTCCAGCAGGCCAGATGGGTCAGGACGTTCGCGGGTTTCTGGGAGAGGACGACCGCGACTCGGTCACCGAACTCGACCCCGCGTTGCTCGAGGACGTTCGCCACCGCGTTTGAGCGCCGATCGAGGTCCGAAAAGCTGTAGCTCTCGCGTCGTCCGTCCGGGAACGCCTGGTGGAGCGCGACCCGGTCGCCGTCGTGTTTGCCGACCAGATCGACGGCCGCGTTGAACTCCTCCGGGAGATCCCACGAGAAGGCGTCGACGGCGTCCTCGTACGTCTCTCCCTCGAGCGTGACGAAGTACGTCATTCATGTCATACGAGAGCGGATGGCATGAAAGAACTACCGCCGAACGCGACTCGTCGGGTCAACGCCGACGTTCCCGCCAGATCCAAGTGTGTCAGGTGATAACATGAGTATGGGCTATGCACCGCTCCATCGTCCGCACAGACCGATCGGCGTTCGACCGTGTCCGTGATGCGATCCTTCATCGCGACGATCGTGACGAGGACGAAAAGCCGACTGGTCCTGGCGCGCCCACGCCGGGATGAACTGGCGTCGACTTCGTACCGATCGTCGATTTTTCGATCGAATCGGTTCGTGTGTTCGAAACGCCTCGTGGGCTGCTCCTCGAGAACCAGCCGCGAAAGCTCTCAGCTGGCGATAACGAGAACTGTGACCGCTTTGCCGATCGATCCCGGTTCGATCACCCAGTATCGTTTCGGAAGGTGCCCGAAAGCGACTACGGATCCAGCTCCGGCGTCGGGAACGCTCCCGTATCGGCGTCGGGGTCGTACTCCTCGATGGCGGCCCGGATGACCTGGAACACGCCCTCTTTCCCCCAGCGGGCGGTGTTGAGCTGGAGGTCGTAGAACTCCCGCTCGTCGATGTCGATCTCGTAGTAGGACTCGTAGCGTCCGGCCTCGCTGACCTCCCGGACCCGCATCTCGGGCTCGGTCTCGATGCGGTCCTCGATCCGTTCGAGGCGGACGTCCTCGGGGGCGTCGAGCCAGATCCGCAGGTCCGCGCGATCGCCCGCGATCCAGCCCGCGAGCCGGGATTCGAGGATGAATGGTTTGTTCGCGGTACCCCACTTCTCGGCGATCGACTGGAGGCGCCCGTCGATCGCCCGGTCGATCTCGTCGTCGGCGTCGGCCTCGGCGGTCAGCTGGTTGAGGTTCAGCCCCCGGTCCTCGGCGAGCTCCCGGAAGATGTCGCCCCCGGAGACGTACGGACAGCCGATCGCGTCGGAGAGGCGTTCACAGAGCGTCGTCGCGCCACAGCCCGGCGGTCCGGAGACGGTGATGAACAGTGTTGTGTCGATCTCGACGGTTGTGGTCGCACCCGTGGACATACCGGATTCTCATTCTTCACCGTGAAAAACCTCCGCGTCTCACGCGCCGAGGACGGCGGTGCCGATCCGATCCGATCCGATCCGCGGTGGTCGGGCGCCACTTAATCGCCGGGCTGGGTCGTCGCAACGGGCTCCGAGCCGCCCGCGGGCCCGAGGCGCCCGACGATCGAGCTGCTGACGACCTGCTGGACGACGTGGAAGGCGGTGATGGCGGCGACGATCGTCCCGCCACCGAGCACCGCTCCGATCATGACGGCGACGCTCATGTTTTTCATCGAGCCCGAGAACAGCACGGTGATACAGTCGTCGCTCCGGACGCCGCGAGCGTACAGTCCTGCGGCGACGGCCGCGCTGAGGCCGAGCGCTGCGATCGCGATTCCGGCAACGACCGCGAGCTGGATCGGCTCGACCGACAGCGGCGAGCTACCGACGCTCGCGTAGATCAGGGCGCCGATCGTCGCGACGGAGAACGTATCGAGCTGATCGTCCGAGACGGCGTCGGCGGGGACGAAAGAGGCGAGCAGCCCGGCCACTAGCACGATTGCGCCGAGTTCGACGACGAGGTCGGCAGCGGCGACGTCGACGCCGGAGTCGGCAAACAGCGAGATCAGCGACGGCATCGCGAGCGGGGCCAGCAGCATCGAGGCCAACACCGTCACCGTCGCCGAGAGCGTGTTCCCGCCGCCGAGTCGCGTCCAGATGATCGAGCTGCCGGCCGCGACCGGAGCGGAGAGGACGACCAGGACGCCGAGCAGCAACTCCCCCGAGAGGGTCGCCGCGGCGATCGGGTACAGGGTGATCGGGACGAGCAAGTAGAGACAGACCAGCGAGCCGATCACCGGCACGGAGACCGAACGGACCGTGGTGTCGCCGAGGCTGAACCCGTAGAACGCGGTGAACACTAACCCGGCGACGAACGCCGGGAGCAGGGGTTCGATCGGTGCTGCGAGGGCGGGGTAGGCGACGCCGGCGAGGGTGGCGCCGATGACGACGAGAAGCGAACGTTGCGATCGGAAGAGCTGTCCGAGATAGGCGGCGTTTCGGATGATGAACTCGGATATCCAGACGACGGCTATATATCTTTTCAAGCGGACAGTATCCGATTTTAAATCGGGACAGTCCGCGGGGGCTCCGATCCGAGAGAGGTGTTACGTCCCCCGAGCGACGACGAGGACGTCCCCGCTCAGAAGGGGAGACGCCGCGAGTCGACCGCGACATCGACGCCGGCAAGCGCGGGCTCGTCGGCCAGCCCCGCGACGAGGTCGCGCTGGGAGTCGGCGTCGCGGCCGGCGTACAGGGTCAGGCGCCCCTTCTCGAGGTGGGGCTGTTTCTCGTCGTCGTCCCACTCGATCTCGAGGGTCGCTCGCCTGAGCCGCGTCCCGACGACGAGTCGGATCGACTCGAGGGCCTCGAGCGGGATCGAGAAGTTGCGCTCGTCGAGACCCTCCAGCTCCGCGGGGGTGGTGTCCGCGACCAGCGCGCGGTCCCGTTCGCCCATGTCGGCCCGCAACAGCATCGAGCGGTAGGACTCGCCGACGAAACAACAGAGCAGCTGCTCGTCGGTGAGCACCAGTTCCCAGAACTCGATCGAGTTCGGGCGCCGGCGCAGCCAGTTTGTGAGTCGTGCGATCGAGTCCTCGTCGGTCATCAGCGCTCGAACAGGGCGTGGAGGTCGGCAGGTAGCTCACGACCCCGCTGGGTCGCGATCGAGACGAAGACGAAGACGGCCATCGTCACGAGCAAGGAGATGGCCTCGGCGGGAACTTCGGCGGGGTACGGGTAGGTCGCCATCACGACGTTCTCGCTGATCCAGTTGAGCCAGCCCGCGTCGACGATCGCCGCGGCCTCGGGCACGACGTTGTAGATGATGTTGTACAGCATGCCGACGACGAGGGCGGCGATCGCCCCTTCCTTCGTCGCTCCCTTCCAGTTCAACCCGAAGACGACGATCGGGACGAACGCGGCGGCAAAGAAGCCCCAGCTGATCGCCCCGAGGATGCCGACCAGCGCGTCGGAGTAGAAGACGACGATCGTCGACAGCACCGTCAGTCCCGCCAGCGCGCCCTGCGTGACCCGGAGCTCGGTCTTCGGGTCGGTGATCGGCCTGCCGAGCGCTCGCGGAATGTCCCGCGAGATCGCGGCCGCGCCGATGTTGAGAAACGAGTCACTGGTAGACATGATCGCCGCCAAAAGCGCCGCGAGGATCAGCCCGGCGATGATGCTTCCGGTGTGATCGAGGACGAAGACCGGTCCGACCTCAGAGGCCGAGAACGTCGCCTCGCGCTGGCCGGCCTCGACCATCGCACGCATCGACAGCCCGGCCGAGAACGCGATCAGGCTCGAGATCGCGTAGGAGATCGCCGCGATCGGGGCACCCCACTTGAGGATCGTGAGGTTGCGGCTCATGTAGAACTTCGTGATCAGGTGGGGTTGGCCGGCCGCGCCGACCGAGAACAGCACCCACCAGGCGATCCCGACGAGGACGGCGGTCGTGGCCCCGCCCATCGCGCCGAACGGCGAGATGAGGTTCGGATCCGTGCTCGCCAGGTTCTGGGAGATGTTCTCCATCCCGCCCCCGAACGAGATCGCGTACGCGAAGACGAACACGGCGCCGACGACCATCGTGATCGCCTGCAGGAAGTCCGTCCAGACGCCCGCGATCATCCCGCCGAGCATACAGTACAGCAGCAGGATTAGCGCGCCCCCGAACAGGCCCCACAGCACGGGGATGCCGAAGATCGCCCGCATGACGAACTGCAGCGCCGCCAGATTGACCGCCAGGTAGGCGACGACGCCGAGTGCGACGGCGACGCCGCTGAGCCCGCGAACCCAATCGCTCTCGTAGCGGACGTACATCGCGTCGGGCAGGGTCAACACGTTCCGGATGTCGGCGATCAGGCGCATCCGCTTTGCCAGGACGACCCACGTCAGCAGGAAGCCAAGCGGCGCGGTAAAGAAGATCCACAGCGCGGTCGTCCCGAACTCGTAGACAAGTTCGGGACCGCCGATGAAACCGAACCCGGACTGGATCACCGAGAACGCCGTCAGCGCGAGGACCCAGGTGCCGATACTCTTGCCCGTAATCAGGAAGTCGCTGGTCGAATCGGTTCGCATCCAGCCCCAGATGCCGATCAGGAGGACGATCAGCAGGTACGCCGCGCCGAAGCCGAGGATGATCGGATCGTCCGCGACGGGGATC
Organism: Natronococcus occultus SP4; assembly: GCF_000328685.1. Classification (NCBI taxonomy): domain Archaea; kingdom Methanobacteriati; phylum Methanobacteriota; class Halobacteria; order Halobacteriales; family Natrialbaceae; genus Natronococcus; species Natronococcus occultus. The sequence continues at coordinate 3,563,964 of NC_019974.1, read as the reverse complement.
CCGTCCTGCTGGAGGACGGTTCCGGCGGCTCCGAGGACGCTACTCATCGGTCCGCTCACCTCCGTCGGTCGCCTCGAGGGTGTTCTCGGGCTGTTCGGACGCCAGCGGGAGCGACTCACGCCGCTGGGCCTCGCGGGCGTCCTCGAGGATGCCCTCGACGATCTCTTCGCTTGCGACCCGATCGAACAGCAGCGAGTAGTAGATCGCACAGGTCAGGGGCAACAGCCAGATGAACCCGAAGTAGATCAGCGTCGACATCGGCACGCCCAGCACGTAGCTGTAGTCGGTGACGCCGGGCTCCCAGGTCAGCCAGATCCCGGCCAAGCCAGCGACGAAGAACGCGCCGAGGATGCCGATCAGTCCGGTGTAGGGTGCGAGATCGAGTTCGGTCCCGTTGCGTTCGATCGTCGCGACCGCAAACACCGCCAAGATGGTCGCCGCACCGATAAACGAGAACACGCGGTACAGCCCCAGCGCCGCCGTCACGAGCGCAAGCACCGAGAGGACACCGATCGTCGCCATCGTCGTGTTTCGGGTCATCGATCGCTCACCGCTTTCGGTCCGTGTCGGTCCCGCCACCAGTACCCCGCCCGACCGTTCGACCCGCCTCCCCTGCGGGTCGTTCTCGAGGACGGCCGTACGCGGCCGACTCGTGGCTGTTTGTCATGAATCATCGTCCTATTACACACAGTAGCTAGCCGTGAAGGTAACCGTTAACATGTCAAGGCCGCGCGGCCCGTCGTTCCGCATCGCCGGATATCGGTCCGGAGAGCGGTTGGCAGGCCACAGGTGCCAGCCCCGACTGGAAGGGTAATACTGACGGTCGCTCGGCCCCGAGGGCCGAGCGTGAACCGCCGTACGGTACTCCGGTCCGCGGGCGTCGTCGCCGTCGCGAGCCTCGCGGGCTGTGTCGACGCGGTCGAGGATCACTTCACCGGCAGCCTCCAGAGCCCGGTCCCCATCGAGATCACCAACGAGGGAGATCGTCCGTACAATATCAGTCTCGACGCCGTCGCTCGGGACGGCGGCCGCGAGACCTACGAGGAGAGCTACACGATCACGCCCGACGAACGCGTCGCGCCACCCCACATCGAGGGCGAGGACCAGCAGTTTCGTATCACCCGCCACGGCGACGACGAGATCGAGGACCTGGTCGAGATGGGGGAGATCACCGACGAAACGAACCTCGTGTTGATCAGCCTCTACGAGGACGAGATCGAACTCGAGATCATCGAGGACGAAGACGAAGCCGAAGAAACCGAGGCGGAGGTCGAAGAGGAGTACGACGAGGCCGACAACGCAGCTCAGGGGTAGGGGTGGAACGGCCCCTCGAGTTCGGGCTCGAACCCGAGCTCGGCCGGCACCTCCCGAGCGCGCTCGCCGAAGAAAGGCTCTCGGGTAAAAAGCGGCTGGGCGCCGGGGACGACGACCCGCACCGCCTCGAAGCCAAGCCCCGCGACGTCGCGGGTCGTCAGCCGCGCCGCGTGGGGCTCCAGTTCGGCGTCGCTCGCCCGCTCGAGGACGTCCTCGAGGGCATCGCGTCCGGTCGGGGCCGGCTCTGGACCGACGCTTGCCGCGGGGACGGTTTGTTCGACGTCGATGAACTCCCGGGCGGGCTCGGGGAACGAGGCGTACTCTCCGATCGCCGCCGAGGCCGATTCTGCCTCGTCAGGACCGAGCCCCCGCAGCTCCATCCAGTTCTGTAGCGCCTCCGCCAGCGCCGCCGTCGCCGCCTCGGTCGCGTCCAGTCCCGCCGCGGAGCCGGCCGCGAACGCGGGCCAGGCACCGTCCTCGCGGTGGACCGCGGCCGCGACGACCGGGACGTCGACGTCCTGGGTGACGAGCATCGCCGTCACATCGAGCCCCTCGCTCGCTGCACGGCGCTCGAGGGCCGCGAACGTCTCGCTGTCGACGTCGAGCCCCAGCGGCTCGAACGTCGAGTACCAGGCCAGCATCGTCGCGTCCCGCTCGAGGACTTCGGTCAGTCCCGACAGCAGGGCGTCGACCGTCGAGGAGCCAAGTCCGAGCCCCGTCGTGATCGCGGGCACGAGGGCGTCGCCGGGCTGGGGGAACTGAACGGCCGCGGCCGGCAGATGAATCGGTTCGCCGGTCCGGAGCGTCTCGCCTTCGACCCACCGATGGTCGTCGCTCGGATCGGACGCTGGCGCGTCGTCGGGACGGACGAGCTCGGTCGGCGAGACCGCCCGCTCGAGGACGTCCTCGCTCGCGCGGACGAAGTCGTCCTCGCGATAGACGCCCGCACAGTAACGCTCGAGCCCCTCGCCGACGGCCTTCATCAGCGCCGCGTTCCAGTCGGGATCGACGCCCGCAGCCTGGTTGGCCGCGCTGGCGTCGCTGTACCCGCTCGTGTCGGCCGTCGTCGCGAGGTAGTAGGGTGCGGGGAACGACTCGACCTCGCCGATCGTCTCGACGATCCCCACCCGGTCGTCGATCGCCTGCTCGACGTGCTCGACGGCGTGGTCGAGGTCGAAAGCGTCGTCATCCCGGTCGAGGCTTCGGTCGCGCTCGCCGCCGCAGGGACAGCCCGGGATCGGCAGAAATCGCCGTCGGCGGTGGGGAACCTCGAGGACGTGGCCAATCACCGACCGTTCCTCGCCCGACAGCACCCGCACGCACTCCCGTCCCGCGAGCGCACCCGCAAAGCGAGCCGCGCTCGAGTCGGCGCGGGGCTCGTCGGCGGCCGACTCGAGGTGGGAGTCGACGCGAGTCCGTAGGCAGTCGAAACAGCCGGTACCGGGGGCGAACCCCGAGACCGCGGCGTCGAGGTCGGCGATCGGACGACCGCCGACACCGCCGATCTCGACGGCGATCCAGGGGGTATCGCCGGAGAGGGCGGCCTCGTTGGCCCGATCGAACGTCGCCGCGCCGGCGACGTCGCTGACGACGGCGAACCGGGCGTCCTCGAGGTCGGTCGGTGCGGCCGAGCGAACCGAGACGTCGACGTCTGCGAGCGCGGTCTCGACGGCGTCGCGGACGGGGTCCTCTCCGACGACGGAAACGTGCATACCGGACCGTCGTACGGTCTGCTGTAAGTCCTTTCCGGAGCGACCGCGGGACGACGTCAGGTCGGATCGGAGACACGGTCATCAGTACGGATTCAAATACTTTCTTTATTCAGTACAGGTCACGAACCTGAATCGGATGGTTCGTTACCTACAGATGCGAACGGAACACCACAATTCCTGTCAAAGAGATAGTTCTAAAGCACAAAGAAGTTCTATCTAATGTAAATTAAGTCTGACATGAATGGGATGTACCTCAGTCTTGTTGGGTTACACTTTTCGATAGTAGGTGGGTTTTGGATAGTTAGTACGAACTTCACCACTGCTATTGTTACAAATAATCACTATGTATTACTCTGGGGTGGACTGGTACTCACGCTCGCAAGTCTATTTTTTCCTTCCCAGACGAGAGTTGATAAGTAATTCAGGACTGTATTCGTACGCTTCTCTTGGTGAAAGTCAACATCCTCAACTGGCGGAGCAACGGGATTGCGACGTTCAGTGGTAGTCTGAAACGACAACGTCAGCCGATATCCGTTTTCGCCGACACGGATGGGATCGAGCGCCTCGAGTCGATCGCGGTAGTTCCGGACTGCCAGTGGCGAGACATCCGCTTTATCTGCGAGCTCATACTGTGAGAGACGCCTTTCAGCTGTGAGCAGAGTCTGTACTATTTTGCCAACCGGCGGTGAGAGATCGGAGAACAGCTGCTTAGTCCGGTCGAAGCTCCCGGCGGTCGTCTTCGCCGGCGAGTTGTTGGAGCGATCGAGCAGCGGCGTACGGTAAGCGAGTCAGTGCATAGAGCAACGAAACGGCTTCTCGAGTCGGTCGGAGGTTCTTGGACTGCAGGATTCACGTTGCAGCCGATGCGTAGGCCGTCCGGTTGACTAAAAGTGGACCGCGAATTCGGGAGCGTCCGCAGCGAGCGCTGCTGGCGTCTCGAGCGCTCGTTCGAGCTTGGGGCGGAGTCGGTGAATGTCCTTGCCCACAAACAGTCAAGAAACTGATGAGTGTTCCCAGCGGGTCGTCGGCGTCGACGGTCAATCCGCGTTTTTCTCTGATGCTCCTCAACCATGCGGGAGACGCATCCAAACGCCTGTCATCGCTACTGGGAAGATGAGCAACAGTAATGTGAAAACTCAGTTGCGGTCACCTGCTCCAGGTATTCTTCGCTCACGTATTGATACTGTAGTTGATCGGCAAACCCATATTCCGGAAGCAGGGTTTCCGCTGCTCGTCCCGCGGGTTTGTCTGTTGTCAAGAGTACGATTTGCTCAGCGTTGCCAGTCTCAAGAAGTTGTGCTGCAAGCCCAACGAGAGCAGTGTCTGCTTTTTCGATATGGTCCTCCGATCGGTCTGTGTCGTTTGCAATATATCGGCGAGTGGCATCCATTATGCCTGAGACAAGAGGATTCGAATACTTGAGTTCGTCAGCCACTACAATCCAGCCTTCCTCGATCCCCTCCTGCCAAGGAATGGTACTTGATGGGTAGGGTTCATCGTCGGGTTCTCCGCCTAATTCAAGATATACACGCTTGGGGATCAGCAGTGAGACATCTGCCTGTCGGACGGCGCGACGAAGTTGCTGATATTTTTCAGCAGTTGGTCCACCGCATCGGACAAAGACGCCTGTATCTGCGATGTACTTCGTTCTCATTCGCTGCTTCGGTGTCGGAGAACGACTGGTTCAAGTGCCTGTAAAATTATCTCGGCTTCAAGTGGAGAGAGATCGAGTTCACGCGCCATGATGCGATGGTTGACCGTGCCGTCGACATACTCATGAGCATACTCAAGCGCGGTTGCAAGGCCATCGATTCCATGACGATCAAGATAGACATCGATATCCTCGACTATCTCGCGGCGGCCGACTGCATCGACGAGTTCTGCGGTGATCGTGCGTGCTTCACCATCTGTTGTGAGCGTAATTGAAAGTGGCTCGGCTGTGAATTCATATGGCCGCTGTTCACGTGTTTTTGTTATCAGTCCGGCCTCCTCGAGCTTTCCGACATAATCGTAGGCGGTTCCTTGTGGGAGATCAAGATCCGTAATCAGATTTTCGACGGTAGCCCCGTCGTTTTCTAGCACATGAGTGTAGATGCGGGCAAGCGTTGGGTTCTCGAGGAGATCAACAAGTGTTCGAAGGTGCTCGAGGGGGAGCGTCCCGCCAGGCGTCGTTGACTGAGACATCGTATTATGAGTTATGGATAATTCGTAATAACGCTTCCGCTAGCTGCGAGCACTGATTCGGCTCTTCTAACTGATTGCAACTGTCCTCTGTCGAGTAGAGTTCTAGAGGCGTCGGTGTTACGTGAAGTACCCCGCGCACGGTGGCGCGGGGCGTCCGTGTTTAGTCCTGCACTGCTGACGCAACGGTCTTTAATTCCTCTCGCGCTTGACTCGAAGAGTCTTGCGCCGACGTTCCGTGTCGGTAAACACCCGAAGCGAAAGTTGCTCCGTGAGAGCCGGGGCCTCCACCAGCCCCCGATGCCATCCGTCTCACCTTCCAAACCCGTGGAAGGGTTTCGAGAGATGGCACATTTCCAGTTTCTCGCTCTAACCAGTTCTGTACGACACACACCGCCGCCTTTCTATCGGAATGATCCTGGAACCCACACTGTTGACACTTGAATCGCTTCTTGTGGCGATTCGAACGGTCTGTGTGCTGGCACTCCGTTCTTGGGCATCGCTGACTCGTGTACTCAGGATCAACCTCGTCGGAAGGAATCCCGTCCCACGCAGCTTTGTACGATACCATCTCTTGGAGTGCAGCGAACGGGAGCGAGTGCAGACGTCGGTTCATCCGCGCCCCGTAATCGATGGACTCTCGCATCTCTTTGAGGTCTTCAAAGACGACTACCGGAGCCAAAAACTGCGAGATCCATTCGACAACGTTCCGCGAGACTTTGTGCAGGCAATCGTGAACGTAGTCACGTTCTTCAGTCTGCACGCCCGTCTCGAACGCGGTCTGGTTAGCTTTCTGCATCCGCTTGCGCTTGGTGAAAAACGCGTGACGCTGCTCTTTCACCGACGGATACTCGAACACCACGGAGTCTTTCACCGAACCGCTTCGACTCATTGCAGCAACTGCAATACAGTCCTCGTTCACATCCACACCAACAATCGTGTCTGCACCGTGCTTGCTGGCGACTTGATGAGTCTCGTGTGTGACGGTGACGTGGAGCCGCCACTCATTGTGTTTGTGAACGACTTCAGCAGTCCCAACCCGCCGCTCCTCATCAGTGAAGGCAGTTCGCAATCGGTCGAAATAATCTGGACTGCCATGAAGTTCACCTTTGACGTGCGTGCCTCTTGTGGCGGTGATGCGGAATCGAACCGTCCTGTCGTCTTGGGGGAACAGACGGTAGCCTTCACCGTGATTCATCACTATCGGGTACGACTCGTCGATGTATGGGTAGGGTCGCCCCCACCCGTCATCTTTGTTGTCGTGATAGGCTTCGATTTCACCGAGTGCCTTGTCAACGATAAGTTGGGTAGTATTGTTGACGTGATCGGCGTTATCAACGACAGTCGATGTAATATCGCTCCAATTCCAACCGGCTCGGTCGAGTCGATTGGCTTCGTTGCGGATGCGGCGGGCCTCAATACAGCCCGTTTGCAGGTCGTCGTCACTCCCCGTATCAATGTCTAGTCCGAACGACAGCGTTTGAGTGAGTTTGGACGACTGCACTGGATTTGGTATGGTTAGCTACCTGTTAAAAGCTCGTGTTTTGACGCGCTTCACCCACGGGCGCGGTGGCCCGTGGTACTCGCGCTATTTTCTTTATAGAACTATTCATTTTAAAAATCTCCTAGTTCTGCTCCTCTTCAGCGGGTATTTTCGGTAAAGGCTTGATTCGGTCTCTGATTATTTGAAAGGCCATGTGAAAACCACTCACGGACGCTCGCCTGCCCGTCCACCCACGAGTTCAGTACGCTCGTCTGACAATCATTGGAGAGGCTGACTGCCTTGCCGTTACCTACTTGACCTGTACGTACCGTCTGTCAATCTCGATGATAGTTACGCTTAAAAAGACACAAATATAGCGGAAGCCCACGACTTCGGTCGTAGAAGGATGTCACTCCTCGTCGCGCAGGCGCTCGAGGACGTCCTCGGCGTTCTCGACGGCCTTCTCCTTCTTGGCGGGGTAGGCCTCGACCTTCGCGCGGAACGTGATCCCCTCGCCGAGGCGGACCGTCTCGCCGAAGGCGGCCTGCTTGTCGAGCCGCAAGAAGAGCTCGGTGTTCTCGGTGACCCGATCGTCGAGCTCGTCGAGCAGGGTATCGAGGGTCTCGAGGTCGGCGAGCCGCGAGAGGACGTAGCGCACATCGTCGGCGTTCTCGACGCGGGCCGAGAGCACCAGGATGCGGTCGCCGTAGTGGCCCTCGCTCTCGGCGCGGTCGATCTCGAACTCCTCGGGGAGGAAGGTTCGGAGCGCTTGCTCGACGCGTTTCTCGTCCTCGGTGGCGTAACAGAACGCCCGCAGGTCGACGTAGTGAAGCGGAATCTGTGGCATCTACTGGTGCAGTACCGGTGCGGTGTCTCGGTGGTGTCGGCGACCTCGACGGCTTCGGCTCCGATTACTCCTCGTCGGCGTCGTCGGCTTCCTCGAGGGCGTCCTCGGGGACGCCGGTCTCCTGGCCGTCCTCGAAGCTGATGGTGTAGGTGACGTCGCCGAACATCGACTCCATCGTCTGGGTAACGGTCCCGGTCTCGCCGTCGAACTCGCTGTGCTCGTCGTGCAAAACGACGCGGTCGTCTTCCTCGAAGCTCATAGTCGACGTTCCCCGGCGCGAAATAAAAAGGGACTGATTCCGGGCGGGCTAGCGCATCGACTCGAGGGCGTAGACGGTGTCGGACATCAGCCACGCGTCGTCGTTGGCGGCGTCTTCGATGCTCAGCGCGAAAAACGACTCCCGGCCGTCGTCGACGGTTATCCGGTAGCTCCGGCTCTGTAGATCGACCGTTCGCTCGGGCGGGGACGGGTCGGCGGTCACATCTGGACTCGGCAACCCGGAGGGATAACTGGCCCGGTTCCGACCTACAGGTCGAGCTCCTCGAGGAGCCGATCCGCGGCGGCGCTCGAGGACTCGGGGCCCCGCGCCGTAAGCAGGTCGCCGTCGACGGTGACGCTCGTGTCCTGGTCGAGTTCGGGCTCGAACTCGCCACCCGCGACCTCGACCTCGTCGGCGACCCAGTAGGGAAGTTTGCGCCCGTCGGGCATCACGTCGTTCTCGTCGACGATCTCTTCCTCCCACTCGTTGGGGAAGCCGGTGACCTCACGGCCGTTGACGATGAACGCTCCCTGGCTGTCGCGGGCGAACCCGAGCATCCCGACGGCGTGACAGACCACGAGCGCTTTCCCGTCCTCGCCCTCGACGGCCTCCCGAAGCAGTCGCCGGGCGTCGCTGTCCTGGTTGACGTCCCACTCGGTGCCGTGACCGCCCGGGAAGACGACGGCGTCGTAGGTCTCGCCGTCGGCCCGCGCGACCGGAATCGGGTCGTTCAGTCGCTCGTCGCTCTCGTGGACCTCCCGGACGTGTTCGGCGGTCTCCTCGCCGACTTCGTCGGGGTCGGCCGACGTCTCGTCGAGCTTCGGCGGGCCGCCCGACGGCGTCGCAACGGTGATCTCGACGCCCGCATCGGAGAGCGTTTCGAGGGGCTCGACACATTCCTCGCCCCAGTAGCCTTCCTCACTGACGACAAACAGCGCGTTCGTCATACCCGACGGTAGCGTCGGCGAACGGAAAAACGGTCGGCCTGGATGCTGCTGCGTTCGCGAGCCGACACGTTCGCGTCGCTGACAGTCCCGACGGCCGTGGATGGCTTTTTCGAGGACGTCGGTGAAGGGCTGACTGCTATGGCCAGCCGACGAAACCCCTTCGACCGCCTCGAGGAGCTATTCGACCGACTGAACCGCCAGTTCGAGGAGGCGCCACGGACGTGGGAGACCGAGAACGGCAGCCGGTTCGCGGTCGCCGCTGGCGGGACGAGCCTGGATCTGGCCGACCACGACGACGAGTTCGTCGTCACTGTCGACGTCCCGGGGTACGAGCCCGACGACCTCGAGAGTCGGCTCTCCGGCGACACCCTGTTTCTCAGCGGCGAGCGCGGGAGCGAGACGACCGACGAGCGCGAGGACTACCTCCGGCGCGAGCGCGAGCTCGAGTCGTTCAGCCGGCAGGTGACCCTCCCCGAACCCGTCGACGCCGACGGGATCGAGGCGACGGTCAACAACGGCGTGTTAACGATCCGGCTCCCAAAGCTCGAACCCGGCGGGAGCTCCCACGCGATCGACATCGAGTGAGGACTCACGCGTCGTCTGCGTCGGTTTCGGGTTCGAGGACCGCGAAAAACCGCTTGGGCAGCCGACTGCCGACGACCGTCAGCAGGTCCCTGGCGTCGGGGTCGACGTCCTCGGCGATCGCCGCCAGCTCGATCCGGCCGCCGGCCATGTCGTGGTGGCCGCCCGCGGAGCCAAGCTCGTCGAACCCGTCGCTTACGGCCTCGCCGATGTGGATCGCGGGATCGATCGAGCGGGCACTCAGCCGGATCGCGTCGTCGACGACGCCGTAGACCAACACCGTGTCCACCCCCTCCAGGTTGAGCAAGTAGTCCGCGGCCTGGGGTAAGGCGTCGGTTTCGGTGGTTCGCCCGACGGTCGCGACCATCGAGGACCCCCGTTGCTGGCGGGTCGCGATCGCCCGCCCGATCGCGTCCAGCGTCGGCGCGGAGAAGGCGCTGCCGTACAGCTGGTCGAGAAGTTCGAGGTCGGCCCGCGGGTAGATCGCCAGCGCCGTCTCGTACTCACGGGCGGTCGGGTTGCGGACGAAGTCGAGCCGCTCGCGGTGGAGGGCAAAGAGCAGCGCCGACGCCAGCCGCGAGGTCGGCTCGATTCCGAGCTCCTCGAGGTACTCGACGAAGATCGTCGCGGTCGCACCGTAGTCGACGCGGACGTCGACGAACTCGCCTTCGACGGGGTCGCCGGGATGGTGATCGACCACGATCTCGGGTCGAACCGTCGCCGGGAGCTCGGTGTTGGCGCCAGGCTGGGAGTGGTCGACGAACGCGACTGCGTCGTAGTCCCCGACGTCGGTCTCCGCGAGCGCTCGCAGCGAGAGCTCGAGCAAGGAGACGAACGCGCGGTTTTGCTGGTGGGAGATCTCGCCGCCGTAGGCGATGGTCACGTCCTCGATACCGGCCTCGTCGGCGATCGTCTCGAGCGCAAGCGCGCTAGCCAGACAGTCGGGATCGGGGTTGTCGTGACAGGCGATCGCCAGCGAGTCGCGACACTCGAGGATCGCGACGAGCTCGGCCGCACTGGGCATAGGTCGGTCGTAGGGAGCCGAGACGTTTGAACGCCCCTACGGTTTCGCAGGAATTACACCAGAAATTAAACGTTGGCGAGGCGAAGCGACGGCGTAGCCTGCGATTGCCGTCGGTGACGAGCTCGTAACCCCCCACTATCCGACGGCTCCGGAACGCCGATGGCGACGACGATCAGTCCCCGGTGAGCGCCTCGCTCGCCGGTGCGAACGAGATCTCGGTGCCGAGCCCCGCCTCCCGGGCCCGTTCGTAGAGCAGTCCGGCAGCGGCGACGGTCTCGACCCCGGTGCCGCCGCTGTCGAAGACGGTGAGCTCCTCGGCGCTCGTCCGCCCCGGTTCGATCCCGGCGACGACCTCGCCGAGATCGGCGTGGACGTGGTCCTCGCCGACGGCGCCGTCCTCCAGCGCCGCGAGGAAGGCTCCGGCGTCGTGAGTCGCCCGCTCGCGGAGGTCGGGCACGTACGTCGCTCGTTCGATCGTCGTCGTGTCCAGCTCGCGGCCGTCGGTGCCGTACTGGCCCATCGCCGTCACGTGGGTGCCGGGCTCGAGGACGTCGCCGTCGAACACCGGTTCGCTCGCCCGCGTCGCCGTGATCACGATATCCGCGCCGGCGACGGCGTCGGTGCTCGAGCCGACCGCCCGGACGTCGGCAGCGAGCTCGGCGTCGAAGTCGGCCGCGAACGCCTCGCGGTTCTCGACGGTCGGCGAGTAGACTCGAACCTCGGTCAGGTCGCGGACGGTCGCGGTCGCGCGCAGCTGGCCCCGGGCCTGGGCGCCGCTGCCGATCACCGCAAGCGTCGTCGCGTCCTCGCGGGCCAGGGCGTCGACGCCGACAGCACCCGTCGCGCCGGTTTTGAACGGGTTCAGGCTCGCCCCGTCGAACAGTGCCAGGGGCTCGCCGCTGTCGGCGTCGAACAGCGACAGCACGAACCAGGCGTCCTCGGCGCCGAACCCGGCGGTGTAGGTGTAGGCGCCCATTACTCCGCTATCTGGGAGGATCGCGGCGTACCCCGTGAGCATCCCGGAGGGCTCCTCGCGGACGAGTTTCGAGCGGGGCTCGGCCGGAGCACCCGTCCCACGCTGTTGATACCCCTCGCGGACGGCGTCGACGTACTCGGCGGGCGTTGCGAGCCCGGCGACGTCGTCGCTGGTCAGAAACAGGGTGTCGGTCACGAACGAGACGACGGCCGGAAGGGAGAAAGGGATACCGGCTAGATCAGTCCGCGTTGACCGGCTGATGGGTCGACTGGACGTCCTCGGTCGAATCGACCGGGGCGTTGACGAACATTGCGTGGCCGATGAGCACCATCGCGGCGAAGGCGCCGGCCGGTATCGCTGCCGTCATCGACAGGCCGACGAACGTCAGCGCGGCGGTGATACCGAGCAGTGCGACCGGAATGAGGCCCAGAACAATGTCGTAATATCCAGTCATAATCTATACTATACTATGCGGAATGACGATATAAGTGTTTCCCATAATTAGCTGATAGTGAACCGGTTTCTAACTCGTATCTGGGGGAGCAAATACGTATAACTTATAGATTGGTTGTGTGAATTAGGATAGCGCGTAATCAGGGAGATGAGTAGTCGCTCTCCGGGTCGATTCGGTGGAACGTGAGTTGTGATTCCGCTGAATCGGCCGAGAGAGTGTTTCTGTAGCCGACGATCCGAACGCATACCGAACACTAACAATCATTATATTTTAGCTCGTACGTATCGGCGAGAACATACTATCGAAATCGAGAGGAATCCGCGCGAGTCGCGGGTGACAGTGATCCCGTGAGCGCTACCGTCGCGTGTCTGCGTACGCCGCGTAGGCGCCGCGCCAGCCGACGAGCACGAGGAGTCCGAACCCGGTCATCACGAGCGGGAACGGCCAGGCTGCGCCGCCGTCGAACAGCGCTGACGCCCGCAGGATCATCCCGACGTTTGCCGCCGCGACCCACGCCACCGTCGTCACGCGGACGGTACGGGTGAGCGACGTCGCGACCCCGGGAGCGTAAAGCCCCGCCAGCGGCGCCATCACGAGCCAGCCGACGGCGAAGGGGACGACCGTCTCGAGGGCGACCAGCGGCTCCGCGAGCGGTTCGACGCCGTGGCTCAGCTGGCCAACGACGATGATCACGGCGAGTATGGCGATATCGACCGCCCCGAGCGCGAGGACGTCCCGACCGATCCCGGACGCAGGCGAGCGGGCTGGTGTGTCCATACTCGACTCTCGCGACCGCGTCCATATCGGTGTCCCGGTTCGCCCCCGTGGGCGGCGGTGACGCTACTCGGCCTCGGGCGGTCGACTGACCGTCGCGAGGACCCGCTGGGAGAACTCCGTTTCCGTGAGCTCCACGCCGAGGCCGGCGAACCACTCGCCTTCGACGTGCCAGTGTCCTCTGCGGTCGCCGTCGGTCGACAGCGAGGTGGCCTCGAGGCGTCCCGGGGTCCACCCGCGCTCCTCGGCGACCGCGAGCAACATGCGGACGACGGCGCTTACCTCGTCGGTCGTCACGAACGACGCCTCGGCGACGGTCTCGTACTCGAGGTCGATCGCCGCGCCGTCGACGGGTTCGTCGGATCCGCCGTCGGGCCAGGAGACGTCGGTGACGTAGATGCCGTTGCTCATCAGTCGGTTCTCGAGTGCGGTTTCGACGGCGTGGTCCGAACTCATGTCCGCGAGTTCGGTCGGCACCGGGAAAAACGGTTCCCGCTCAGAGCGGGTCGACCAGGTCCTCGAGCGCGGCGGTCGGATCGTCGGCCTTCGCGACCCCGCTTGCCAGCAACACGCCCTCCGCGCCGAGATCACCCGCGGCGACGACGTCCTCGCCGGTGCTGATGCCCGCACCACAGAGGACCGAGACGTCCGCGTCGACGCCAGCGGCGGCGTCGACCGCGTCCTCGACGACGTCGGGGTCGGCCTGGCTGACGGGCGTCCCGGTACCGATGAGCTCGGGCGGCTCGACCGCGACGGCGTCGGGACCCAGCGCCGCGGCGGCGCCGATCTGGGCCGGGTTGTTCGCACAGACGACCGTCTCCAGACCGGCCCGCTCGGCCGCGCGTACCGAGCCGTCGATGTCGGCGAGCTTCAGCCGCTGTTCGGAGTGGTTGATCAGCGTTCCGTCGGCGCCCGCGTCGGCGACCGACTCCGCGAGCGTCTGTCCGGTGTTACTGCCGTGCTCGATCGGATCGACGTGCTGGGCCCAGGTCTCGACCCCCGTCTCGGCGACGCGCTCGAGGTGGGCGGCCTGCGGGGCGACCGCCAGGCGGGCGTCGGTCCGGTCGTCGACGTCGCGAACGGCCTCCGCGACCTCGATCGGATCGCACGGGTAGGTCTTGAGGTTGACGAGAACGAACATACGAGAGACGCCCGTCCCGGGAAAGAAATAGCTTGCGAGTCGGGGGCGTGAAGCCTGCTCGGACGAACTCCCGGACGTCAGTTCCGACGACCGCGAGCCGTCCTACGGTCGCTCCGGGAACCCGGTACAGCGGATCGCCTCAGTCCTTGCGCTTGACGACGTCGCCGAGCGTGTAGCTGCCCGTCGCCGACCCGCCAGACCACTCCGAGTCCTCGGCGGACCCGCCCTCGGCGCTCAGATCGACCCCGAGGAAGCTCTCGAGTTTCGACTGCACCTGGTCGCTGGGGAGGGTATCACCCCGTTCGATCTTCCGGATGAGACTCGCCTTCTCGTTGAGTTCGTTCGCCAGCTCGGACTGGCTCAGCCCCGCGTCCTCGCGGGCGTTACGCACGAGATCGTCGTAGTCGGTCGCCAGCTCGTCCATGTCGTCGAACATGTCCTGCCGGCGCGAGCCGCCCGCGCTCGAACTCGAGGACGTCGAGCCACCGCTCGCAGCGCTGCCGGAACCCGACCCCGAGGAGCCCGAATCGGTCGAGTACTTCGTCGACGAACTCGAGCTACTCGGCTGTTTCACCTCCGTCCCGAACTCGGTACAGCTCGAACACACGTCTAACTTCGCACCCTCCACCTTGATCGTCTTCGGAGACGACGTCTCGGTGCCACACATCTCGCATTGAACCATGCTCGAACCTATATCGCGGGGCGTCATAAACCATGCGGCGAAGTCGGGCGGTAACGCGGCGGTCGCGGCGTTTGCCGGGGGTCCGGACGATCAATCGAGTGCGATCCAGGCGTAGTAGAACCGCTGGAGCGCGGTGACGTGGCCGACGACTGCCAGAAAGACCAGCAGCCAGCCGATCAGCGTCAGCCCACCGTACGTCCCCGAGAACGGGTAGGCCAGAAAGCCGACGAGGCCGATGATCACCAGCCGGTCCGCGCGCCCGATGAGCCCGCCGTAGACCCGATCGAGGCCGACGGCCTGGGCCTGGGTACCGAGATAGGAGGTCATCACTACCCCGGTTACAGCCAGAAAGCCCAGGAAGTAGCTCTCGATGCCGGCCGCGAGCCCGGCGATGATGACGATGTCGGCGTAGCGGTCAATAACGTGATCGAGCAGGTCTCCGCCCGCGGAGGCGACGTTCTGTTCGCGGGCCAGGGCCCCGTCGATGACGTCGAGCCAGCCGTTCAGAAAGACCAGTATTGCGGCCGCGACGAACCAAATCGGGGAAGCTCGCCCCCCCAGCAGAAAGGCGAGCGCCGCCAGTACGGCCATCCCGAACGCCAGCAGACTGACGCCGTTAGGAGTCATCCCCAGCCGATCGAACCCCTCGACGAACGGATCGAGGACGCCCGTGACGTACGGGCGGAGCTGATCGAGCGTCATTCGAGATACCCCACGAAGTCGACCTCGCCGGCGCTTGGCTCCCGATCGCCCGCGAGGACGGCCGCGAGCTCCTCGGCGACCGCCTCGGGATCGCGGTCGGTCGTGTCGATCTCGTAGACCGACTCGAGGCCGTGGGCCTCGACGGCCTCGGCCAGCACGACGTCCAGAGCCTCGCTCTCGGCGTTCTCACGGGCCTTGGCCTCGCTCTCGCCGCGATCGAGCAGCCGCTCTTCGAGCTGGGCGGGCTCGCAGCGAAGCACCGCCACGCGGTCGGCGTCGAAGTGGTGTGCGAGGTGGGACTCGACGACGACGTCCTCGCGGTCCGCAAGCCACTCCGAGAGCGCGTCGAGGTCCGCGATCTTGCTCTCGCGGTCGGCGTCGACCTCGGTGTAGAGCTCCTCGTCCTCGAGGATCTCGTTGAGGTGGACGACCTCGGGCTCGTCGCCGTCGTTCGCGTCCTCGAGCGTCGCCTCGAGTCGCTCCGTCGCCGTCGTCTTCCCGGTTCCCGGGGTGCCCGTGACGGCGACTCTCACGCGTCGGTCACCTCCTCTCGCTCGGTCGAACGACCCGCGAGGACGGCGTTTACCGCCTCGACGGCGCGTTCGGTCTCTGCTTCGGTACCGCAGGTGATCCGGATACAGCCCGGCAGGCCGAAACTCGAGCAGTCCCGAACGATGACGCCCCGCTGCTGGAGCTCCTCGGCGACGGTCGTCGCGTCGCCGACCGCCGCGAGCACGAAGTTCCCCTCGCTGGGCCAGACCCGGGCGTCGAGGTGTTCGCGCATGTACGCTCGGGAGCTCCGGGCCGTCGCGACGGTTCGCTCGACGTGCTCGTCGTCATCGATCGCGGCCAGCCCCGCCCGACAGGCGATCTCGCTGGCGGCGAAGGGGGTGTTCACGCGGGCGTAGGCGTCGGCCCACTCCGCGGGGACGATCGCATAGCCCAGGCGGACGCCCGCGAGACCGTAGGCCTTCGAGAACGTCCGCAGGACGGCGACATCGTCGCGTGCGTCGAACCCGTCCCGGCCCTCGAGCAGGGCCACGGCGCTGTCGACGTCGGCGAACTCGCCGTAGGCCTCGTCGACGACGACGAGGGTGTCCTCGTCGGTCTCGTCGGCGATCCGTTCGACGGCCGCGAGCTCGATCGTCGACCCCGAGGGGTTGTGCGGACTCGTGAGGTAGACGATCCGCTCGCCGTCGTAGGCCGACAGCACCGTCTCGGGGGTCTGGGCGAAGTCGGCCTCGCGATCGAGGACGTACTCCCGAACTCCGCCGTGGTGAAAGCGTGCGCTCATCCCGTAGTAGGCAAAGCCCGGCGAGGGGACCAGGACGTCCTCGCCGGGCTCGAGGATCGCCCGGGAGAGGTAGTCGATCGCACCGTCGCCGCCGTTGGCGAGCCAGACCTGCGCGGGGTCGACGGCCCAGCGGTCGGCGACCGCGTCGGTGAGGTCGGTGTGGGTGGATTTGGGGTAGGAACTCACGCTCCCGGCGGCCTCCCGGATCGCGTCGGCGGCCGCGGGGGAGGGGCCGTGAGGGTTCTCGTTCGAGGCGAGCTTGATGAACTCCGAGGGGTCGCGCCCGAGTTCGCGGGCGACCTCCTCGATGCCTCGACCCGCCTCGTAAGCGACGTGGTCGGACAGGTCGCGCGGTTGCATACGCGAACCCTGTTTCCGGCGGCTCTTAAGGGTGCTCACCTGCTCTCGTCGCCGCCACCCAGTCCAACTCAAACTGTTACTCCTTCAGATATTTTTGTGCACCCTCGTACAGAAGGCCGTATTTTAGAGCTTCTTCCCCCACTAAGTGGGCCTTATGGCGAAGGCAGGAAATTATTTGATAAGAGACAATTCTCGTGCGTATGGGCCAGGACGTAGATCACAGGTCGGAGTACGATCTCTCGGGTAGCCCCAGACGTGGGTTAGTGATGGCGACGCTGTCGTTTTTCGCCGGTCTCACGACAATCGCCTTCTACGGCGTTGCGGGGCCGACGTTTCAGGAGGCGCTCGGTATCTCGGGGGCGCTTCTGGGACTATTGCTCTCCTCGCCCCACATCAGCAAGGTGTTGCTCCGGGTGCCGTTTGGCGCCTGGGTCGACGACATCGGCGCGCGAAAGCCCATTCTCATCCTCATGGGAACGACGCTCGTCGGGTTCGTCGGCCTAGTCGGAACACTGTTCCTGTTCTATCCCGACAACTTCGGCTCCCATCTCTACGTCCCGCTGCTCGTATTCGGGATCCTGGCGGGCGCCGGTAGCGCGACGTTCTCGGTCGGGATCGCACAGACCTCCTACTGGTTCCCCGAGGACAAACAGGGGTTCGCGATGGGCGTCTTCGGCGGTGCCGGTAACATCGGTCCGGGGATCGTCAACTCCGTTATCCCCTTTCTCATCGGCGTCGCGGGACTGGCGCTGGCGTACTCGAGCTGGCTCGTCTTCATGCTCGCCGCGACCGCGCTGTACTTTGCCTACGGCGCGAACCCGTACTACTTCCAGCTCCTCGACAAAGGGCTCGACAGCGACCGAGCACAGAGCGTCGCCGAGGACCTGGGTCAGGAGGTCTTCCCGGGTGGCGGGACGTGGGACTCCCTGAAGGAGTCCTCGACGAACTACTGGACCTGGGTCCTCGTCTTCCTCTACACCGTCTCCTACGGGGGTGGTTTCACCGCGCTGACGACGTGGTACCCGACCTACTGGAACCTCTTTCACGGGATGAGCCTCGCGATGGCGGGGCTGTTCGCGGGCGTCTTCGTCGTCTACGGTTCGCTGGTCAGAATTCCCGGCGGCAGCCTGAGCGACCGGTTCGGCGGCGAGAACGTCGCCGCCGTCAGCTTCGCCGTAATGGTGGTCGGCGCCGCCATCGCCACCGTCTCCCAGGCCGTGATCCCTGCTTTCGTCGGGATGATGATACTGGGTACCGGGATGGGTGTCGCGAACGCGGCGGTGTTCGAACTTGTCCCGAAGTACGTCCCCGACGCCGTCGGTGGCGCCTCGGGCTGGATCGGCGGGATCGGCGGCGCCGGGACGCTCCTCGTCCTCCCGATCCTCGGCGTGTTCGTGGACGTCTACGGCGAGATCGGCTACGCTCGCGGGTTCGTCGTCATCGCGGGACTGAGCGCGATCTGTGTCGCCGTCTCGGTCCTGCTGAAGTTCTACGGTCCCGAACCTGCCGAGGAGATCGACGAGTCCGCGATGCACTGAGCCGACCCGCGTCGGTTTCCGACGAACGGCAAAAAACGAGCGATCAGGGGTCGGCGTCGATCCCTACGGACGCGAGATCGTCACTGAAACCGGCGAGCTCTCGATTACGTTCTTCGCGACGCTGCCGACCAGGAGCCCCGAGATCCCCGACCGCCCGTGGCTCCCCATGACGATGTGGTCGATGTCGCCCGAGTCGGCGGCCTCGACGATCACCGTCGACGGCTGTCCGGTCTTGAGGATCGTCTCGACGGAGACCTCGTCGCCGATCCGCTGTCGGGCGTCTTCGAACAGCTCCTCGGCCTCCTCCTCGCGTTCGTCCCGAAGACTCCCCGCCGCGGCGCCGGCCGCGCCGTGGGTGAGCTCGTCCATCTCCAGGACGTGCAACAGGACGATCTCCCCGGGATCGAACAGCTCGGTTGCGTCCTCGAGTGCGGCCCGTGCGGGATCCGAGTCGTTGATCGGGACCAGCAGCCGTTCGTTCATGGAGCGAAGCAAGCTATCGGCTCGGGAAAGGGTTGTGCCTGCCTCCCAAGGGACTGGTCGACCACGGATCACATCGAACGTTGTGTCCTCGGATGCTGCCAGTGATAGCGCTCGGCGGATCGCGAGTCGGACCGATAGAAATCGGAGTGATACCGGCAACTCCGTCCGGTGAATGACACTCGTTCACATATTCCTGAACGAAGAGTTATTCGGTCGGAGGCCCTGGTGCGACTATGAACGCGCTGGTGGCGACACTCCTGCAGTTCGAGGACCCGGGAATCGACCCGATGCTGTATCTCGGAGTACTCGTTCTGGTGGTCGTCGCGATAACGGTCTGGCAGATGGTCGAGATCGTCGACGCCTACAACCGGGGTGCGCTGACGATCTTCGGCGAGTACCGCAAGCTGCTCCAGCCGGGGTTGAACATCGTCCCGCCGTTCGTCTCGCGGGTCTACACCTTCGACATGCGGACTCAGACGATCGACGTGCCGACCCAGGAGGCGATCACCCGAGACAACTCCCCGGTGACCGCCGACGCCGTCGTCTACATCCGCGTGATGGACGCCAAACGGGCGTTCCTCGAGGTCGACGACTACAAGATGGCCGTCTCGAACCTCGCCCAGACGACCCTGCGCGCTGTGCTGGGCGACATGGAGCTCGACGACACGCTTAGTCGCCGGGAGATGATCAACGAGCGGATCCGCCAGGAACTGGACGAACCCACCGACGAGTGGGGAATTCGAGTGGAGAGCGTCGAGGTTCGAGAGGTCACGCCGTCGCCGGACGTCAAGGGCGCGATGGAACAGCAGACATCCGCCGAACGCAAACGCCGGGCGATGATCCTCGAGGCACAGGGTGAACGCCGCAGTGCCGTCGAGAAGGCAGAAGGTGACAAACAGTCCAACATCATCCGCGCCCAGGGGGAAAAGCAGAGCCAGATCCTCGAAGCGCAGGGTGACGCGATCTCGACCGTCCTCAGGGCCCGTTCCGCGGAGTCGATGGGCGAGCGCGCGGTCATCGACAAGGGGATGGACGCCTTAGAGGAGATCGGCCAGAGCGAGTCGACCACCTTCGTCATGCCCCAGGAGCTCACCTCGATGGTCGGCCGGTACGGCAAACACCTCTCGGGCAGTGACGTCCAGCAGCAAGACGGCCAGCTCGAGAGCCTCGAGTTCGACGAGGAGACCCGCGAGCTGATCGGTCTCGACGACATCAGCGAGATCCTCGGCGAGATCGACGAGGAGCTCGAGATGGACGTCGAGTCGATGGAACAGGAAGCCAAGGCGATTCAGGAGGGTGAGGACATGGGACAACAGCCCGACAGCATCGACGTCCCCCGAGACGAGTCCAAGACGCCGGACGGGAACGAGGAGCCGGCCGACGGGAACTAAGCCGACGACCGCGTCCGGGCTTCACATCGTTTTTCTGCTCCGCTCGCGGACGGCTACGACATGCACGACGAACCGACCGTCGACCGCGAGCAGCGGTCGATCTCGCGGTGGACGCGCTCGCAGGCGGCCGCGATCCGGCGAAGCGAGGAGACGCTCGCGCCGGTCGTCTACCCGCCCGCTTCGGAGCTCGACTCCGACCTGCACGTCTGGGACACCTGGCTCCTTCGCAACCGGGACGGCTCGATCGCCGAGATCGACGGCTACCGGGTGATCCTCTCGCTAACGGCGCCCGCCGAGTTGCTGCCGGGGACGCGCCACGACGTGGCGACGATCCGGTACTTCTACTCCCGGGACGGCCGCGAGTGGACCTGCGGCGGCCCCGTCTTCGAGGACGCCCGGGAGCGAGACGGGAGCGACCGAACGGGAGCCCACGGCCCCTTCGGCTCGCGCCAGTGGGCGGGGTCGGCGCTGTACGACGAGCGCGGGGATGGCGACGGGGAGCTGTACGTCTACTACACCGCCTCGGGAACCCGCGGCGAGGACGAGCTCACCTACACCCAGCGGATCGCGGTCGGCTCGGGTGGAACCGTCGAGACCGACGGCGACGGCCTCGACGTTTCGGGGCCGTTCGACCACGAGATCCTGCTCGAGCCCGACGGGACCGAGTACGAACGCGAGGAACAGTCTCGGGGGATGATCTACACCTTCCGAGATCCGTGGTTCTTCGAGGATCCCCGGACCGGGGAGACCTACCTGCTGTTCGAGGCCAACACGCCGGTTCCCGACCCCGAACGGGCGAGCGACCGGTACGGCACCGATCCGGAACACCTCGATTTCAACGGGAGCGTCGGGATCGCCGTCTCGCCGTCGGGCGATCCGACCGACTGGGAGCTTCGGCCGCCGATCCTCGAGGGCGTCGGCACGAACCAGGAGCTCGAGCGTCCACACCTCGTGGTCCGGAACGATCGGTACTACCTTTTCCTCTCGAGTCACGAGCACACGTTCGCCGAGGGAATCGACGGCTACGACGCGCTGTATGGCTTCGTCGCGGACTCGCTGCGGGGTGAGTACGTCCCGCTGAACGAGTCCGGGCTGGTCCTGACCAACCCCGAGAGCGCGCCGTTCCAGACCTACTCCTGGCTGGCCTACCCTCACCGCGAGGAGGTGCTGGTCAGCAGCTTCTTCAACTACTACGACCTGCGCGGACTCTCGCTGGACGACGTGGCCGACCTCCCCGCCGACGAACAGCAGCGCCGGTTCGGAGGAACCCTCGCCCCGACCGTCCGGCTGGACGTCGGCGGCACGGAGACGCGCGTGCTGGGCGCGCTGGAGCACGGCTACCTGCCGCTGCCGGACGAGGACCTCCCGGCCCTGCTGTCGTCGTACCGAGCGGAGAGCGACGCGGACGGGTCTCGGTACCTGTAGTTGGTGCCGCGGCTTCCTCGTTCAGAGATGTGGTTGCCGGCGAGTCGGAGTAACGGGGGAATCACGAGCCGAGTGACGTGCGTGGTTTGTGGAATTCTGCCTACCGCTTGGACCCACGACTGAAGTCGTGGGCGTTCGCTATATTTGTGTCATCTACCGATGGCCAGGCCGACCCCATCGTCCAGCACTCGAGGTCCTCGAAGGCGGCCAGCCCGTCGGTGGCGTACAGCGAGACGCCGTCGGTGTCCTCGCGTGTCGGGAAGATCCGGGTCGACAGACAGTGGCGCTCGTTCGCGAAGACCTCGAGGACGGAGCCGTCGACGAACAGGCGAAGGGAGAGCGGCCCGTCGACCGGGGTGACGGGCATCGAGACCGGGTCGGTCGAGGCGCGGGGGTCGGTCGTCGACGCCGCGCGGTCGACGACGAGGTCGCTCTCGCGGGTGTACCGCAACAGCGTCTCTTCCTTGCCGTCGGGCGAGCGCCGAACCGCCAGGCCACACTCCGCGGCGTCCTCGAGGCGAATCTCGGCCCGGAGCTCGAACGAGTGTCCGGTAAACGGCAGCTCCCGGTGTTCGTCCTCGAGGGTCGGTGAGCCCGCGTAGGCCCGGTCCCCGCGAAGCGCCGTCAGCTCGGCGGCGGGGCGCTGTCGGAGCCGCCCCGCTTCGTCGAGGTCGATCCGCCGCGGGACCGAGAGCGAGCCCGACCAGCCCGCGTCCCACTGTGCTTCGGGGCTCCGGTCGGGTTTGATCCACCCCCAGGTGAGCCACCGGTCGTTGTCGTCGTCCCGCAGCGACTGGGGCGCGTAGAAGGCGCCGTGATCGAGCAGTCCCGTCCGATCGACCTCGAGGGAGCCATCCGCGTACTCGCCCAGGTAGTACCGGACCGCCTCGTAGTTCGAGACGTGTAACAGCCGTTTCTCGTCGAGATCCAGCAGTTCCGGACACTCCCAGATCATGCCGTCCTCCTCGGGCTCGCCCGAGAGGATCGGCCCCTCGTAGCTCCAGTCGGTGAAGTCGTCGTCCTCGCTTGTATACAGCAGTGCGGTCCCGCCGCCGTCCTCGATCCCGGAGCCGATGAGCTGGTGCCAGACGCCGTCCTCTTGCCAGACGTTGTGGTCGCGGAACTCGGCGCGCCAGTGCTCGCTCGAGCGAAGCGGCGGCTCGACGGGAACCGACCTGATGACCGGGTTTTCGGGCGACTTCTCCCAGCCCGTCAGCTCGTCGTCGGCCGCGGTCGCCAGGCAGGGGAGCTGCACGTCGTCGCGACCACCCGTGTAGAGAATCTGCGGCGTCCCGTCGACGTCGACCGCACAGCCTGACCAGCAGCCGTCGCGGTCGGGACCGTTCGGCGAGGGCGTCAGCGCGATCGGGCGGTCCTCCCAGCTCACCAGATCGTCGCTGACGGCGTGGCCCCAGTGGATCGTCCCGTGGTGTGGCCCCGCGGGGTTGTACTGGTAGAAGACGTGGTAGGTTCCGTTCCACTCGATCAACCCGTTCGGGTCGTTGAGCCAGTTGCCGGGCGGCGAGACGTGGTACCGCGGACGGTGGTGATCGTCGGCCAGCCGCTCGCGGGCCGCCGACAGCTCGGCGACGCTCCCGGGCTCGTTCTCGACGAGCCGCTCGTCGTCCGCGGCCAGGACCCCCGAGCAGGTTCTCGAGGATGCGGCCACGATTGCGGGCGGCGTCCTCCGGGGCGGGGCCGTCGAAGCGGATCCCCGTTCCGAGCCCGGCAACGTCGCCGTCGCCGACCCGCCAGCCGACCAGGGCGGGTTCGGCGGGGGCCTCGCGGTCCGCGCGGAGCGTGCTCGCGAGGACGGCGCCCCGCTCGGGCAGGACGCGCTCGTAGCGCGCGCAGGGCTGATCGCCTTCCGGCGCTCGCGTCGGAACCCGGAGCTCCTCGAAGCCGTCGAAGGCGGGGTGGTCGGCCCGCAGTGACTTCCAGAGCAGCCCGGTCGTCGTCGTTGCGTCCTCGACGACCGACACGTCGGGACCGACCGGGTCGATCCCGAGCCCGGGGACGGCCTCGAGCGCGCGCAGCGAGAGCAAGAGCCCACGGCCGTCCGCGAGGGACGCTTCGAGGGGACCGCGGACGTCCTCGAGGGGATCGCCGTCCTCGAGGGGCGCAACGCGGTGCCACCAGAGGACGTCGTACTCCGAGAGGCGGGCGTCGGCGGCGACGTCGGCGAGCGGGATCGGTTCGGCGTCGATCCCGGCCGCCGCCGCCCACTCGAGGGCAGCGTGTTGCTCCGGCGAGGGGTCTCCGTCGACCAGAAATCCGACGGGCGCGGCTAGTTCGCTCATCCGTTCCCAACGCGTCGTCGGACGGTAATAGGACTGCCGACGTGCAACGGGGCGGGTCGGCGCCGAACGCGTCGATCGACGTCGGCGTCGTCAGCGTCATCGACCCGGCCACCGGGGTGGGGTTCGCTTGGACGGGCAAGGGGGGAGTATTTCCTCGCGGCTCGCCTCTATCGAGGACGATGTCCACTAACGGCGGTTTCGCCGATTCGTCGGCGAACAAGCTCAGTATCGTCTCGACGGTGATCGACGCGGGACTGGCGTTCGCCCGCGGCCGACCCAAGAGCGGCCTGCTGTTGCTCGCGGCCGCAGCGCTGTCGACGCGGATCCCCGGGATCGGGACCGCGACCTCGATCCTGCTGCGCGTGATCCACCGGCTCCGGTAGGAGCGCGGCCGCACCCGCGGCGAAGACGTTTCTACCGCGACGTGGACGGTTTGGTATGCGACGACGAACCATACTACACGGCGTCGCGAGCGGAATCGCTGCGGGTAGCGGGGTCATCGGCCGCGAGGACGACGATCGAGAGCCGTCGCTCGAGCGTCGCGGCGGGCGCTGTGCCGGCGACGAGCGCAACGGGGCGACGGTTCGGTGTCCCGATGACGGAGTCGTGATCGAGGGGCTGATCCGAACGCCGACTCCCTGCCACGAGATCGCGCTCGAGTCGGTTTCTCGTCCCGACGACCGCGACGTCCTCGAGGTCGCGATCCGGGTCGGCTCCCTGGACGGGGTCTGCGTCCAGTGTCTCGGCGTCGTCGAGTACCGACTGGAGCTCCCCGTCGATCGGCGCGAGAACGAACGGGTCGAGATCGTCCACGTCCGTGCCGAGGAGACGGTTCGGGCGCCCGCGAGCGAACGGGAGACCGACTGAGCTCAGTGTTCGACGAACTCGATCAGGATCCCGCCCGTATCCTTGGGGTGGAGAAAAGCGACCGAGTGGCCCCACGCGCCGGGCCGTGGCTCCTCGTCGACGAGCGCGACGTCGTGTTCGCGGGCGGTCTCGAGGGCGGCGTCGATGTCGTCGGTCGCGAGCGCGAGGTGGTGGACTCCGGGGCCGTCGTCCTCGAGGTAGCGGGCGATCGTCCCGTCCTCGAGGGGCTCGAGCAGCTCGAGGTAGCCGTTCCCGCAGTCGAGGAAGACGACGGACATTCCGTCGAACTCCTCCTCGTGGGCGATCTCGAGGTCGAACAGCACCTCGTACAGCGCCGCCAGCTCGGCGGCGTCGTCGGTCGCGATCCCTGCGTGATCGATATGCATCGGGCGAGCGGTTCGGGCCGCCGGACGGAGAGTGTTACCCTTCCGGCGATCCCCTGACTGGCAGCGTAAACGAGAACGTCGACCCCTCGCCGGGTTCGGAGTCGACCCAGATCTCGCCGCCGTGGCGCTCGACGATCCGCTCACAGAGCGCGAGCCCGATCCCCGTTCCCCCGTGGTCGGCGCGGCTGTGGAGCCGCTGGAACATCTCGAAGATCTGCTCGCGGTCCTCCGGCTCGATCCCGATCCCCTCGTCGCGAACCGAGACGACCCACTCCGGTCCGCGCCGCTCGGCCGAGACGCGGATTCGCGGGGTGTCGTCGCTGTACTCGATCGCGTTCTCAAGCAGGTTCTGGAACACCTGCCGCAGCTGGTGTTCGTCGCCCTCGACGGTCGGGAGCGACTCCGCCTCGACGTCGGCGCCGCTCTCCTCGATTCGCATCTCGAGATTCGAGCGGGCGCCTTCGAGGACGGCGTCGAGATCGACGGGTCCGAGCGGCCCCCCGCGGGTCTTGACCCGGGCGTAGGCGAGCAGGCCGTCGATCATGTTGCGCATTCGTTCGGCGCCCTCGAGAGCGAACTCGAGGAACTCCCGGCCGTCGGCGTCGAACTCGTCCCCGTAGCGTTGATCGATGAGCTGGAGGTAGCTCGAGACCATCCGCAACGGCTCCTGCAGGTCGTGGGAGGCCGCGTACGCGAACTGCTCCAGTCGCCTGGTTTCGGCCCGGAGTTCGTCGATGTACTCCCGGCGCTCGAAGTGAAACGTCATCAGGGTCGCGAGCGTATCGATCAGTTCCCGTTCCTCGTCGATGAACGGGTCGGACTCGCTTTCCGGCGGCGGCTCCACGAAGCCGACGTCGATCCGGATCGACGTCCCGCTGTCCGTACTGGCGTGGGCGGTGATCTGGCGTTCGAAGGTGCCGTAGGCGTCGGTGGCTGCCTCGTGCTCGCCGACGGAGACGTGGGCTGCGGTTCGGTCCGGATACCGGAACGACCGGGGGAGCTTCGAGACGAACTCCTCGAGCAGCTCCTCGACCGGTCTGTCGCCGGTCTCGAGCAGGCTCGTCGCGAGCTTGACGGCCGCCAGCTCCTTCTCTCGTTCCTCGAGTTCCCGTTTGCGCCGCTCGGCCAGCTCTTTCAGATCGGTGATATCCGTCGCGGTGACGACGACCTGCTCGGGAACCTCCTCGTCGGTACCGATCGGCGTGGCGTTTATCGACAGCCACGTCCGCGTTCTTCCGGGCCGATCCAGACGGATCTCTCGGTCGTAGACGGGCTCGCCGGTCTCGAAGACCCGGCCCGCCGGTCGATCCTCGATCGGTAGCAGTCGCCCCTCGGCGTCGTACATCTCCCGCTGGCCCGCGGCGTACTCCGAGGACTCGTCCGGCGGGACGCCGAGCAGGGTCGCCATCCGCTCGTTGGCCCGGCTGGTCGACCCGTCGGGGTTGACGACTGCGATCCCGACCGGGCTCGTCTCGAGAATCCGTTCGGTCAGGTCTCGCTCGCGTTGGAGCTGCTGTTCGCGCTCCCGGCGTTCGGTCATGTCGCGGGTGACTTTCGCGTACCCCTGGAGCTCGCCGTCCTCCCTGATCGGCGTGATCGTCACGTTCGCCCAGAACCGCGACCCGTCGGCGCGGACGCGCCACCCCTCGTTCTCGACGCTGCCCTCGGTTCTGGCCCGCTCGAGGTTTCGCTCCGGGACGCCGTCGGCCCGGTCGTCGTCGGTGTAGAACGTCGAGAAGTGCTCGCCGACGATCTCCGACACGTCGTACCCCTTGATCCGTTTCGCGCCCCGGTTCCAGCTCTGGACCCGTCCTTCGGGATCGAGGACGAAGATGGCGTACTCGTCGACGGCGTCGACCAGTGACTCGAAGCGCAGCTCGCTCTCGCGCCGGGCACGCTCGGATCGCTTCCGGTCGGTGACGTCGTAGTACAGCTCGACGCGACCGCCGGCGTACCGTCCGGACTCGATCGGCTTGCTCCGGTGCTCGAGCCAGCGCTCCTTCCCGTCGGGGCCGTCCGTGATGCGACACTCGAACTGCTCGACGGACGTATTGTCGTCGTAGGTCGCAAGCACGGTCTCCGCGAACCCCTCGGGATCGGCGAGACGATTGCGAATCGTCTCCTCGATGACGGTTCGTTTGTTCCGGCCGATGAGCTCGTCGCGATCCACGCCGAAGTAGGTTTCGACGGTCTCGTCGGCCCAGACGACGTCGAACGTCTCGTCGAGGACGAACACGCCGACGTCGGCCTCGTCGATGACCGAAGAGATGGACTCGTCGGCTTCCCAGACTGTGTCCGAACGACCCCGTTCGGGAGCTCCGTCGACCTCCCGGGCGACGGCGACGACACCCTCGAACTCGCCGTCGGCCTCGAGGACGTTGAACCGAACCTCACAGAGGAGTCGACCGCCGTCGGCGGTCTCGATCGCGAGCTCGAGTGTCGTCTCGGGAGCGTCGCCCGTTTCGAGTCGCCCGCGAAGCGCCCGATCGAAGCGGGCGAGGTCGTCCTCGTCGACGAGCGCCACGAGCTGTTCGCCGAGCAGTTCCTCCCGGGCGTACCCGGTCTGCTCGAGGACGGCGTCGTTGACGGCGGCGATCCGACCGTTGGTGTCGAGCCGGTAGATGCCGTCGTCGATCGCGTTCGTTAGCGTCCGGTACTGCTCGAGCGATCGTCTCTCGGCCGCGTCGTCTCGAACCCCGTCGTCGGGTGCCCCCACACCGTCGCTCATAGCCGTTCAGTGACGGGTAAGCCGGATAAGTGCTTGCCCGTCGGTCAGTCCAGTCCGAGCTTCGACGCGATCCGGGCGGTGAGACGCGGATCGGTCAGCTCGAACACCCGTCGCCGCTCCGCGGTCGAGAGTTCGAAGTCGAAAATCTCGGCGTTCGCCGCGACGTGCTCGGGGCTCGCGGCCTTCGGAATCGCCGCCACGGCCGGCTGCTGGAGCAGCCACCGGAGCGCGACCTGGGACGCCGACTTGCCGTAGCGCTCGCCGATCTCCGCGAGACGGTCGTCGCCGACGACGGCCCCCTCGGCGAGCGGGCTGTAGGCCGTCAGACAGACGTCGTTGTCGGCGCAGTAGGACAGGAGCTCGTCCTGGCGGTGGTAGGGGTGGTACTTCACCTGGTTGGCGACGATCGGCGTCGCCGACAGCTCCCGGGCGCGCTCGAGTTGCTCGACCGAGAAGTTGCTGACGCCGATGTGCTCGACGGCGCCCTCGCTCTGGAGCTCGTTCATCGCGTCCAGCGTCTCCTCGAGGGGGACGCGGTCGCGGGGCGCGTGGATCAGGAGGAGATCGACCGTTCCGAGCCCCAGCCGATCGAGGCTCCGGCGGGTCGACGCGAGGACGTCCTCGCGGGCGAGGTTGTCGGTGTCGAGTTTGGTCACGACGAAGACGTCCTCGCGGGGGACGTCGCTCGCCGCGAGCGCGTCGCCGACGGCGTCCTCGTTGTCGTACAGCTGGGCGGTGTCGAGGTGGCGGTAGCCGGCCTCCAGCGCGGACGTCACCGCCTCGCGACAGTCGTCGCCGGTCATTCGCGCGGTACCGAACCCGAGCGCCGGGATCGCCGCGTTCCCGGCGTCGATCGTGTGGCTGTCGGTCACGTCGGTTCGTTCGACGTCGACGGGCTTCAGTCCTCCCTGCTCGTCCGCAGGGTCGGCTCCGGGGCGTCGTCTCGTCGGCGCGCCGACCGACGGTGTCGGGGTTTCGGTCCTGGGTCAATCTACCCGTCTTCGAGATCAGCCGTCGTCCTTTAGGAATATATAGTGGGTTAGCTTCAACCTTAGAAAGAGTTTTATGGACGGTCGTAAAGTAACTGGCTATGGTTGGAACCGAGGTACCGTGCGTTCCCAAAGTCTGTGCGTACATCACCCGAAACGATCGCGAGCTGCTCACGTTCGAAGCGGACGGCCACGACGGTCTCCAGGTCCCGAAGGGGACGATCGAACCCGGAGAATCGCCGCTCGAAGCGCTCCGACGGGAGGTCGCGGAGGAGAGCGGGCTCACCGAGCTGCAGTCGGTCAGACGCCTGGCGGACGACGTCTGGGTGCGTCGGCTCTCGCCCGCGAAGCTCTACCGCCGTCACTTCTTTCAGGTCTCCGTCGAGGAGGACCGCGACGCCTGGACCCACGTCGTCACCGGCGAAGGCGAAGAGCGCGGGATGGAGTTCGAGTACGCCTGGCGGGAGCTCCCGACGGCCCGCGAGTTTGCCCTGTCGCTCAACGACTACGTCGATCGGCTCGAACCGGTCGCGCCCCGGCCGTAGTTCGCTCGTTCCCCAAGCGGCCGAGGGCTACACGGCGCTGCCGGGCTGGTACTCGCCGAACTCCTCGCGGAAGACGGTACAGATCTCGCCGACCGTCGCGTAGGCCTTCACCGCGTCGACGATGTACGGCATGACGTTCTGGTCGCCGCGTGCGGCGTCCCGCAGCGCCTCGAGGGCGGCGTCGACGTCCTCGTCGTCGCGCTCCTCGCGGACCGACTCGAGGTGGTCGACCTGGCGCCGTTCGTCCTCCTCGGTGACCTCCTCGACGTCCATCTCCGGGTCCTCGTCGACTTCGAACTCGTTGACGCCGACGATAACGCGCTCTTTCTCCTCGATCTCCTTCTGGCGGTCGAAGGCGGTGTCCTGGATCTGGCGCTGGACCCACTGCTGATCGACGGCCTCGAGCATCCCGCCGCGCTCGTCGACCTCCTCGAGGATTTCGTAGGCGTCGTCCTCGACCTCGTCGGTCAGGGATTCGACGTAGTAGCTGCCCGCCAGCGGGTCGATCGTGTCGGCGGCGCCGGACTCGTGGGCGAGGATCTGCTGGGTCCGCAGGGCCGTCCGGACCGACTCCTCGGTCGGCAGGGCAAGCGCCTCGTCTTTCCCGTTGGTGTGGAGACTCTGGGTGCCGCCCAGGACGGCTGCGAGCGCCTGGTAGGCGACCCGGACGACGTTGTTCTCGATCTGCTGGGCGGTCAGCATCGAGCCCGCGGTCTGGGTGTGGAACTTCAGCTGCTTCGATTTGGGATCGTCGGCGTCGAACCGCTCCTCCATGATGTCGTGCCACATCCGTCGTGCGGCCCGGAACTTCGCGACCTCCTCGAAGATGTTGTTGTGCCCGTTGAAAAAGAAGGAGAGCCGCGGGGCGAACTCGTCGACGTCGAGCCCGGCGTCGAGGGCGGCCTCGACGTACTGGATGCCGTTGCCGAGGGTGAAGGCGAGCTCCTGGGCCGCGGTGGAGCCGGCCTCGCGGATATGGTAGCCCGAGATCGAGATCGTGTTGAACTTCGGCGTCTCCTCGGCACAGAACTCGAAGATGTCCGTGATGATCCGCATCGAGGGCTCGGGCGGGTAGATGTAGGTGTTGCGCGCGATGTACTCCTTCAGGAGATCGTTCTGGATCGTCCCCCGAAGCTCCGCGCGGTCGACGCCCTGCTGGTCGCCCACCGCGATATACATCGCCAACAGGACGGACGCGGGCGCGTTGATCGTCATCGAGGTCGAGACCTCGTCTAACGGAATGCCGTCGAAGACGGTCTCCATGTCCGCAAGCGAGTCGATCGCGACGCCGGCCTTCCCGACCTCGCCGGCGGCCATCGCGTCGTCCGAATCGTACCCCATCTGGGTCGGCAGGTCGAAGGCCATCGAGAGCCCGGTCTGGCCCTGGTCGAGCAGGTAGTGGTAGCGCTCGTTGGTGTCCTCCGGCGTCGAGAACCCGGCGTACTGGCGCATCGTCCACAGCCGACCGCGGTAGCCAGTCGAGTACACCCCGCGTGTGTACGGCGGCTCACCGGGGTTGCCCAGATCTTCCTGGTAGTCGAGGTCGCCGACGTCCTCGGGCGTGTAGAGCCGATCGACCTCCTGGCCGCCCGTATCGGTCGTAAACTGGTCCTTGCGCTCGCCGAATCGGTCGAGCACCGGCTCGACCTCCTCTTCGTGCCACTCCTCGCGGCTCTCGCGGATCTCCTCGAGTTCCTCGGGATCGAACATTATCGTTACCGACGATCGGCGTCGGCTTCAACCTTTTCGAGTCACGTCCGAGACGACACGAGAGACGGAACCGATTCGATACGGTTCCTGGCTCAGGACATGTCGACGTCCTCGAGATCCGGATCACCGTAGCCGGTCAGCGCCGGACGGTAGGAGGCGTCGATCGTCCCGTTCGTGAGCGTGACGTCGGAACGCCGGATGCGGACGCTGCCGCCCGCGGCGGTCGTGATGTCCTCGACGTCGAAGTCCTCGATCGTCAGTCCGCGGTTGTTCGTACTGCTCGTCTCCGTACAGCGGATCGCCGGCGCCTGCACGTTGGGACCACAGAACAGGTCGAGATCCTTGATGTGGCCGCCGTCGGCGTCGCTGTTGACTCTGACGATGTCGTTCTGTGCGTCGGAGCCGTCGATCTCGATCCGCTCGGCGATCGCCTCGCCGCCGTTTAGCCAGAGGCCGGCCCCGGGGTAGGTCTGATCGGAACCGCCGTCGAGCAGGATCTTACAGTCGCGGGCCTCGTCGGCGGCACCGATCCGGATGTTCCCGTTGCCGCAGTTGACCGCCATACTGTGATCAACGAAGTTCTCGCCCTCGCTGTTTCGCACGTAGAGACCGTTGTCGACGTAATCCTCGACGTAACACCGATCCCAGATGTTGATCCCTTCGTGTGGCGGGTCGGCACTGCAGCCGATCGAGTGGCCGACCGACGGCTGACTCGAGTCGGCGATCTCGCCGTCGGGGAGCCCGAAGTTGCGGATCAACGACAGTGCGTTGGGATCTCGGGTGTTGATCATACAGGTGTAGCGGTCACCGCCGTGAGGGCCGTGCCGCCAGCGCTCGCCGACGAGTTCGACGTTGTCGATCAGACAGCGGCCGACGTGGGCGCTGATCAGCCCGGCGTCGCGTTCGGCCTGGTCGTCGATATCGACGTCGAGGTTCCGAAGCGCGACGTGTTTCGGCGGGTTGTTGGTCGCCCACTGTCCGAGCAGGAACGCGATGTCGACACCGTGATCGCGGATCTCGAGGGTCGCCCGCGGCTTGCCTCTGATCTCGAGGTACTCGATCGGATCGAAGACGACGAACTCGGTGTTCCACGTGTAGCTTCCCATCGGGAGGACGAACTCGTGGTTGACCTCGCTCTGCGAGCCGATATACGAGAGGATCTCCGCCGCCAGGTCGCCGTTCTCGTCGATCGAGGACTCGGCGACGACGTCGACGGTCGTCACGTCGTCGGGCGGAGTCATCACCTCCGCCACGAGCCCGTGGGTCGACTCGGTGGGCGTCGGAGCGGATACTGGCTCGGGCTCGCTTTCGACCGGCTCGGTCGGCTCGATCCGGTCGACACAGTACCGGTAACTGTCGGACTCGAGGTCGCCGCCGTAGATCCCGTGGGTCGCCTCGAGGACGTCGCTCGCGATCGGGTACTCGATCTCGGTGCGACCCCGAACGAAGCTCTCGCCGTCGGCGTCACAGAGCACGCGGTAGTGCGTGTCGGCCTCGAGGCTTCCGTTGAGGACGAACGTCTCGCCGGCGTCGAGACCGGCGATCGATCGGTCGTCGAGGACGTCGCCGTCGTCGTCGGTCAGATACGCTCTCGTGACGCCTTCCGTTTCCCCGGAGAGGCGACACTCGAGGGCGTCTGCCGACTCGGTCGCGAGCAGGCGAACGCCGGAACGATCGTCGAGCGAGCTCCAGGACTGGCCCTCCTCGTCGTCCCCGAGCTCCAGTGCGGGCTGCTCGGGTTCGTCGGCGTCGTCCGCGTCGTCGGACATCTCGCCGCTCTCGGCGGTGATCCGATCGACGCAGTAGCGGTAGCTGTCGGACTCGTAGCCGACGCTGTAGATCCCGTGGGTCGCCTCGAGAAGGTCGCTTGCGACCGGGTATTCGATCCCGGTCCGCCCGCGGACGTAGCTCTCGCCCTCGGCGTCACAGACGACGCGGTAGGTCTCGCCGGCCGCCAGGTCGGCCTCGAGGACGAACTCGTCGCCGGCCGCCAGGTCGGCGATTGAACGCTCCGCAAGGACGTCGCCGTCGTCGTCGGCGAGCCGAGCCCTCGTGAGCCCCTCGCTCTCCGCGGAGAGGCGACACTCGAGGGTGTGGACAGGCGCCTCGGTCCGGAACCGAACGCCGGAGGGGTCGTCGAGCGAGCTCCAGGACTGGCCCTCCTCGTCGTCGCCGAGTTCGAGGGTCGCGACCTCGTGGTCGGGCGTCTCGTCGGCGTCGTCCTCGCCGTCGTCGACGGAGACCTCGTACTCCCGCTCGGCGGCGACCCGGTCGAGACAGTACCGGTAGCTCTCGGAGCGGTAGCTGCCGCCGTAGATCCCGTCGGTGACCGCGAGCAGGTCGTCTTCGATCGGGTAGTCGGCCTCGGATCGGCCACGGACGTAGCTGTCGCCGTCGGCGTCGACGAGGACGCGGTACGTTTCGCCGGCCTCGAGGGCGGTCTCGAAGGCGAACGCGTCGCCTGCCTCGAGATCGGCGATCGAACGCTCTTCGAGGACGTCCTCGTCGTCGTCGGTTAACACCGCCGTCGTGACACCCTCGGTCTCGCCCGAGAGCTGACACTCGAGGACGTCGACGTCTTCCTCGGCCCGGAGTCGAACCCCGGACGGGCGGTCGAGCGAACTCCAGGACTGAGCCTCCTGGTCGCCGCCGAGATCTAGCTCGCTTTCCTCGCGTTCGATCTCGGTGCCCGACTCCGAGTCGGAGCCGGCTCGCTCGGCGGTGATCCGATCGACGCAGTAGCGGTAACTGTCGGACTCGAGGTAGCCACCGTAGATGCCCTCGGTGACCGCGAGCAGGTCGTCCTCGAACGGGTAGTCGACGGACGCTCGCCCGCGAACGTAGCTGTCGCCGTCGGCGTCACAGAGGATCCAGTAGTGGTCGTCGGCCGCGAGGTCGGCTTCCAGGGTGAACTCGTCGCCGGCCTCGAGGTCGTCGAGCGAGACCTCCGCGAGGACGCCGCCGTCGTCGTCGGTGAGCTGGGCTCTCGCGAGGCCGTCGCTCTCACCGGAGATCCGACACGTCAGCCGCTCGAGATCGTCGTGTGCGCGAAATCGGACTCCGGAGAGGTCGTCGAGCGAGCTCCAGGACTGGCCTTCCTCGTCGCTGTCGAGCTCGACCGTGCTCGTCGTCGGTTCGGACTCCTCCGGCTCTTGCTCCTCGTTTTCGGGCTCGCCGGGTTCGCTCTCGGCGACCGAGACCGTGATCCGATCGACACAGTAGCGGTAGCTCTCGGACTCGTAGTCGCCGCTGTAGATCCCGTGGGTCGCTTCGAGAACGTCGCTCGCGACCGGGTAGCCGATCCCGGTTCGACCGCGAACGTAGCTGTCACCGTCGGCGTCACAGAGGATTCGGTAATGATCGTCGGCCGCGAGGTCGGTCTCGAAGCTGAACGTCTCGCCGGCCTCGAGGCCGTCGATCGATCGTTCCTCGAGGACGTCGCCGGCGTCGTCGGTCAACGCCGCCGTCGTGACCCCCTCGGTCTCGGCCGAGAGCCGACAGGTCACGTCGCGGACGTCCTCGTCGGTTCGGAACCGAACGCCGGAGGGCTCGTCGAGCGAACTCCAGGACTGGCCCTCCTCGTCGCTGCCGAGGTCGAGCGTATCGGTCCCGTCGTCCTCGTCGTCGCTCGCGTCGCTCTCGCTCGTGTGGACGACCGCGCCGGCGCCGTCGGGCCAGATCTGGTCGATACAGTAGCGGTAGCTGTCGGAACGCTCGTCGCCGCCGTAGATCCCGTCGGTTACCTCGAGCGTCTCGGACTCGAGGGGGTAGTCGACGGACGCTCGCCCGCGGACGTAGCTCCGTCCGCGCGCGTCGAAGACGACGCGGTAGTGTTCGTCGGCCGCGAGTTCGGTCTCGAAGGCGACCGTGTCGCCGGCCTCGAGGGTCGCGATCGTCTGTCGCTCGAGGACGGCCCCCGAGTCCGTGGTCAGATACCCCGTAATCAGCCCCTCCGAGAGCTCCGAGAGGCGACAGACGAGCCCGTCGACGGGCTCGGCGGTCCGGATCCGAACGCCGGACCGGTCGGTCAGACTCGCCCAGGATTGGCCCTCCTCGTCGCTGTCGAGATCGATCGCGTCCTCGCGTTCGGTCTCTCGAACCGGGCCGATCCGATCGATACAGTAGCGGTAGCTGGTCGACTCCGCGCCGGCTCTGGTGTACAGCCCGTTCGTGACACGGAACCGATCGTTCTCGAAGGGGTAGTCGACCGCCGACCGACCCCGAACGTAGCTCCGTCCGTGAGCGTCACACTGGATCCGGTACGTTTCGCCGGCCTCGAGGCGGCTCTCGAAGGCAAACGTCTCGCCGGGATCGAGCCCGGCGATCGTCTGGCGTTCCAGCACCGTCCCGCCGTCGGTCAGCAGGTAGGCCGTGATCAGTCCCTCGCTGTTCGACGAGATCCGACACTCGACCCCATCGAGCGTCTCGCGCGCGACGAATTCGATTCCGGACGGGTTCGTCTGGCCGTGTTGTGCTTCGTCGTCACCGTCGAGATCGAGTGCGTCCTCGTGGGAGCCCTCGGTCCCGTCCCCATTGGTTCGATCGTGTACTTGTGTTGTCATCGTTTCGCTGTTTCGCTTCCGTCAACCGCTCGCAGTGGTTCGTATCGCTGTCCTTCCCGTGAATTGCGTTCCCGCATGTTGATTTCAGGTATTATCGGTCGTTTTAGATACAATATTACTGCAGGAACATAAACATTCAGGATGTCGTAACAGTCGCTACATAACTAATATAATTACTAACAGCCACTGCTCGCCGAGAGCTGCTCTCCGGCAGCTACCGATCGACCGTATTAGGGCGTCGAGCTGTCGGTAACCCTTCCCGGGCCATATCGACGCCGACGACACCCGACGCCGTCCGGTGTCGCTACCGGTCGAGGGTCCGAACGGAAACCACTGGAACCGGAGCGGTCCCGATCACTCGCTGGGAGACGCTCCCGGCGACGACGCGGTCGAGTCCCGTTCGGCTCTCGGTGCCGACGACCACCAGATCGACGCTGCGGTCCGTCGCGTAGTCGACGATCTCCCGGTGTGGGGTTCCCCGTTCGATCGCCCGCTGAGTCTCGAGGCCACGCCCGCTCGCGCGCTCGGCGACCGCCGTCGTCGAGCGCTCGGCGACGTCCTCGAGGGCCTCGAGGACGACGCTCGTATGCGAGTGGACGTCGTCGACGACCGACACCGCGTGGACCCGAGCGCCGTAGGCCGCGGCGAACTCGAGACCGCTGTCGACGGCCGCCTCCACCCCCGGTCGGCCGTCGGTCGCGATCAGGACGTCCTCGATTTCGCTCGCGGACGCCGCGTCTGCGGCGGTCGGGTTGACGGTCAGCACGGGGCAGTGTGCCTCGCGGACGACCGCGATCGCGACGCTGCCAAGCAGCCAGCGTCGCAGTCCGGTTCTGCCGTGGGTAGCCATAACGATCAGTCCGACGTCGTGCTCGTCGGCGTCCGCGAGCAGTTCGCGGCTCGGCTGGCCCGAGCGAACGCTCGTGGTCGTCGAGAGTCCGTCCTCGTGGGCGTCACGTTCGATCCGATCGACGAACTCGCGGTGGCGCGCACGATCGGGTTCGCCGAGATTCTCGTCGGCAACCGAGACGACACGAACCGCCGCCCCGAACCGGTCGGCAACCGCGAGGCCGTGCTCGGCGGCCGCCGCCGCGAGGTCGCTGCCGTCCGTCGCGAGAAGTACGTCTCCCTCCATCGGACGATCTCCAACCCCGAATCACATCAACTGTGGGGTCAGTTCTCACTCCCCTCCGTCGGAACGACGTGCCGTCGGCTGCGAGGCCGATCGACGAAAAAACGGTCGACAGCGACGCGTCAGTAGAACTCGCGGACGAGATCCATCGCGTCTTCGGGCGCACCCTCGGGAATCTCCGACATGTCCTCGGTGACGCCGTGTTGTTCGTTGTACGGGATGGAGTTCTCGTCCTGGTACATCACGCCCTGGTACTCCTTTTCGCCGTCGAGGATGACCTCCTTTGCGGCCTGGTAGTCGTTCGGGTCGTGGTCTTCGTCCTCCTGGAGATCGACCAGCGAGTCCCGGAAGTAGTCGTAGGTGTCGACGTCGTTGAACGTGACACAGGGACTGAAGACGTTGACGAAGCCGAAGCCGTCGTGCTCGATCGCCTTCTGGACGATCTCCTGGTGGCGCAGGGCGTCGGAGGCAAAGGACTGGGCGATAAACGACGCCCCGGAGGCAAGCGCCAGCGCGAGCGGGTTGACCGGGGGCTGTTTGGGACCCTCGGGCGTCGTCGAGGTCTCGAAGTCGGACCGCGAGGTCGGCGAGGCCTGCCCTTTCGTCAGGCCGTAGATGCGGTTGTCCATGACGACGTAGGTCATGTCGACGTTTCGACGAACGGCGTGAACGAAGTGGCCGGCACCGATCGAGTAGCCGTCGCCGTCGCCGCCAGCGACCATCACTTCGATGTCGGGTCGGGACATCTTGACCCCCTGTCCAACGGGGAGTGCACGGCCGTGAACCCCGTGGAGGGCGTAGCTGTGCATGTAGGTCCCGATCTTGCCGGAACAACCGATCCCGGCGACGACGAACGTATTGTCGGGGTCGTTGCCGGTCTCGGCCAGCGCTTTCATCATGCCGTTCATCGTCCCGAAGTCGCCGCATCCGGGACACCAGGTCGGCTGCTTGTCGGACTTGAAGTCGGTGAATCTGACGTCGGAGCTCATTGTGCTGGAACCTCCTCGGCGAGTTTGGTCGTAATCTCTTCGGCGAGTTCGTCCGCCTTGAAGCGGACACCGGTGTACTTGTTGATGCGTTTCAGACGGGTCAGCGCGTCGTGTTCGAGGACGTCCGCGAACTGTCCGTTCGCGTTACACTCGACGACGATCGTCTCCTCGGCGGCCTCGATCTCGTCTGCGAGGTCGGGTCGCGGGAAGATGTAGGGGACCGAGATCACGCGGACGTCGACGCCGTCGTCCTCGAGGTAGTCAAGCGCTTCGATCAGCGCGCCCTCGTTGGATCCCCAGGTGATGACGAGGTTGTCGGCGTCCTCGTTGCCGAACTCCCGGTACTCCCACTCCTCTTCGGTTTTCGCGGTCTCGACCTTGCGGTTTCGCTTGTCGACCTGCTGAACGCGAACGTCGGTCTCCTCGGTACGGCGGCCGAGCTCGTCGTGCTCGAGCCCCGTACTCATATGGGCGCCGTCGGTCGTCCCGGGGATCGCACGCGGGCTGACGCCGTCCTCGGTCGCGGCGTGGGCGCGGAAGCGACCCTGGCTGTCGAGCCACTCCTCGACGTCTTCGTCGTCGACGAGCTTGCCGCGGTCGATCTCGACGGCGTCCATGTCGAACGCCTCGGGCGGGAACGTCTGCTCGGTGACCGACATCGCCAGATCCGAGACGAGGAACACGGGCGTCTGGTACTTCTCGGCGAGGTTGAACGCCTCGACGGTCTTCCAGAAACACTCCGTGATCGAGGTCGGCGCGACGACGAACCGCGGTACCTCGCCGTGGCCACCGTACAGGGCCATGTTGAGGTCGCCCTGCTCCTGTTTGGTCGGCATCCCCGTCGAGGGACCCGAACGCTGGACGTCACAGATGACCAGCGGCGTCTCGCTGGTTGCGACCAGTCCGAACGTCTCGGTCATGAGGTCGACCCCTGCACCCGAGGTCGCCGTCATCGACCGCGCGCCAGCGCGGGCGGCACCCAGCGACATGTTGATCGCGGAGAGCTCGTCCTCGGCCTGGACGACGTGGCCGCCGTAGTCCTCGATCCGGCCCGTCAGATACTCCATGATCGAGGTCGCGGGCGTGATCGGGTAGCCGGCGTAGAACCGGCAGCCGGCGGCGATCGCACCCATACCGATCGCCTCGTTACCGTTGAGCAGGACGTAGTCGTTGTCGGTGGTCTCGAGATCGTAGCCGAGGTCGTCGACCTCGTAGTTCTCCTGGACATACTCCTGGCCCATCCGGGCGGCCTCCTTGTTGTTTTCGACGATCTGGGTCCCCTTGCCGCCGAAGCGCTTCTCGAGGGACTCGTCCAAGTACTCGACGTCGAACCCGGTGATCTCGCAGGCCGCTCCGAGCGCGACGATGTTGCGCATGATCGCACCACCGGCGTCCTCGGCCAGCGACTTCAGCGGGACGT
Source organism: Natronococcus occultus SP4 (assembly GCF_000328685.1). Lineage (NCBI taxonomy): Archaea > Methanobacteriati > Methanobacteriota > Halobacteria > Halobacteriales > Natrialbaceae > Natronococcus > Natronococcus occultus. Next base: position 3,524,767 of record NC_019974.1, on the reverse strand, counting down.
CGATCCCCTTGATCTCCTCGGGAATGTCGGCGTCCCAGGAGCGCTCGCCGTCGTAGATGATGGCGCTTCCCTCGTGGAGCTCGTCCAGGTTCTCGTCGATGGTGCGCTGGGTCAGCGCGACGAGAATGTCGAGGCGGTCGACGACGCTCTGGACCTCGTCGACGGACGTCCGAATCTTGTAGGCCGTGTAGCCACCGCGGATCCGAGACGCGAAGTCTTTCGAGGTGAATACGTGTCGTCCGGCACGCGAGAGCGCCTGAGCGAAGATCTTGCCCGTGGAGTCGATGCCGTCACCGGCCTCACCCCCGACCGCCCAGTTGAGGTCCTCTGCCATGTTGTGAAGACCCTTGCTCCCAGTAAATGAAAAGGCTTCTGAAAGCCCCCATATAGCCTTACTCGAGCGTGAGTACTTCGTTGCCAGACCGAACGGAACGGCTTTTCACCGTGCCGCTAAAGGGAACGTATATGAAAGGGACGCCAGTTGCCGTTGCGGCCGTGCGTGACGTCGGCCCCGAGACCGTCGCGATCGAACTCGAGACTCCCGAGGACTTCGATCCGTTGCCGGGACAGTTCGTGTTGCTCCGTGCGGTTCCGGGCGCCGACGATCAGCGCGACGACCACGACGAGGACGCAGTCGTCGCGCGCCACTACACGCTCTCCTCGGCGTCGGCCGACGAGACGTTCGAACTCACCGTCGGCGTCGACCCCGAGGGTGACCTCTCGCCGTGGCTCGCCGACCTCGAGCCGGGTGCGACCGTCCACGTCGAGGGGCCGTTCGGCGAGATCACCTACGAGCGCGACCGCGATATCGTCGCCGTCGCGGGCGGTCCCGGCGTCGGGCCTGCGGTCTCGATCGCCGAGGCGGCCCACGACGCTGGCCACGACGCGGTTGTCGTCTACCGGGACGACGCGCCCGCCCACGTCGATCGCCTCGACTCCCTCGAGGAGGAAGGCCAGATCGTCGTCCTCGTCGACGAGGACGACGACGAGCGGCTGCGCGAGGCGGTCGAGGACCATCTCGAGGACGGCCAGCTCTACGCCTTCGGCTTCCACGACTTCGTCACGTTCGTCGCCGAGACGATCGACGAGGCCGGCGGCGACTCCGACGAGGCGCTGATCGAGAACTTCGGGTAGGTCCCCCGCCGTCGGTTTCGGCGCAACTCACGTGTGCTGATAGCTCGGGGCTTGCACTGCCAGACCAGCTAAACGAGGATCCGAGAACGGAACGCCACCGACGGGGTCATCGCCGTCTGCTCGCGGTGGCGCACGCTGCGGTGAGCCCGCCGGGATCGAGCGTCGAACCGCGTATTACAGAGCCGACGGGCTGACGGTTTCGTTCGCGTACTTGCTCTCGTACACCGCTTTGCGGACCGCCTCGATAGCAGGCTCGTCTTCGGCGGCCGTCAAAGCGACCATCATCAGTAGCCGCGCGTTCCACGCTGGTATGTCTTCCATCGTGACGAGCGATCCCTCTTCGTCGTCGGGGGTAGGACCTGAACTCATCGGGCCCCAGTAGACGCGAGTACTCGCAGTGACCGGGATACCCGCATCGAGTGCTTTGTCCCGTGCCTCCGTGATTGGCGGTTGTACCCCTCCATTGCCAGTGGTGTGCAAAACGATCCCGTCCACATCGTACTCACCTGCGGTTGCCTGCTCGAAGATGAACGGCTCATACCCGGCACCAGTGTCTGCAATTGGAACGGTTTTATCCGGTATCTTGTCGAGGTTCTCACAGGTGAGGTTCGCTGTATAGCTCCCCGGCTCGCGATAGAGGACGATCTCGCTATCTGTGAGGATTCCGATCGGGCCAGCAGGTCCGGATTCGAACGTATCGACCACCGATGTGTGCGATTTCCGGACATCACGAGCTGCGTGGATTGTGTCGTTCATGACCATATAGACCCCGCTCGGTTCGTCCGTTAAGTGGAACTCTTCACGAGTGCAGAGACGAACGGCTGAGAGGAGGTTTGCCGGCCCATCAGCGCTTATCGCATCCGCCGGACGCATCGCTCCAACGAACACAACCGGGATATCGAGATCGAGAACGAGGTCCTGAAAGAACGCGTTCTCCTCGATTGCGTCCGTCCCATGAGTGACAAGTATACCGTCGACACCCTCTCGCGCGGCGTCCATGATCGCCTTCGTAATCTCGACGAAGTCCTCAGCGTTGAGAAACGGGCTTGGTTTTTGTACGGGCTGATCGAAAGTAATCTCAGCGAACTCGTCAAGTACGGGGACAGCGTTGACGATCGCTTCTGCCTGCTCTTCGAGGGAGTAACCGCCATCCCCGGCTGCCGCTTGGGTACTTGCGATCGTTCCACCAGTTCCAACGACTCTGACTTCTGGACGATCATCGTAGTCAGGAAGCTCTGCACTCTCTACCTCGTCGTTCGCTGTCGCATTGCTCGCAAACACGACCCCGGAGCCGGCTGCCGCACCAGTTAACTGCAAGAACGTGCGCCTATTCGGCATTATACTACCATCCTCCCCACGTAATCGCTTTTCCATAATTACAATCAACCTCTTTCAGAGGCGATTCTGTATGGCTGCCATCAGCTGATAACTGTTCCCTATCAGGTGATTAGATATGTTCGTACGTATGGGACGAGAGGAGATATTGTTATGAATGTAAGTCTCCTAGTATACTGGATGAACGAATTCGAACTCAATTATCATCTGGGCCGGTGTTAGCAAATCCACATCTGTTGAATTGACTACGTCAAGTTGACGCTCGTTGAACACCGGGCGAGACGAGCCGCGAGTGAGCGAATCTGATGAGGGGCGACGGTGATCCCTGGTGCTCGCGAGAGACTGGAGAGAACATACCGTATTCGCTGCCAGTCGGTCCACCCGTTTGGGTGGACCCGAAACCGGAGACGACATTCGACGGCCCTACTCCCGAAGCCGCTCGAGTCGCGCTACGGTGTCGGCGTCGTCGGGATCCTTGTCCGAGCGCACGCCGACGAACCGCGGGAATCGGAGGGCATACCCCGACGAGTACGTCGGCGAGGACTGGATCTCCTCGTAGCCGACCTCGAAGACAACCGCGGGCTCGAGCTCGACGCGCTTGCCGTCCTCGCTGGCGACGTGGGGCTCGAGCAGCTCGGTCAGCTCGGCGAGCTTCTCGTCCGTGATTCCGGTCGCGACCTTGCCGACCGTCTCGAGGTTCTGCGGTTCCACCGCAGAGCCAGCGGAACGTCGTTTCTCACTGTCGCCCGCTCGCACCGACAGCTCGAACGTCCCCAGAAACGTCGCCCGCCGTCCCTCGCCCCACTCCGCGCCCGTGACGACGCAGTCCAGCGTCTCGACGTCGGGCTTTCGCTTGCGCCAGTGCTTCCCGCGCCGGCCCGGCGAGTACGTCGAGTCGGGGGCCTTGAGCATGATCCCCTCGTGGCCCGCCTCGAGGGCCTCGGCGTCGATCCGCTCGATCTCGTCGGGGTCGTCGGTGCGCCACAGCAGGGACAGCCCCTCGATCTGGGCGGGCTCCTGCTCGGGGTCCTCGCGCAGGACCCGCTCGAGGCGGTCGTGGCGGGTCGCCAACGGCTCCTCGAGCAGGTCCTCGCCGTCGGCGTGCAGACAGTCGAAGAAGACGGGCCGCACCGCGACGTCCTCGCGGGCCTTCGCAACGTCGTGTTTGCGACGGAACCGCTTGAGAACTTCCTGGAACGGCAGTGGCTCGCCGTCGTCGGCGATCGCGACGACCTCGCCGTCGAGGATGACGGGCTCCTCGAGGCGGTCGTCGGCGAACTCGACGATCTCGGGGAGCGCGTCGGTAACGTCCTCCATGTTTCGCGAGAAGACCCGAGTCTCGGCGGTCGACTCGCCGACAGCGGTCGCGTCCGCGTCCTCGACCGCCACGCCGATCGGATCGTGGTGCAGCTGGACGCGAGCCCCGTCGTACTTCCGCTCCACGCCCGCCACGTCCCAGTCCTCGAGCGCCCCCGTGACGGTGCCGGTCTGGGCGAGCATCGCCTGGATCGGGCGGCCGACCGCGAGAGTCATCGCGTCGAGCCCCTCGCGGCCGTCCTCGCGGGCGACCCGGGCGACCTCGCCGTAGTCGTTCGACACCTGCAGGGCGCGCTCGACGTCCTCGACGGGGACGTCGAACGCCTCGCCGATCGCGTCCCTGACCGTCCCCTCGCCGACGCCGATGCGCATCTCCGCGAGGACGAGCCGCGCGAGGTACCGGGCCTCGTCGCTCGAACACCGGTTGAACAGGCCGAAGAGCAGGTCGACCTTGCGATCCTGGCTGCCGGCCCCCTCGGCGGCCGCGAGCTCGCGTAAGGTCTCGTCGACCGCCAGGACGGTGCGGTCCTCGCCACCGGCCGCGTCGCCGCCACCGCCGAACGCGCCCAGCCCCCGCTGGCCGCCGAAGTCGTAGCTCGCGGCCACGTCGCCGATCTCGCCGCGCTCGGCGAGTCGCTCCTCGACGTCGTCGGGGGAGACGTTCGTCCCCGCCGCGCGGGCGATCGCCTCGTAGCAGGCGCTGGGGCCGACGTCGAGCGTTCTCGAGGTCCATGCGGGGAAGATCCGTCCCTGAACGTAGCGGGCGACGATCTCGACTGTCCGCGAGCCGTCCCCGTCGGCAGCGTCCTCGAGCAGGGTCGCGACGTGGGCGACGATCTCGAGGTCCGCGGGCTCGGCTTCGATCGCGGCGGCGCGGTCGGCGAACGTGGCGAACTCCATCGGCGGTGTGTAGCCGTCGCCGGGTGTAAAACGGTTCGGAGACCGACCGTGTGGCGCCGACTCGATGGCGTGCTTTCAAGACAGTCGGGCGCGGACACGGGTGTATGTCATCAGAAGAGACGGAGCTCGCGGCGCGGGTCGCGGACGTGCTGTCCGTCGACGCCGACGAGTTTCGCGAGCGGGCCGAGGACGACGCCGAGGTGATCAAGGGGGCCGTCGAGGACGGCGTCTTCGACAACCCGCAGGCGATCGTCGGCTTCGAGTACGAGTTCTACGCGGTCAAGTCCGACGACTGCACGCTCCGTCGGGTTCCCCGGCGGCTGCTCGAGTTGATCGGGTTCGAGAAGGAGCTGGGGCTGCACAACGCCGAGATGACGACCAGCCCACAGCCGCTGAGCACGTACGGGCTGGTCGCCCAGGAGGCAGAGATCAAGGCGCGGCTGCAGACGGCGCTTCGGGTCACCCAGTCGGAGGGGATGCGCCTCGTCAGCGACTCGCTGTGGACGATTCCGCCAGAGGGCGAGGACGCCCGGACCTACCTCACCGACAGCATCGAACGGACCGTCCCGGCCGAGGACGGCACCGAGCGAACGATCCGGATCGCGACGAACATGAGCGCCTCCCCGCGCTATCACACGATGGCAAACACCAGCGGGGCTGACACCGCGGGGATGCGAATCGAGGCGCCACACGTCTCCCTGCAGGCCGACACGGTCATGCCCGAGAGCCTGATCACCTCGATCCAGCCCCACTACCAGGTCGCCCACGCCTCCGATCTGCCGATCTACTTCAACTACGCACTGCGGATCGCCGGCCCGCTGCTCGCGCTGGGAGTCAACTCGCCGTTCTTCCCGCCCGATCTGTACGACGAGGACACAACGGCCGAGGACGTCCTCGCTGACGGCTGGATGGAACACCGAATCAGCGTCTTCGAGACGGTGCTGAACGACCCCTCGACGGGCGAGGGGAAGGTCCGGTTCCCGAAGGACTTAGAGAGCGTCGACGAGGCGATCGACCGCATCGCCGCCGACGACACCATCGTTCCGATGCCCGTCGAGGCCGGCGAGCGCTTCGACGACAGCTTCTCGCACTTTCGGCGCAAGCACGGCACCTACTGGCGCTGGATTCGCCCCGTCTTCGGCGGGCCGACCCGCTCGGCCGCCAACGCCCGCATCGAGTTCCGACCTGTCGCCGCCCAGCCGACCGTCCGGGACTCGATCTCGTTTCTCGCGGCGTTTGCCGGCCTGCTCGAGAGCCTGACCCGTCTCGAGCACCCGATCGTCGAACTCGACTGGGAGGTCGCCCGGGAGAACTTCTACGCCGCGATGCGGGAGGGGTTCGACGCCGAACTGACCTGGATCACCAACGACGGGCGGGAGACGACCGACCGACTCGAGCTCTACGAGGACCTGCTGGCCCACGCCGAGGACGGACTCACGAACCGCGGGCTCACCGAGGAGGAGGCCGCGAAGTACCTCTATCCGCTCCGGCGACGGGTCCGCCAGAACACCACGCCGGCGGACTGGAAACGCGAGCGGGTCCGGGACGAACTCGAGAGCGGCGCCGGTCTCGGCGAGGCGATCGAGGCGATGCAGCAGGCCTACGTCGAAAACCAGTCCGAGACCCTGCTCGAGGGGAGCTTCGCCGACTGGAGCGTCGACCAGTGACGGGCGCCCCCTTCTAACCGCCGGCCGCTCCCGTTCGGTTCACAGCGGGAGCGTTCTCACGACGAGGACGCTCTCGAGCGGTCGGCGGACGTATCGCACACGGTGACTCTCTTCTACAATGTTTTTATCACTGCGCATGTACCCACGCGTATGAACCGACGACGCTACCTCGCGGGAACCGGATCGGTGGTCGCGGCCGGAACGGCCGGTGGCTACGCGGTCGGACGGACGAGCGGGGACGACGCCGAACCGACCGCGGAGGAAAGCGACGAGGACGACACCGAAGACGAGGGCGATACCGAAAACGAAGCGACGACGATCCGAACGATCCTGCACCTGACCAGCGGCGACGAGGCCGATCACGACCGGGCGCTGAACAACCTGGAGAACCTGCTGGCCGACGAGACGACCGACACCGACGCGGTCGAGTTCGTCGTTAACGGCGCCGCAATCACCCTCTACGTCGAGGACGAGACTGACCACGCCGATCGAATCCGCACGCTCGCCGAGGACGGCGTCGCGTTCAAGGGGTGTGCGAACTCCCTCGAGGGGTACGGGATCGACGAGGACGAACCCCTCGAGGCGGTGACGGTCGTCCCGGCCTCGGTCGGCGAGATCGCGAAGCTCCAGGCGGAGGGGTACGGCTACATCAAGGTACCCTGAGCCGCGGTTCGATCGACCGTCCTCAGTCGAACTGATTTCGGTGGGGCACCGACTCAGGGACCCCTCGTCGCGCCTCCACTCTCGCCTTGCCGCTTTCCGCATCCCCGAGTGGCGGGTCGGCGTAGCGAGTCCATGGCACCGACGGAGATTCCACAGCCCGGACTCGGCACCTCGGGCCACGAGGGCGAGGCCTGTACCGAAGCCGTCCTGGCCGCGCTCGAGGCCGGCTACCGCCACGTCGACACCGCCCAGATGTACGACAACGAACGGGCCGTGGGCCGCGCGCTCGAAGAGAGCGACGTTCCCCGCGAGGACGTCTTCCTCGCGACGAAGGTCCACCCCGAGAACCTCGCCCACGAGGACGTGATCGAGACGACCGCGGCGAGCCTCGATCGGCTGGGGGTCGATCGGGTCGACCTGCTGTACGTCCACTGGCCGACGGGCGCCTACGACCCCGAGGACACCCTTCCCGCCTTCGACGAGGTCCGCGATCGGGGCTGGACCGACCACGTCGGCGTCAGCAACTTCACGACCGACCTGCTGGCGGCGGCGATCGACGTCCTCGACGCGCCCGTCCTCGCCAACCAGGTCGAGCTCCACCCGCGGCTCCAGCAGGACGACCTCGTCTCGTTCGCGCGCGAGCGAGACGTGACGACGGTGGCGTACTGTCCCATCGCGAAGTCCGAGGTCGCGGAGATCGACACACTGCGGGAGATCGCCGAGGCCCACGACGCGACCCCCGTACAGATCGCGCTGGCCTGGCAGTACGACCGCGAGGGGGTCGTGCCGATCCCGAAAGGAACCGGCGACCACATCCGGGAGAACTTCGCGGCCCGCGAGATCGAACTGACCGACGACGAGCGCGAGCGCATCGCCGCGCTCGATCGCAGCGAGCGGCTGGTCGATCCCGACGAGGCGGCCTGGAACCGGTAGCAACGCTGTCGATTTCGATGAGTCAGCCGGTTAGTACACACGAACCTAACGCTGGTGCTTCTATCAGGTGTAAGAATGGTAATAGGAAGGTTGAGCCGTCAGCATTCGCCGGCTCGACCCACTCCGTCGCCGGCTCTCCCTCAGGAATGCCGAGGAACATGACGTAGGCGAACGCTCCGTCCTCGCTGTTCGCCGCCTGCAGGTTTTTCAGCAGATGACGCTATGTTGGCAGATCACAAAGGGAATGAGGGAGATCCAGTCTATGGCAGAACCCTCGACACATGAAACGAACAAAGAGATCGTCTCACGCTGGTGGTCCGAGTACTGGGGCGAGCTGAACCCCGATATCGTCGACGAACTCGCCGCAGACGACATCCGGTGGTACTACCCGCTGGTGGGTGAGGTGCAAGGACATGAAGAAGTCAAGAAACGCATTAGTGGATACAAGGAGCGGTTCCCGGAAGGGGGGTTTGAGCTTACGGACGGGCTGATCGCTGAGGACGACCGCGTGGTCGCCCTCTGGGAGGGAGGTGGAACGCACACCGGCCGCTCTTGGGAGCTTCCGCTAGGCAGTCTCCCGGAGGCTTCCGGTGTGGAGGCACAGTATGCCGGCACGACAGTATTCACCGTACGAGACGGCAAAATCACCGAAGAGTACGGGCAGGCTGACTATCTCGGGGTGATGCAACAGCTCGGCCTCATTGAACCACGGACCGACTAGTGCTGTCCGTCTTCGCTTATTTCAAGGATAGCAAATTGGGGAACGACAAGAAACGAATACGCCCTCTGTCTGCAGCAGGCTTCTTCTCACAACATCCGGGTAGAGCGTTCATCCTCTGCTGATCACATAGTGTGTATCGGTCATCGTTTGGCGTTCAGCCTGTGCAAATTAGTCACCCGTTGCCGCCATGTGACTTTTCCACATAGTTGAACCGGGGTGGACTACCCTATGGCCCAAGCAACACTACCAGACAGCTGGGATAGAACGGAAATCGGCACATTCGCAGAACGAACGAAAATCGCGATCGAGTTTGGAGAGAGGGTAGTCCAATGAGTACAGAAACCCCGACGAACGAGGAGCAGATCCACCGAGCTACCTCCGACGACGGCACCGAGATCGTTGGCCACGTGTACGGACAGGGACCGGCGCTGGTGTTCGTACCCAGCCCGCTGGGCGACGAAGCCACATGGAACCCCGTCGTGCCGTTCCTGGACGAGCAGTTTACCTGCTACACGATGAGCCTTCGAGGCCGCGGGTCGAGCGAGGATCACCCCGATCAATCGACCGAGCGGCACGTACAGGACGTCGTTGCGTTCGCCGAGAGCATCGGTGAATCCGTAACTCTCGTGGGAGAGTCAGGCAGCGGTATCCTGGTCCTTGGTGCGGCACAGCACGCCACAGCGGTCAACTCCGTAATCGTCCACGAGCCGTTCATGTACGAGGCACTCGACGAGGAGGAGATCGCAGAGTTCGGCGAACTGTTCGAACGGATGGCCACGGTTGCTGCAGAAGGTGACCTGTCCGATGCAGCCCGAGGGTTCCTCGAGGGCGTTGCAACCGACGAGGAAATGGCCGCCATGGCGGAATCGAACGAGTTCGAGAAATTGGCACCGTCCGTCCCGCTGCTTCTCAAAGGGGTCGAGCAGACCGAAGAGCGCCCAACCGACCCATCGAGCCTCGCCACGATCACGGAGCCGGTGCTCCTCTTGAAAGGAACCCGATCAGGGCCCATACTACATGCCGGTGTGACCTCCGTGGCCGAGCACGTGCCCAGCGCCGAGGTGCGCGAGATCGCCGACGTCGGCCATCTGGCCCCTACGATCGCGCCGGAGCCGCTGGCCGACCAGATCCGTGAGTTTCTCGCCGACGAACAGGTATCGACTGATCGGTAAAGTTCGCTTGCATCATCTCCGGCAGTCCTTCGATGGGGACCGAAACCGAGCTGACGATTCGATAAAGATCGTAACCTCGCTGTGCTGAATCTATCCTCTCTGCTCAGCACACAACTTTTGACAGCTGCCATTGCGGTCACTTGCTACTCCGTTATCTGTTCTGCCCGTGATTACCGTTCTCGCAGGGGAACCTGTGAGCTGTTCGATGGCATCTGCACGCCTCTGACCACGGCGGGGTCGCAACGCATTTGGCGTCCTCGCTCGAGACTCCCGTGTATGGTCACGTTTCTCTCCGGGGGGACCGGGACGCCGAAGCTGCTCGACGGCCTCGAGGCCGCGTTCTCGCCGGCGGAGACGACGGTCGTCGCCAACACCGGCGACGACATCGAGCTCGGGGGACTGTTCGTCTCGCCAGACGTCGACACCGTCCTCTTCCAGGGCGGGGACGTCCTCGACCGCGAGACGTGGTGGGGGATCGAGGACGACACCCACGAGACCAACGCCGAGCTGTTCGCGCTCGCCGACGCCGCGGGGCTGCCGACGGGCCCGCAGTACCTCGCCGCCGACCGACAGACTGCGGGCCGGGAGCTCGCGAACTGGCGTCGGTTCTCGGGGGTCGCGGAGTTCATGACGATCGGCGACCGCGATCGGGCCGTCCACATCACCAGGACGAGCCTCCTCGATCGGGGCGACTCGCTGAGCGAGGCGACCGAAACGCTCGCCGACGCCTTCGATCTGGCGTTCGACCTCCTGCCGATGAGCGACGACCCTGTCGCGAGTATCGTCCACACCCCCGAGGGCCCGATGCACTTCCAGGAGTACTGGATCGCCGAGCGCGGCGAGCCGACCGTCGAGGACGTCGAGTTCCGCGGCGCCGAGAGCGCCGCCCCCGCCCCCGGCGTCCTCGAGGCCCTGTCCGACCCCGTCGTCGTCGGCCCCTCGAACCCCGTCACCAGCGTCGGCCCGATGCTGGCGGTACCGGGGATCGCCGACGCGCTCGCGGAGACGACCGTCGTCGCCGTCTCACCCTTCCTCGGCGACGAGGCGTTCTCGGGGCCCGCCGCGGAGCTGATGGACGCGGTCGGCTACGAGCCCGGGACACCGGGGCTTCCCGGGGCCTACCCCTTCGCCGACGCGTTCGTGCTCGACGAGGACGACGGGACGAGCTTCGAGGCGCCGACGGTCCGAACCGACATCCGAATCGACGAGCCGGCCGACGCCGAGCGCGTCCTCGGCGCGGTCGCGGACGCCCTCGGGCGGGTGCGCTGAGATGTTCGAACCCCCGCTCGCGCTGGCGAGTCTCAGCGGCGAGGCCGACGCCGACTGGGCCCGCGCCGGGGCCGACTACGCGGGCGCCGCGTTCCTCGGCGGGATCGCCCTCGACCCGGAGTCGAGAGCTGCGGCCCGGGAGATGGTCCGGGACCGCGATCGGACCGAGTTCCTCCCCGAGGATCCGCTCGCGTTCGTCGACGCGCAGCTGGCCGCACTCGAGGACGTCCCGATCCGTCCGGGGTTCAACGTCCGCAGCGCAACACCCGGCCCGGTCGTCGACGCGGCCCGAGTCTGTCGGGACCGGAACGCCGTCCTCGAGGTCAACGCCCACTGTCGCCAGGACGAGCTCTGTGCCGTCGGCTGCGGCGAGACGCTGTTGCGGGACGGCGAACGGCTCAGCGAGTACGTCGCCCGCGCGGCCGAGACAGGGGCAGTCGTCGGAGTCAAAGTCCGCGCGGAGGTCCCGGGGGTCGACCTGCCCGTTCTCGCGGCCGAACTCGAGGACGCGGGCGCGGCGTTCGTCCACGTCGACGCGATGGACACCGAGTCGGTGATCGCCGAGGTCGCCGCGGCGACCGAGCTGTGCGTGATCGCGAACAACGGCGTCCGCGACGACGAAACCGTCCGGGAGTACGCCGACTACGGCGCCGACGCGGTCAGTGTCGGCCGTCCCAGCGACGATCCCGACGTCCTCGGGCGCGTCCTCGAGGCGGTCGAGCGCCGGCTGGAACCGCCCCGGAGGGCGGAGTCGTAGACAGCGGACGCTCGAAGGCCGTAGCTCACGACGAATTCTGTCCCCTCGCCGGGCGCCCGTACTGGGATTATTTCGAGAAGTTAGTGGATCGTTACTACCCGTAGAGACGACGGAACGATCGCGACAGCTCCGAATCACGGCTTCGTATCGATCGGCAGTATATTGAGTCAATATTCGACGATACAATTGTTTAGAACAGTTGTGTATAGAACAAATTCTCCGGTAGCAACCGGATAGCAATGCCCGACGCCGAAGAGAGAGTGAGTATGGCACACTGGCGCCGTCGATCCGTACTTTCGACCGGTGTAGCGCTCGCGGCGGGGGCCGCGCTGACCGCCGTCGGAACCGCAGGGGCTGAGTCCGGGACAGCGACCGTCGATGGAACGACCGCCGAAGCGGAGCAAGGATGGTCGTCCTCCCGCGGGAACGCGGGCAACACGGGATTCGTTCCCGCGGACGGCGCGTTTCCCGAACCCGAGACGATAGCCTGGAGCTACGACCGGACGGGCGATCTCGCGGCCGTCGGCGACGCGGTCTACCTCCGGACCGGGAGCGAGCTCCACGCGCTCGAGGACGCGGACGGCTCGGTGCGGTGGACCGCCGACGGGATCGACGCCGCCGGCGTTCCGGCCGTCGCCGGGGACACCGTCTACGTCGGCGGCGGGCAGCTCACGGCGCTCGCGGCCGCCAGCGGCGACCCGCGGTGGACGACGTCCCTCGACGGCGAGTCGACGGCTCCCACCGTCGTCGACGACGCCGTCTACCTCGTCGCGGACGGCGAGTTGCTCGCGATCGACGCAGCCGACGGGGAGACGATCTGGCGACGGGAGGAGGTCGTCCTCGAGCGGACGGACGCCGACGCGGCCGCGGACGTCGAGGACGCCGACGTCGGGTTCGCGGCGCTGCCCGTCGCGGTCACGGACGGGACCGTCTATGCGGCCGTCGGCGAGGGCACCGGCCACGAGGGCACCGCGGGGTTCGCCGCGTTCGACGCGGCGACCGGCGAGACCAGCTGGACCTACTGGGAGCAGTGGCGGTGGGACCCCCACGGCTACGTGATGGCGACCGAGGACCGGGTGTACACCGGCTCGATCGGCGACGGGGAAACCTACCCCGTGCTGGACGCCGAAACCGGGACGGAGCGCGAACGACTCAGCTACAGGTTCCCGCCGGCGATGACCGACGAGACGCGGGTGACGACGGACCGACACGAGTTCTCGAGCGCAGTCCCCGGAGAGCCCGAGAGCTGGAGCGAAGGCGGCGGAACCGACGCCTGGCGCCGTCCCGTAATCGTCGGCGAGACGGTCATCGTCCCCTACTACCCGGGCGACGAAACGGTCGACGCGCTGTACGGGTTCGACCTCGAGGACGGGACCGAGCAGTGGACGTTCACCCACGCCGACCTCGACATCGGCGACCTGTCCGAGTGGTACGCCGCGAGCGAGGACACGGTCTACGCCTCGGCGAGCGGAGACGAGGACGGCGAGCGGCTGGTGGCGATCCGGGCGGGCGACGGCGAGGCGACCGATGGGGACGAGGATTCGGAGGACGGCGAGTCCGAGGACGAGGGTGCCGACAACGAACCGGAGGACGATGCCGAAGAGGAGTCCGACGACTCCGATTCCGAGGACGAGTCGGACGGCAATTCCGAAACGGACGATACCGACGACTCCGGGAGCGAGCCGGAAGGGAGCGACGAGGCCGATTCCGAACCCGACGAGGCGGGAAGCGACCCCGAGGACGGGAGCTCGAGCGACGACGCCGAGGACGACGGTCTCGAGGAGGGAAGCGAGTCCGGAGACGGGACCGACCCCGGCGACGACCCGAACGACGGGTCGGACGGAACGACGGACGACTCCGACGCTGGCGGATCGAGCGAGGGGAATCGGGACGACGATAGCTCCGGAACCGACGGCGAGGACGACGGCTACGCCGGCGAGGAAGCAGGGAGCGAGGCGAACTCGACCGACGACGGCGACAACGAAACCGACGATCCCGGCAACGACGGATCGACGGCCGAGGACTCGAACGACGGAGCCCGGGACGTCGACGAGAACAGTTCCGCGGCGGACCAGAACGGCGACGAGGACGACGGGACGGCCGATAGCGACGAGGCCGATGAGATGCCCGGCTTCACGGCGGGCGTCGGCGTCGTCAGCGGCGCGCTGGGTCTCGAGTGGCTGCGCCGCCGCGCGAGCGTCGACGAGGACGTCACGGAGTAGGACTACTCGACGGTGACACTTTTCGCGAGGTTTCGGGGTTTGTCGATCGACCGCCCGAGGCGGTGTGCGACCCAGTAAGCCAGCAGCTGGAGCTGGACGTTCGCCAGGATCGGGAAGAACCGCCAGTGGGTTTCGGGGACCCGGAGGACGTGTTCGGCGTGGGCTTCGATGAGACCTGGATCGTCGGTGACGGCGACCACCGGCGCCCCGCGGGCTTCGACCTCTTTGACGTTACCGAGCATCCGCTCGGTGTTCGAATCACCGGTGACCAGCGCGAACACCGGCGTCCGCTCGGTGACGAGCGCGAGCGGACCGTGTTTCAGCTCGCCGGCGGCGAACCCCTCGGCGTGTCTGTACGTGATCTCTTTCATCTTCAGGGCGCCCTCGAGCGCGACCGGCGTGGCGTACCCGCGACCGATGAAGAAGTACGCGTCCGCGTGAACGTACTCCTCGGCGATCTCCTCCGCTCGGGAACCGTCGAGGATCGACTGAATCTGATCGGGTAACGCCCGAAGCGACTCCACGAACTCCCGGGAGCAGTCGCCGGTAAGCGCGCTCGAGAGCATTGCCAGCGCGACCTGCTGGCTCACGAAGGTCTTGGTCGCGGCGACACCGATCTCCGGACCGGCCCGGATGTACATCGTGTGGTCGGTTTCCCGCGCGGCCGAACTCCCGACGACGTTCGTTACGGCGAGGGTTCGTGCGCCGACGCCGTTGGCCGTCCGAAGCGCGCGCAGGGTGTCGGCGGTCTCCCCGCTCTGGGTGACGCCGACGACCAGCGTCCCCTCGTCGACCGGCACGGTCTCGATGTCGTACTCGCTGGCGAGGAAAGCGGTTGCGCGAACGCCGTGCTCACGGAACAGCCGGGTGGCGTACAGCGACGCGTGGTACGACGTTCCACAGGCGACGAACTGCACCTCCGTTGGTCGCGGAAGCTCCTCGAGCTCCTCGATCGAGATCGCCTCCTCGAACGGCTGGGGACGGCCGCGGAGACACTCCCGGAGCGCGCGGGGCTGCTCGTAGATCTCCTTGCGCATGTAGTGGTCGTAGCCGCTCTTGCCCGCGTCTTCCGGGTCCCAGTCGACGGTCTCGACCGAGACGTCGACGAGCGCGCCCCGCTGGTCCCGAACCTCGATCCCGCTGGGTCTGATCGTCGCGAACTGCCCGTCCTCGAGGTAGACGACCTCGTCGGTGTACTCGAGGAAGGCGGGCACGTCGCTGGCCAGCAGGGCACAGCCGTCGTCGACGCCGAGCACGAGCGGGGACTGGCGTCGCGTCGCGTACACCTCCTCACGGCCGCGAAACACCGCAGCCACGGCGTAGCTCCCCTCGAGTCGTCCGATCGCCTGGCGAAACGCGGAATCGGCGTCGGCGCCCTGCTCGAGTGCCGCCTCGATCAGGTGGGGAACGACCTCGGTGTCGGTCTCGCTGTCGAACTCGTGGCCCGCGGCTTCGAGGTCGTCGCGCAGCTCCCGGTAGTTCTCGATGATCCCGTTGTGGACGACCGCGACGCCGTCCTCGCAGTCGGTGTGGGGGTGGGCGTTCTCGTCGGAGGGCGGCCCGTGGGTGCTCCAGCGGGTGTGTCCGATCCCGGCCAGAGCACCGACGGGCGCGTCGGGAAGCTGCTCCTCGAGAACGTCGAGGTCACCCTTGCGCTTGTAGACCGACATCTCCGGAGCGACCGCGATTCCGGCCGAGTCGTAGCCACGGTACTCGAGCCGCGAGAGCCCGTTCGAGAGCACCTCGAGGACCGGACGGTCGGCCTGGGCGCCCGCGTAGCCGATAATGCCACACATCAGGATCGCACCTCCGTGCCGCCCGCCAGCGTCCCACGGATCGTCGCTCCGCTCTGGATCTCCGTCTCCGGGCCGACGAGCGCGCCCGGGACGTACGTGACTCCGCCCCGGTCGGTGACGCGGTCGGCCAGCACGGCGCCGAGGGCTTCGTCCTCGTAGACGGTGTCGCCGACGCGGACGTCGCCCGGACCGCCCGGAATCGTCGATCCCGGGCCGATCTCGACGCCGGTTCCGGTGACGCAGTCGACGACGGTCGCGTTGGCACCGATCGTCGTATCGTCGTCGACGACGCTTCGCTCGAGGACGGCGTTGGCGCCGACCGTTGTGTTTTCGCCGAGACAGACGTAGGGGCCGACGACCGCGTCCGGGCCGATCGCACAGTCTTGGTCTAGTATGATGGGATCGCGTATTATCGCTTCGTCGTGAACAGTCGTCTCGCGACCGCTGATTACGGGACTACTAGTGACGACTCCCCTATCGAACAGTTCGAACGAGACGTCGAGGAGATCCCAGGGATACGTCGCGTCGACCCATAGTCCCTCGGAGACGGTCCCGCGTACGGTCTCTCCCGAGTCGATAAGCTTTGACAGCCCTTCGAAGAGGTGGTGCTCGCCGAACGACGGTTCCGCGGATCGAACGGCATCGAATGCGGCAGGCTCAAGCATGTAGACGCCTGCATTGAGGTAGTAGCCGTACCCGTCGCGCGGATTCTCGACGATCTCCGTCGCGACATCGTCCTCACCGATGCGGACACCACCGTAGGGTTCGACGTTCGGACGCTGCAATAACGCGATCGTCGCAGCGGCGGCCGAATCGTGCCGCGCTATGGTGTCGGCGACGATTCGACTGTCGACGATCTGGTCCCCGTTGATCACCAGACAGGTATCATCCACTTCTGATTCCGCCGCGAGCACCGCGTGGCCGGTCCCAAGTTGTTTTTTCTGGGTGACGTAGGTGATTGGGACGTTCCGATACGTGGATCCGAAGTACGACTGGACGCGGTCGCAACGGTAGCCGACGACGACGACGAATTTGGAGATTCCGGCATCAATGAGTTGGTCGAAGACGTGTTCGAGGATCGGTTTTGTCGCCGCAGGGAGCATTGGTTTGGGGCGGTTCTGAGTGAGCGGTCGAAGGCGGGTCCCCTCTCCGGCAGCCAAGACGATCGCGGAGTATTCGGACATGGTCCGTTTCCTCAAGAACGGGCCTCTTGGTAGTCGTCGACGGTCTTATCACTCTAATTGACGATATACCAGCCGAATTCTACTCCTCGTCGATACGCCCGTGTAAATAGTTTCTTTCGGACCAACAGATCTCGAGTGTCAACGATCGAAACTAGGGTCCTGTTCAAACTCATACTGATACCGTCTTTCCCCCATTGTCCCATCCTGTTGATCGTCAGCTGATCCACTCGGCCGGGACCAATAGCGTGAGGTGGAATCGCCCGTGGTGCTCGACATGCACCATTTTGAGATATTAGAATTCCATATCATTTGAATAGGACATATCCGCGCTAGTACTTCGAACTAAACAAAATAATCATCTATTTATAATGTTATATTGCAGAAATGGGCAGAATATACAATATAATTTGTGGATTTGATGTCTAGAATACGTAATATTTGATCTTTTACCCCTCGATATTTGTATATTTGTCTACCTATAGCGTAAATTACTCCAATTTAATCAAGTTTGCCGGTAGATTATAATAAATAGTGTATCTTAGCATCATCTAGTATTATTGAACTCGTCCTCAGCCTATTTTCATCCGGCTTACATAGAAATACGGCACCTTTATCGGAATTTCTTCAGTGAGATCTAACGATCTCGAGGCCCTGAGATTGTATTAAATACACAATACTACCTCCGTCCAGAATTAACTGATCTATATTACTAATGAGCTACTATAGTCTACAGCTATAGAAACCAAGTATTTTGATAGGTGACACGAGAAATTCGCTCTCGCGAATGTCAACGCCGAGAGAACCGAGGGCGACAGTGGCTGGTTCCCAGTCGAATGACGCGTGATCGATCTCTGTCTGCCTGCCCACTCGAGGTCCGATGTCCGGCCATTCTACTGGACGTGTAGCCACGCGCTAGCCGGTTACAGACTTGGTTTTAGTAGTGTTCGTCAGCACCGGTCGTTAGGCACAAAATCGTTCAGTCGGAGAGGAATAGGGCGAACGGATCTATTTACATAAGTACTGGTGTATAGCACCGGTAGTAATTAGTTTTAGTCCGCTTTTCGCAGCAGGAGACGGACCGGCCGGAGAGCGTAGAAGCATCTATTTCGTTTACGTTAGCAATTTAAACTGCCTGCTGGCAAATACAACCACAATATATCGCGACCGTGTCAACCGGTTCACCGAAAAATTGGAATTTATCGGATAATGGGCAACCGAATACGTGGAATCGAGCAGAGTATTTTTGACGAACGACGCTGTGAGAGGGTCCTTTCCCTCGTACTAGGTGATGACATCGCTCGCAGACGGCCCTCCCACTGTCATAACGGCTGCTGATACTTGGAAGTACTATCGTAAATCAGCAATCTTCCGACGCTTCTATTCATCACTAGAGTAATCGGAGCAAGTGTAATTATCATCCTACTGAAAAACGTATAAGAACCGGTAGATAGTACCTCAGTGTACGTTACATAGGTAGGAGGAGACATATGAACAATACTGCAACCACTGAGGGGCGTACCGATACTGATCGCATTGTTCCACGAGCAGTCCTCCACAAACAGATTCTGGATACCGCAGAACAGCGGCCCGGCACATCCATGGAGGAGCTCGCTGAGGAGATTAGCTTCGCGACGACTGATCTCGTCGAGCGCGTGCTCAATGAGTACGGCGACCCGGAAATAGAAGACGACGAGGAAACGGCCGACGAAAAAACGATGACGACCGAGAAAACAGGACCGGAGCACGAGCCGTCGATCGACCGCGACGACGAGCCGGAGGGGGACGACGATGTGTCGGAGGTGAATTCCGCTCCTCCCTCTGTGACCGACGGGATCGACAACGACGCGATCCACGATGAAATCGAATCCGAATCGAACGATGACGCTATGATCTACCACGAAGGGGCGGTCGACCACGATCACGGTCCCGACGTAAGCACCGAGGACGACGACTCGCAATCGGAGCGCCAGTCGGCTTCAGACGTCGGGCTATCCGATTTGACCGAGAAACAGCAGGAGACGATCCTGGCGATCTTCGGAAACGGCCGTCAAGCGAAGTCTTTCATGCATATTGATGATTGCATTGATGCAGGACTACACGTCCAGCGAGCGAGCCCACGATCTCCGTCAACCTCGGTACACGAACGACAACCTCTGTGACCCAGATCGCGGATATCGTCGCCGAAGAAATGGGCTTAGATCCGGAATACGAGTATACGGGCGGCGATCGGGGCTGGACTGACGACGTGTCAAAAATGTGGGTCTCGATCGAGAAGCTCTCTGCATTCAATTGGGAGCCAACGACGGAAATCGACGCAGCCGTCCGGACAGCTACCCGGGAACTCCTCGAGGGGTTGCCAGAGCACTGAAACGAGCGAGGAGTAACCTTTGGTAATACCATATGGTAAAGCTACTGAAAACGACCACATACCACGGTGCGCCGGTGTCGAAGGAGTCAGCGTTTGACGTACACCCTGTCGGACTTGTAGATTATTTCGACAAGGTGCCCATCAGTAGTATGCTTACGCCGCCAGCCATTGGCTTCAGTATAGTCTCCGAAAGAACTCGCCTCCTGGCAGGTGCTGCATTTTACTATGAACATTGAGACCACACAACACAACAACACGATACGGAACGGTTGTATGATAAACTTTTCCGGTGCGATGAGCCATTTCGCCAGGCGGACCTCCTTTTTACCGCCCTTACTGCCTAATCTGCTCACTAATGACTAGTTGCCTTCTTCATTAAGTTCTTCAAAGCAACAAGAAACAAGATTGAACGCTACTTACGAAAACGTATGTCCACGAACACATGGACAAGAGTGGGAACATCGGTGATAAAGAGCTCCGTGGAAATAAAGCACTTATATCATCACTACTCAACAGTTCGATCCGAGAGAATCAACCGGCGGATATCGACTCCATCGGCTTTGAACAGTACGATTGGACGTTCGAACGATCCGTCGAGGAACCCGAGGAAATCGTGGTCGGCGATACGGCACCTTTTCGAAAGTCCTTGACGAAAAAGACGTCCAGACGTTCGTCCAAGTAACGGGCGATACTAACCGCCTGCATCTCGACGACGAGTACGCCACCGAGACACGGTTCGACGGACGGATCGTTCACAGAACTCTCGTTGCCGGGCTTATCAGCGCCGCACTTGCCCGCCTCCCTGGTTTGACGGTCTATCTCTCACAAAATCTGAAATTCCGTGACCCGGTGCGAATCGGGGATCGTGTGAGCGGAACAGTCGAAGTTCGAGAAATCATAGCTGACGAGCAGTACCGTCTCTCGACGACAATCGATGCCGAAGATCGGACAACAACACTCGTTGACGGCGAAGCTATCGTGATGATCAATGACCCGCCCGAATAGCTACAGTGAGAAGTCCCCCGACTCGAGTGTGCAAGAGCGCGGAAGTGAACAGGACGAGTCGCTCGATCGTCGAGCCGGTCCCCGTAATACACCCGACAACGGTCACATTGGTGCCGATGGCACTGTCTAGTGTTGCTTCAAGGCTCAACCGATGAGTGAAAGACTGGTCTCGCTTGCCGGTTTTGGCTCATCAGCTAACGGTTGAAGCAACACTAGTTGAGCCAGTTTGAGAAGTGAGCAGGTTGCTGAGTGAATTGGCTAGAATGCTCGCAGACCTGCTCAGCGAGAGCTACGCGGCGGAGTCTGATGAAGTTTGGGAGCGTGAGCGAACGGCGACATCCGTCAGGGCGTCCGCCTCCACGCGACCGGTTGTTCCCTTCGAGAGACACAAGCAATTCTTCGCTTGGTTGGCGTAGAGCGCACTCACCAATCGATCTGGCACTGGGAACATCAGCTGACTGACAGCGTACTAGACCCATCGACGGCGAAGCCGTCGCAGTCGCGATTGATGAGACCGCTATCAAGATTAACGGTAGCTGGCCTTGGGTATGCGCTGCAATAGACCTAGACTCACGGCTAATCCTTGATGTCGCAGTGTTCGGACGGCGAGGCACCGATCCAGCCGCTGCGTTCCTGCATCGATTGACCGAGAAAGACGATCTTGACGACACAGTGCTTCTCGTCGATAGCTATGGATATCTGACTGCCCATTCCCGATTAGGATTGAGCGGTCAGCTCGACTATGTCGACCGAAACCGTACCGAAAAGTGGTTTCACACCCTCAAGATGCGCGTTGACCGCTTTCATAACTCATGGGTCGACAGTCGATCAAGCGTCAGAGAATTCCTTGAACAGTTTGTACACTACTATAACACACAGCGCCGCATTAATCATTCAATGGACAGACGCCAGTGGAAGTGCTAAACTAGACGGTGACACCTGCTCGTTCCTCAAACTAGCTCAACTAGACAGTACCCGATGTAACGACTTCTACTCTTAATACGCCGAGGCCGATCCAGGACGCACACAAGTTCTCCGAGCCGATTCTCCCGAGTATCGGTAAGGAGAAAGGGGAGCGATAGCCATGTCATCGTCACTATCACAGGAGTACTGGCGCAGTGCATCGTTATTCGTGATTGTCACGCTGTACGGAGCTACGGGGAGAGAGCGGAGAATCACTACTGATGAAAAGCATGAGCCGACCCAGACGTGCCAAAAACTCCACTCCACATCCCTCTCGACCGCAGTACCGCCCCGTTCGCCCATTTCCGGAGGTGTACCGTAATGGAGATGCGTCAGTGGAACGTATACGATTTGTCGGGACAGGAGCCCGTCGCCATCGTCGGTGACGATCAGGACCGGCTCGAAGACGCATTGGACGAATTTGGGAACGCGCGTGAAATTCGAACGAACGGCGGCGTCGTCCTCCAGATGGAGCAGACTGGTAACCCCGAGGTGGAACAGACCGATGGCCCTGTCGGGGGGCGAGTCCGCGAACTCGAGGAGTTCGAACGCGTGCTCGTCGACCGAAACGTCGGTTGTGTCGTCCTCGCGTTTCGGGACGCTGATCGCCATCGGTTTTTCGGAACGCTACGGGCGTGTCGGCGACGTAACATTGAAGCCGTCGTTCATCCTGACCACGCCTCAAAAGTCATCTCTTCGCATACGCATAGAAAGTGGGCCGCTGTTAACTTCGACCCGTTCACGTGGCAACAATGGGCACTGAAACGGGCGTTCGATGTCGTGTTCGCGACAGTCGGGCTGGTCACGCTGGCGCCTCTTATTGCGATCATCATCCTCGGGATTAAGATGGAGAACTCGGGACCCGTGCTATACACGCAGCGACGAACCGGCTTACTCGGAACCACGTTTCAACTGCCCAAATTTCGTACGATGTTTCTCGGCAGTGAGGATGCAAAACCGGAAACTGACGAAGAGAACGACCGAATTACGTCGACCGGCCGCTTGCTTCGGAAATCCCACATGGACGAAATCCCGCAATTGTGGTCGATCTTCCGGGGGGAGATGAGCGCCGTCGGTCCGCGAGCGGCCTGGATCGAGGAGGAACGGCTGCTCGAGCGCGAAGTTGAGGAGTGGCAACAACGGTGGTTCGTGAAACCCGGACTGACGGGACTCGCACAGATTAACGGCGTCGACAGCACGGACGCCGAAGCCAAGTTACACTACGACCTCCAGTACATCGAACGGCAATCGTTCCTCCTCGACGTGTGGCTCGTTAGAATGGAACTCAAAAGCGTGCTATTCGACGCGCTCTCCCTGTTACGGAATCGAGCAGCGTCGAAACACGATGCAGTCGAAACGTCCACGGACGAAGGATCGGAGGAGGGGAGTGCTTGAACGTTGCCCCGGGGCCCGATTCCAATCATATTGCTGAAACGAGTCCACCACCGAGAATAGCGAGCCCACCGAGACCGAAACAGACCGCCCAAAACGGAACTGACTCGACGATCCGCATGAGCGCACCGATTGTCGCGTAGCCGACGACCGCGCTCGCAAACAGCGCGATGACGGCAGCGACGAACGAGATACCCGGTAACCCACCCGCGGCGAACACCGTCAGTATCCCCGCACCGATCCCTGCAGGGATCGAGAGCAAGAACGAGAGTCTGAACGCCGATGGCGCGTCGTGAGACCGAAAAATGAGCCTGCTCGTCGTCACGCCGGAGCGGGAGACGCCGGGGAGAATTGCGAGACCCTGCAGCGCACCCACGATGATGGCGTCACCGAATGTCGGATGCGACTTCGTCGCGAAATCGACGGATTGGGACGTGAGCTGGAGAACTCCCGTCAGGATCAGCAAGACGCCGATGAGAGCGATAAAGAGGCCACCGGAGAGTTCGCTCGCGACGTCTACGGCCGTGAGATACAGCGGTATCCCGACGAGCCCCGTCGCAAAACAGGCGACGACTACGAACGAAGTGACGGCGTTCGGACCGTCGAACGCCGTTCGCGGTCGCCACGTTGGGGTCGCATTGAAGGCCTCAGCGATGTCCTCCCGGTAATAGAGAGCGGAGGAGACGGTCGTCCCGAGTTGTAAGAAGAGCGCGAGCTGGAGGGCGACGTCGGGGCTCATCCCGACTATCGTCAGAAAGAGCGAGAGGTTTCCCTGACTCGAGACGGGAAGCCATTCGACGACCCCCTGTACGATCCCAGCGAGAAGGGCGATAACGAGATTGGAGAGCGACATCGAGAACACTAGACGAGGGTGTTGCGAATAAATCGGTAGGTCAATTTTCAGTTACTCAGGCCGCTCTCCCCCTGGGCTATAAGGCCCATCACGGGGTACTACTTTTAGCATGACAGGCGGCGGGGCCGACGTCTCGATCGTTATCACGACCTATTATCGGAACGACCTCCTCGAAGACGCCATCGAGAGCGCCCTCAAGCAGACCCACGAATCGATAGAAGTCATCGTCGTCGACGGCTCGGGGGATGGACACGCGCGCACCCTCGTCGAACAGTATCCGGCGGTTTCGTACGTCCCGCTCGCGGGACGTTCTGATGCACATGCCGCACGCAACGTCGGTGTAACGCACGCCGACGGCTTGTATATTCAATTTCTCGACGACGACGACCTGCTCCATCCGGAGAAGATAGCCAAACAGCTCCCCATGTTTTCGGAATCCGTCGGCGTCGTCTATTCCGGCTATCGGCCTCACTACCGGGGCTCCTGGCCCCACGAAAAAGGCGAGGTCGTGCTTCCGGAGCCGGGGACCCACGGTTCCGTCCTCGATGAGATGCTACGGATCGACAAAGGGTTTCCCGACGCCTGCTACACCTGTACGATGCTGATCGATCGACAGGTGCTCGATCGAATCATGCCGCTCCGCAACTGTCACGCGGCGGACGATCTGGGAATGAAAATCGAGCTCGCCCTTCGCACGGAGTTCGACTACGTCGACGAACCTCTCGTCGAACGACGGATGGATTCCGACGACTCTCTCGGTGCGTCCTTGCAGAACGTCGAAGGCAGATTTCGGGTGATCAACCAGTACGCTGAGGTGTACGACCAGTATCCACCCGTACTCCGCCGGACGGTGCTCGAGCACACCCACTGGCTTCAGGGTTCACGAGAGCTCGAAGAACGCGTGTGGTCGCCGAAGGCGCCACTCTCCTTTCTCCGGGCAGCGTACTACTCGCCGAACGACCGGCTGAAACTCGGTGGGCTGGCCCTGTTCTCCTTGCTCGGGAGTCCAGGAGTTCGACTCGGGAGGCGTGGTTTCAGGGAGCTGAAGCGGATACGAGGGCACGACCCAGGCGAAGATCCTACCTCCCCGTTGTGACTCGATACCGATCCCATAATCCACCCATCCATGTTACTACGAGACTTCTGCTGACTTGATGGAAATTCTGCTATCCCATGAGAGCGTGAAACAAGTATGGGACCCAAGAGACCGAGCTCTATTCCGTGCCCGAGAGCACGTGCTGACTGGTCTGAGTGCGTAGGAAGCCGAGTCCTGGACGTCACAGCCCGACTGCCGCCATAGTGGTCAGGGGAAGTTATGAAGGTAACATCTGATATGAGAGTATGTCTGGAGATCGCCGCAAAGAGATCGTCCGTCACCTCAGTGAGGACGATCTCGACCGACTTCTTGCGGAATCTACTGATGAGAAACTCACTGAGCGGCTGATCTTCATCAAACGAGTCTACAAGGGAGCAACACTGGAGGACGCTGCCGATGACGTCGGCAGGTCCTCCGCGACAGGAACGCGCTGGGCTCGACGATGGAATAAAGGCGGTCTTGGACTGCTGATGCCGAACTTCGGGGGCGGCAGGCCCCCGAAGCTCGGCGAGGACCAACGAGAACTCCTCTTGGAACTACTTCGTGACGGACAGCCGTGGAAGAAACAGGAAATTCAGCATCTCATCAACGAAGAATTCGACGTAGAATTTCATCCGGTCTACCTGAGTACATTCCTCGAAGATCTCGGTCTTTCCTACGCAATTCCACGGACGAAGCATCCATCACGCCCGGAGAACGCCGAAGAGATTCTCGACGAACGCGTCGCCGACGCGTTCGATGAGGGGACTGATGAGCCGCACAACCAACGCGAGGGAGATGAGGAAGAAGGGTGGGTTGTTGACAAGGAAATCCGTACGGATGGCGGAACTATCCTTGGATTTCTCGACACGTCGCATCTCCAACCGTGGGACAACTCTCAGCGGCTCTACACCGTGGATGACCCATATATCACCCGACCGCTGGTGAAGTTAGACGAACCAGCGGTCGGGTTCTACGCACTCTCCGGTGAGAGTGTCATTCAGTTTCCGGCTAATCAAGAGAAAGAACGGATCTGTGGCTGTTTCGAAGGGATCCGCGAGCAGAATCCGGGCCAGCGGATTCTGCTCGTCTTGGACAACTTCTCGTCGCACGTGTGTGAGTACACGCGTAGGCGAGCCCACCAACTGGGCATTGATCTCGTGTTTCTCCCAGTTGGCTCGCCTGATCTCAACCCAATCGAACA
Organism: Natronococcus occultus SP4; assembly: GCF_000328685.1. Lineage (NCBI taxonomy): Archaea > Methanobacteriati > Methanobacteriota > Halobacteria > Halobacteriales > Natrialbaceae > Natronococcus > Natronococcus occultus. Next base: position 3,498,837 of record NC_019974.1, on the reverse strand, counting down.
GGTCTGGAAGAGCCTCAAATGGGAAGCATCGCCGTTGATCGTGGAGAGCGCGGCAGAATACCGCGCTCTCCTCACTGAGCTCTTTAAGCAACTTACGACTCAACTGAGTTTCGCAGTCTCGTGGATCGACGAGCACCTTGGTGGATACCTTCAGAAGTTACGCTAGGCACTAAAGCGGCAGTCGGGAAAGCCTGTATAGGTGAATCTCTGTTTCACGCACCGGCGTTCCAAGGTGAGTCCAATGTTCATTAGAATCGATATACACAAGCGGTACTCACAAATCGCAGTATTGAACAAAAACGGTGAGATCGTCGAAGAGGTTCGCGTCGAAAGCGTGAATCTCGATTACTCTGCCCAGCAGTACGCTGGGTCCAAAGCCGCGCTTGAAGCGACCAGCAACTATTACCACATTCATGACACTCTTTCAGAGTGCTCTATTGAAAATGGATGATATCGGCGAGGCTAGGCTGTGCTTGGTAACGAAGAGGGTGTCATACAACTCATCTCATGCCACGAGCTTGGTTCGACCCGGATTTTCATCCTGTTCGTAGTTCGTGATGGCGACGATCACTCGGAGGCACAGTCCAAGATACGCTTGTACCCGCGCATGGACGCGGCCTCGGGCGCGAAGCGTCCTGAGGCCGCAGTCTGAACACGCTTCAAACGTTCGTTCAACCTGCGTTCGACGCTTGTAGGTCTCAGCGACAGTCGAACGCTTGAGCGTCACATCCTCGGTGAATTCGCTGATTCGGTTTTCGACGCGGTATTCGATATCGAGCGGATCAGTGGTGTTTCGTGGATTGTACGGGGCGATCGGCACGACTCCTGTTTCCAGCAGGAAGTCGTGCCAGTCAAGGATGTCGTAGGCACTGTCTCCAAGCGTCCAGATCGGCTGTTTGACGGCGATGCGCGTCACGGGTGACGCGCATCGCCGTCTCCTTCGAGGCCTGTTTCGCCTGCGTAAACTCCGCTGCAATCGGAATCTTTGGCCCTGCCGAAACAATCGTGAGGCCGAAGCCGTAGTAGTACTCTTCAGCCGTTGGATCGTAGTTCCACGAAGCGTCATCGTTCCACGCGAGGGTTTCGAGATCGGTTGAATCGATTCGAAACGTGGAGTCGAGCAGGCCGCGGGTGGCGGCCTGCTCGACGATCGGCTGAACACGTCGTCAACGACGAGTCCAAGATCAGTGAGGAAGCGATCGACTGCGTCTCTTGACGGCAGTCGCTCGAACCCACAGCTGAATCAGACGGCTGTATTCTGGAGTTCTCAGCTCACAGGACGAGGCCCGTAGATTCCCTTGTAGTAGCAGTGAAGAAAGCCTTTGAACAGTTCTGGCGGGTGATGATCTCGTGTTCGCCCCCGACGGGAGGGGGCGAACACGTCATACTCACTGAGAAAGTTGAAGTCGAGGTATTCAAAGAGCGGAAGCGTCTCGACCGCCACGAGATTAAAGAACTCGTCTATCCAAGGTTCATCTTGCAGGGTTTGAGTGCTGCTGGACACGGCTTCTCAACCCTACTCTTTCGTGTGTGACGTATTCTATGACATCGCTGAGAATCCCGCTACCGAGCCATACCACGTGAATCGAGAAAATTGTTCCGGGCCACACGATACGACCTGATCTTGGACGTCACTAATCCCTATCAAGCGGTCGAATCAGACTCTCAGCTGGCCCTCAGGCGGTCACTTATTGAACTGACACACCAGTCGCTCGTCCTGCTTCAAACCCGCCGATGAGAGACGCCAGGGCGTCTCTCAGGCACTCACCTCCGGTGGGTCGTACGTTTCGTCGTTCCTGAGCATGTTGAACAACGCCACTAGCAGCTTGCGTGCAGTTGCGACGATCGCTACCTTGTGCGGTTTGTTACGCTTATTCCGTAGCCGCCAGTAGAACTGCTCAAGTACGGATCCTTCGCGTTGTGAACCGCGGTGTTCGCGCATTGGATCAGAATCCACCGCAAGTAGCCGTTTCCTTCCTTGCTGATTCGGCCCTCTCTCCGCGAGTCACCAGACTCACGGATTACTGGGCCTAATCCCGCGTAACTCACCACTTCAGCTGCACGGTCAAATCTATCTACTTCACCGATCTCACCGTGAATCATGAGCCCGGAATACGCTGCTATTCCGGGCGCGGTCATCAACGTCTCCACCTCTGCTACCTCCGTTACTATCTCTTCGATCCGCCGCTGCATCCGCTTGATCTTCACTGTAAACTCATCGATCGCTTCCAGCCATTGCTCCAACAACAGCTCTGAAGCTGAATCGAGCGTAAGTTCCCGGAGGAACTCACGCCCTTGATCACTCCACAACGATCCATCGTAGATCACGCCGTTTTGATCCAGCAACGAGTTGACCTCGTTTTTGAAATCTGACTGTTTGTCTACAGCTTCTTTGCGACCGCGCGCAAGCGCGCGGTAGCGCCGGTATTCTTCGGGTGGAACGTAACTTTCGGGAACTTTGCCCAACCGAAGAAATCGTGCCAGATTCTTGGCATCCTTGCGGTCATTTTTTTGTTTCTGATCTTCGAGCCAATCCGCCTTGGCCGGATTGTGAGAGCCACATCCAACTGCTCATCGAGCCTGTCGTAGATCGTGAAGTAGTTGCTTCCGGCTTCGATCGCCGCCTGACTTCCTGCGTATTTCTCTGCGATCTCGTCGAGATCCGCGTTAACGACGCGGATCTCTTCAACGACGGCACCTTCATCGTCAAGGACAGCGACCTGTGGCTGCCGTTTGTGGACGTCAATGCCCAGGTAGTGATCAGTGGTTGCGGTCATGGTGCCCTCTGGAGTCCTGAACGCGTGAAGCGGAACGACATCGCTACGGGCTCGCAGCCGCGACCGACCGGTGTCGGCCGGGCTGCGATCCCAATTCTCCTGTACCTTCGCGTCCGAGGTCCGTCACCCTCCCGTACTCGGAGGTGCATGTCATAGATCGACCTTCGGGACTCCATGGCATACTTCACGGTCCAGGTATTTCAGCGGGATTCTCATGGAGTCACCCTCTATTGATGTCTGGACCGATCGTGTCCAGCTGGCGAACGCGAAGAGTGGTCCTGGCGTCCGTGACAGGGTTTTTCCTCCTTGCATCCGGTCACTGCTCAACTCTTCCCTAAGAGTTTTCTGGCTATCGCTCTCGTCGTTGTCTCTACCCCTCGTTCGGTGATCGATCGGTACAGACTCTCTACCAAGGAAACTGGCGGATATGCCCGTACCGTCGCACTCAGGCCGTGTGCCTTCACGGAGTAGTAGAGGCGCTCGGGTGGCGACGTGGGGGGACGGACGACGATTTCGTGATAGCTTTCAATGCCGCCGTGACCGAGGGCGGGGTATGCAACGCGTGCGATCCCTGCGTTACTGTTCACTTTAGCGATGACTGACTGGAGTTCGGATGGAGGTACGTCCTTGTAACGTGGGCGGAGATCCGGGGAATCGATGAGCCGATTGTGGACGATCTTCACCTCTCCACTGAGAAGGTTCTCCAGACCGGGCATGTAGTTGTACTGCGTTCTCAACGGGTAAAACCGCACGTCGTTCCGTGAAAGCGCGACGCGTAGGGATGGCTGATCACTCCAGTGTTCGTCTGGGTCGTACAACTCCTGCCAATCGTCGAGACAGTCGTTCACTGAATCGGTCATCCGGTAGGCGATGACACCAGCGTTGAATTCGGTGAGTGTGCGACCAGCTCCCGAGTACATCTCCGTCGTTTGTGCGTTGTACTGAGAGTCCAGCACGGGGTGCTGGTTCGGATCCGGAACCATCGCTACATCAAACACGTCCAGGATATCGAAAATCTCCGAGAACTCGCTCTCGACGTAGACATCGCTATCGAAGTACACCGTTTTGTCGTACGGCGTCCGGGATAAATTCTCGACTTTGTCTAGCCACCCAAAGTTCGGCTCGGACAGTTCGATGTATTCATCAAACAGTTCTGATTCGGGGGGTCGATCTGCGACGATCGAAATAGAGATATCAGGCATTTCTGCCTTCAGTATCCGGGCCGATTCCTTCGCTTCCTCGAGGTACATTTTCCCGGCTGTGATGTAGAGAACCCCGGATGACATTTCGTCGTGCACCTGCAGACGTGAATTCCTTCCGGGAAGACGGTGCGCACCTATTTGACATTTTTGTGCTATCTGAAGAATTAACAACTATCGTATACGGGCGGTATCCGATCGCTCTCTGATCGAGCCCTCTTGAGTCGGCGTCCGACGAGTAGTGTCCGATTCGTCCGGGCAGCGGCCTGGGGCCCACGCGTCGCACTCCCTGGACTTCCTGACGTCCACGTGTGGTGGTGCTCTGCCGTCCTGGTGGTCGACGGGTTTCTCCCGTTCTACGAAGGATTTAACGGGCCCACGTCTATGGGTTTCCTGAGGGGGAGAGCTGCGTTTCGATCTTCCATCTGATACTCGGGCACTCTCCCGAGTCGCGCTTTCACAGCGCCGAAATCGGAGCTAACAGATAATCTCACTATAGAGACGTTGATACTCCTCTGACATCGATCGCGCGCTCAGCCAGTCTCGTGCGATTCCGACCGCAGCTTCCGAACGGTCATTGACGTCCGTCGCGAGAAGTTCATCGAGTACAGTGGCCAGTTCAGTTTCGTCACCGGCAGCAAACAGCTCACCCGCCCGAAAATCGTACTGGAGTATCTCCTCGTGCGGGCCGATATCCGAGAGACAGACCGGTAATCCGGTAGCCAGCGCCTCCATTACCGCGTTTGGAAGCCCTTCTGCTCTCGATGAGGCGAGAAAGTAGTCGGCAGCGCCGAGATACTCCTTGACGCTATCGACCCAACCTTCGAACCGAATACTGTCCGTTGACGACGCGATCGACTCACACTCCGCTCTGAGCGGACCATCTCCGAGGAACACGAGCGTCGATCCCTCGACGTCGCTCCCCAGAAACCCTCGTATCGCGGTGAGTGGATCTTTTCGAGGGATCAGAGAGCCAGTGAAGACGATCACGGGCTCGTCCGTGGGCAAATCGAGCCCGTCGCGAAGTCGTCGTCGTTGCGCTGGTGACACCGGCTGATACCGTTCACAATCGACTCCGTTCTGGATCGTCTCCGCTTCGACACTGTACTCGCTGAGCTGCTCGTGTACTGTCTCTGAACAGGCGACCGGCCGATCGATTCGCCGGAAGGTGTGGACGTGCGTCCAGGCCATCGCGGTTCCCCGTCGCTCTCCATACCTTGTCGGGTAATCCTTGTAGGGGTGATTCTGGATCGTCGTGACTCGATCGTATTCTGGGAGGAGGTACGCTGAGAGCGTGTCAGCTCTGATTCCCAGCGTGTGTACGACGTCCGGATCGACCTCCTCGACGGCGGAACGGAGACGAAACGGTCCACGGATAGCCCCGCCGAAGCGTGAAAGCCCCAATGAATAGAACATAGCATCCAGTTGGGCGAATCGTTCGTAATCGGTGTCTTCTCCCTCTGGAGAGAGCGTGAGGATAAACGGAACAAATTCTCGGTGCAAGTGATCGAGAATGTTGTAGAGTTGACTCGTAACACCACTTTTCCGCAACGTAGAGACGATATACAGAACGTTCCTGCTCATACGAGTGGGAGTTCCTTCGAATCGTCCCCGTCCCACAGCACGGAGAGGGCCAACCGACGCGCAGGTGCCGCTAGCGACGGGAGGAGTCGGATCTTCCCGAACAGTGTACTAGAACGCGCTCTCATCGGAGTAAGACTCGACTCTCTTTAGAGCACTTGGCCGGTCGAGATACCAGGGGATGGTTTCGTCGAGCCCCTCGCCAAGGTCGTACTCGGGCTCGTAACCGAGAATTCGCCTCGCTTTTTCGACGTCGGCGATGAACCTGCTCGTCTCGCCTGTCCGGGAGGGTTCGACGACGATCTCTGACTCCCTGGGCGTTCGCTCGTCTATCTCCTGGGCGAGTTCGAGGAGCGACGTTCCCCGACCGGACGCGATGTTCACCGTCGCGTTCGCGACTTTTTCGTGATTGTCGATCATCCGGAAGAGGCCGTCGACGCAGTCGTCGATGAAGACGAAATCGAGTAGCTTCTCCGCGCCGTAGACGGCCAGTTCGCGGCCGTCACGGCTGCGTGCGATGAACAGCGGGATCACCCGGTTCGACACGTCGAACCGTCCGTACACGTTCGCGAATCTGGCGATCGACGTCGTGATGCCGTAGCTCCGGCTGAACGCAGTGACCATCGCCTCACCGCCGATTTTACTGGCAGCGTATGGGCTCTCGCCCCGATCGGCCTGGGTGTTCGCCTCGTCGTAGACGAGTTGACGTTCCTCGCCGTACACTTCACGCGAACTCGCGAACAGCACGTTCTGGATGTCGTTCTTTCGGGCGAACTCGAGGACGTTGAACGTCATCGTCACGTTCTCCAGCGCCCCCTCCGGGCGCTCGACGAGGGGACGGACGTGTGAGTGTGCCGCCAGATGGACCACCGCGTCGACGTCCGTCGGGAGTCGACGGAGCGCTTCTCGCTCTCTGAGGTCGACGATCTCGGTCGCAGCGTCCAGCTCCTCATCCCACGGATTCGACTTGACGTCCGCGCCATACACGTCGTAGCCGTCGGCATGGAGGCATCTCGTGAGCGCCGTCCCGATCATCCCGCTACTGCCGGTGACGAGGACCGACCGGATACTCATAGCTGGCCCCGGTCGCTCGCGACCGACTCCGACTGCTCGCGGCCGATTCCGGCTGCTCGCGGCCGACTCCGAATGCTCGTGGCTGGCGCCGAACGCTCGTGGTTACCTCCGGTCGCTCGTGGTTGGCCCCGGCTGCTCGTGGTTGGCTCTGGCTGCTCGTGGTTAACTCCAGTAGTTCTCGTCAGTCGCACGTCGATCGGGGTCGACGAACCGGAATGGATGTACCAGGTCATCGATCGTCACTGGTTCGTCTCGACGGTGAGCGTTCTGAAGTAGTCGATCGTTCGTCGAAGGCCGACTTCGAGATCGGTCATCGCCTCCCAGCCAAGCAGCCGTTTCGCCTTCTCGACGTTTGGTCGACGGACGCTGGGGTCGTTGGCGGGCTGAGGCCGGTGGGTGATCTCCGACGGCGAGTCGACGTGGTCGATGACGATCTCTGCGAGGCGATAAATTGTCATCTCTCGTTCACTTCCCAGGTTGATCGCCTCTCCCGTGGCGCCGGGGGCGGCTGCGACTCGTCGTATTCCGTCGACAAGATCGGTCACGTAACAGAAACTGCGGGTCTGTCTGCCGTCACCGTACACCGTCAGCTCCTTTCCCTCGAGCGCTTGTGTGATGAACGTCGGCACGACGCGTCCGTCGTCGACCCGCATCCGTGGTCCGTAGGTGTTGAACACACGAATCGTGCGAACGTCGACGTCGTGCTGGGTCTCGTACGCGGCGCCGAGCGCTTCGGCGAACCGTTTGCTCTCGTCATACGGCGCCCGCGGCCCGCGCGGGTTCACGTTCCCGTAGTAGCCCTCGTGTTGTGGATGTACTTTGGGATCACCGTACACTTCGCTTGAGGAGGCGAGGACGACCGTCGCGTCGTGTTCACAAGCAAGGTCAAAGACGTGCTTGCTCCCGACGCTGTTCGTCAACGCGATTTCGATGGGATGCGAGCCGAAGTCTGCGGGACTCGCTCGCGACGCTAAGTTGTAGATGTAATCGACGGTGTCGAACTCGGGAAGCGGCTCACGGACGTCGTGATCAAGTGGCGTGAACTGCTCCCTGTTGTCGTGACGCGCGACGTTTCGTCTGCGCCCGCTTCCGTAGTTGTCCAGCGACGTCACCCGGTAGCCGTCGTCGAGGAGCGAGTCGACGAGGTGACTCCCGACGAACCCCGCCCCACCGGTGACGACAGCGTGGTCGCGTAGTTTCGATGGGTTCTCTCCGCTCATTGTGAGATCGAGATCGAGCTGTTGTCGCCGATGTTCAGGCTGTTCGGCTCGCCCTCGACGGTGCTGTTGTCGCCGAGGAGACTCTCCGTGAGCGTGGCGTCCCGGAGCGTCGTGTTGCGCCCGACGATGCAGTCGCGGACGATGCTGTTGATGATCGTCGCACCGTCGTCGATGCTGACGTACGGACCGATGACGCTCTCGTTGATCGTCACGTTTGTGCCGACGTCAACGGGTTCGATGATCACGTTTCCCTCGGACGTCTCGGAAGCGCCGGTTCCCATCTGCTCTAAGGTGATGCGGTTGGCCTCGAGGAGCGTCTTCGGCCGGCCACAGTCGTACCAGTCGTCGACCTTGAACATCCCCAGCACGCTCCCCTGACTAACCATCAAGTTCAGCGCGTCCGTGAGCTGGTACTCGCCGCCAGCCCCTCGACGATTCTTCTCGAGCAAATGTTCCAGGCTATCGAAGAGGTGGCCCGTGTCTTCGATGACGTAGACGCCGCTGATCGCGAGATCGGACGGCGGATCGACCGGCTTCTCGACGAGTTCGGTGATGCGTCCGTTTTCGACGCTCGCAATGCCGTACCGATGTGGCTCGGTGACGCGCTTCAGCCCGATACTTCCGTCGACGTTGCTGAGCGCGTCGTGGGCCTCCAGAAACGTTCGGTACCCGTTCTGAAAGAGCATGTCGCCGAGGGCGATCACAGCGCTGTCGCCCCGTACTGCCGACTCCGCCTGATAGATGCTGTGGCCGAGTCCCTGGGGGGATTCCTGCTCGACGAATGTCAGTTCGAAGCGATCGCTATAGTTCTCCTGGGCGTACTCGATGACCTGATTCTGCATCGGCCCCCCGACGACGACGACGATCTCGTCGACCTTCGTCGCTCGAAAGTTCGTGAGGATGTGTCCGAGAATCGGTTTCCCTGCCAGACGCACCATCGGCTTCGGCTTGGTGTGCGTGTGCGGGTACAGTCGAGTTCCGTTCCCCGCAGTCGGTACGATTGCTTTCATCATTCCTCGTCTTCCACCGCGTTCAGCTACCTAAAGCTATCACACCCTTGACTGAACTGTATAATTCAGTGATATTACATTCTGATATTATATGGGTGTTATCTGCTCCGAAGAAGTGGCGTTTCACAGGAAAGACGACATTCACCGTGAATCACGGCGGTTCAAGGCCCCTCGATAGGTCGCAGTGGCTGTGAGACACGACTGTCGATCATCGTCTCCGACGTCATACCTTTTTCACCGACTCAATTCCGGATTTCCTGGCGTCGTTTTAGTCACCGTCCGGCGCTGCCAGCCGATTACCATCGGCCTCCTCCTGGCCTCCGACGACTGATTTCGTCTCTCACTGTATCGGACCGCTGGCCGGACGACGGTTCGCCCTTCTCCGAGGCTGCAGTCGGCCCGCCGCCTCCTCGTGACCGCACGCCTCGCGCCAGTCAGCACGGTTCGGCGTCCGGAGTAGTTCCTTCTCGACGACACGGGCGCCCGCCGGAGGCGAAGATTGTTACAAACCAAGCAGGCCCCGTCTTCCGCTGCTGGTCGTCGGCTGGACGCGACGCATTCGGTGGACACGATGTATTGCTAAAGTACTGTGCTGGATGGAAACAATGCGAAGCCGCGAACGATGCGCCGGTTCCAAACACTGCGCGGGCTGCAACCAGGCGGGGTGAGCGCTCGCCGTACGGCGTTTCCGACTCACCGAAGAAAACGGCTGTAGAGGAGCCTTCGCGCCCCGTTTGGAAGGAGTCGAAGCGGAATCCGAAGTCCGACGTTCAGCAAAAACACGCGAGGTGGAATGAACCCCCGCTCGAGAAACTCCTTCTGCAATCGAAACTCCGTTCTCGCGTACCCGATCCCTCCCCGACGTCTGTACATCTCCGCCCCGGCGCGCATATAGACGAGCACGGCGGGTACGTTCCGCAACACGTTTCCCCGTTCTAACAGCCGCACCCAGAGCTCGTAGTCGCCGACTCCTGGAATGGTTCGGTAGCCGCCTGCAGCTTGCACCTGAGATTTTTTGTACATCACTGTTGGGTGGTTTATCGGGCTCCGAAACCGCGCAAACCGTTCGATTTCGGCGGGCGCCGTCGGCACCGTTCGCACGTGAGAGACCTGGTCGGGATCGTCGACGAACTCACCGACGTAGCCGCCAACGACATCGACGTCTGGTTGCCTTCTGAACACCTCGAGTTGTCGCTCGAAACGTGTCTCGCTGGAGACGTCGTCGGCGTCCATACGAGCCACGAGCTCGTGGTCACAGCGTTCGAGTCCAACGTTCAACGCGTTTTCTAACCCTCGATTCTCCTCGAGCTGGACGACATCGACCGTCTCTGGATGCTCGCTGGACCAGCCATGGATCGTCTCGTCGACTCGAGTTGGCACGGGTCCGTCTACGACGACTACCATCTGATCGGGTGGTGTCGTCTGACTGATCGTGCTTTCGAGCGCGTCGTCCACCTGCGAGGCGTCGTTCTTCTCGTATACCGGTATGAGTACGGAAAACTGCGTGGGGCGTGGCCCGTCCCGAGCGTTCATCATCCGCCTCTACCGCTCACAATCGTATTAAACCCCGACTCACACAAACCAGATAATACGATATTAAATAGATACCATTAATATATTATAATAAGTACATGATGTTATTATAACACAAGTGATTTAATCACTCTTCCGCATACCCTGCCGTCAAACGGCTCCCGATCCGGCTGTCGAATTGGTCGAGAAGTAGCTCGTCGATATACCCTCGTAACCGCCACTGATACGTGGTGTTGTCACGCAAGATGGCACCTCCGAGCTGGCGCCACACGGGAGGTCCAAACTCCGGCTTGATGAGCAGGCGCATGAGTGAACGTCGGTATGTTTCAGGGAAATTCTGGCGTCGAAACCGCAAACTGTTCCGTCCGTACCAGTACGATACCCGATCTCTCTCCCCCTGCGAGGCGCTCAGGTGGTACACGAGTGCGTCGGGGTGGTAGACGATCGTTTCCCCGCGCTTCCACAGTTTTGCCATCACGTCTAGCTCCTCGAACTGGGGATGCCCACGGTAGGATGGATCGAAGCCGCCTACCTCCTCAAGCACATCCACCTCGAACGACATATTGGCGCCGATGAGGAAGTCCGTCTCGACAGGGGTCGGCGGGATCCACTTGTACGTGATCTGTCTGTGCTCTCCGAACCGGTTCAGGTGATTTTGATTCGTCGGCGACTGCACGACGGGGTGTTGGAACGTTAGCTCTTCGTCCGTGGTGGGGGCCGGCCCACCGACGGCAACTGCGGACGTGCTCCACTCGTAGCCACGTTCGATCCCCTCCAGCCACGTTTCGTGTGGGATGACGTCGTCGTCGACGAAACAGATCACGTCCCCGTTCGCAATCCTGATCGCGTCGTTTCGTCCTCCTTGAAGGCTCGTGTCGGTCGATCTCGGGTGATGATGAAGCGCGATCGACGTTCGATCGAAGCGTTTCGTCTGCGATTCGACGAGTTCTCTCGTCGCGTCGTTGGCACCGTTGTTGACGACGATCACTTCGTCGGGATTGGAGCGCTGACGTAGTAAGTGGCTCAACAGACGATCGACGTGGTCGGGGCGATCGTACGTGACCACTGCAACTGTCGTTTTCATTTCCATCTAGCGTCAACGTTCGCGCTCCCGGACGTGCTCCGACGATCGGTATAAAGGCCGTTCATTAGCCATTACCACTTTCATAAATTTTGAATACTGCGGAAAACCCACTGGTCGTTAATCCATCCTTAGTACTGCAGCAGAACTCTGAGCGGATTCACGACGAGACGACTCGAGCGTGTGGCTGGCTCTTCAGCGGCGCCAACGCCATCGAAAAGTGGTGTCAGCTTATCGTGACGGTTTCCATCGTGGAGTCGCCGCCACCTCGCCGTCGCGCCGCCATCCTCCTCGATCTGGCGTATCTAATTATGTTTCTTCCCTAGGCCGAGTCACCTTCCTCCCAGACTCGGACCCAGTCGATCTCCCATGTGTAGGGGTAGTCGTCATGTTGGGCGGGATCACCCCACTCATCGCTGAGCTGTGTCGAGAGCATCAGGTAGAAGGGAGCACCGTAATTCAGCTCCCGACGGTTCGGATCAACGCTGTGCCCGTCGGTCACCGTCAGAAAATGGTCGTTGTCGACGTAGAAGTCAGTCCGATCCTCCTGCCAGTGAGCGCCGTAGACGACAAAATTCTCTCGAGGGTCGTCGTCGTGGTCGTACGGTCCGGACGCAGAGTTGAGCTCACTCTCGTAGTCAACGGTGTCGGTCAGGTCCCGTTCCCCCCAGTGAATTGCTGCCTTCGTCCGGTAAGGTTCGGTGAAGTGTTCCACGATATCGATTTCTGGGGGAAACTCGCCGTCGTCCGGCATACACCAGAACGCCGGGAGAATCCCTTCGACGATTTCGGGGAGTCGGATCCTGGCCTCGAAGTAGCCCTGCCTCTGGGAGAACGTGCTTTTCGTGTTCACGCCACCAGCGTACCAGTGATACGGCAGATACTCGTGCTCGTACGGACCGTCGGCCTCGTCGTAATCGGCCTGGAGCACGAGGCGGTCGATCCGGCCGTCGACCCAGACGTCGTCGTCGCGGACGTACTCCCAGCTTCCGAGTCCGGGATGTGTGCGCCCCCAACCGTAGCCGACGTTCCAGACGGATGTATCGAGTTCGCGCTGATCGAACTCGTCGTTGAAGGTGAGTTGCCAGTTCGTATCCGAGACACCCTCGTCGACTTCGTTCGATCCAAACTCGTCGTTCGAGTCACCCTCGGCCGGCTTCTCTTGGAACCGAGGCTGATCTCCACACCCAACGCATGCGATAGAACAGACAGTACAGACTGACTGGAAAAATACGCGACGATTCATGCGGATGGATTCTGAAACTGAGAGAAATAATCCTTCTGATTAGCATCTTATTTCCACGTACGTAACTACGGTTCGTGCGTATTTCTCGAGGGAAAAGAACTGATTACATACTGGGATGTGCTCGATCGATTGGGGCAAGACCGATGATACTGATACATAATTAGCTATTTACCGCTCTCTTCTCACGCCCAGGATCTACTCGGTTGTGAATTGATTGCTAAGGTGTGGATAACAAAGTATCAGTTCATACCCAAGGGTAAGAGATGAGTCAGAGACGTTATGGTGGTTCTGTCTATCGGCTTATTGATAATTGGTTCCCTCTCGTTGTTGCACTTCTCGTTTTGTTCATTTTACTCGGGAGCTGGGCCACGTATATTACGTATTCGGCTGCTGCCCAATCCGTAGACGGTTCAACCGAGTTCCAACACGGCGCAACTGTTCAGGAGGAAAATCCTATATACTCCAACGGAACGGAGTTGAGTAACGAGACAACCTACTTTACGTCGATAACTCCCGAGCTCGAGGGGGAGTTCGCGGCCACCTATAAAACGAATAGCGTGGATGAAGTGACGATTGAGACAGATATTTGGCTCCTCGTTCGGTGGATCCCGATCGATGACGCGGCAAGCGACCAAGATGAATACTGGCGTTCACTGTATCAGCTCGAGGAGACGACTGAAACCGTAAGCTCCGGCGAGACGGATCGCGTCGAGTTCACCGTCGATGTTGCCCAAGAACGAGACCGCTTGGAGTCATATAACGAGGACCACGGGTGGGTCCCCGGACAGCCTGAGTTAACCGTGATAGCCCGAACCGATGTCACCGACCCGAATACTGACGATTCTACTCTCGAATCTGATCAAAATAACATGACAATCACGCTCACCGATGATATCTACACGGTCGAAGACGGTGGGCCGACAGGTCTCGCCACGCTCGTTACTCCCGGGGCGGTGAATACGGCTCAGTTATTCGGTTCGATCGCGTTTACAGTCGCCAGTTTCGTGGCGCTTGTAGGGCTGGTTATCGCTCGGTACCACGGGTCACTCGCACCATCCGAAAGCAAGGCGTCTCAGAGTGATTTCGAGTACGACTGGAAGACTTTCGAAGAGTGGATATCGCAAGGAAGTGTGCCGGATAACCAACTGGACGGAACAGCGGTTCATATAGCATCGCTGGAAGATCTCGTGGATGTAGCGATAGATAGCAATCGCCGGGTACTCGCAGATCCCGAACGCCAGTCGTTTTACGTACTTATTGGGGAAACATACTACGAGTACACGCCCGAACGGCATACCGATGAGACGGACGATAGAGAACTGTCGGAACGCGTCGAACAACCTAGTGAGGCTAACGACGGCCAGTCTCCGAACTGAGAGACGAAGCAATCTTGATCCTGTTTACCGCTCTCGTCTCACTCGTCGTCCGTAACGTCGTCGAGACCGCCGGTTGGTTCGTCGTTTCGGTTTCGGTTTCGCCACATACCTAGCGGACGTAGGGTCCGGGCGAACTAACGTACGCGACGAAGAGCGACTCGACATCGAACCGTTCGTATTAAGTCCGGTATCACTATCATCACATCGCATTATCGGTCGTCGATTTCGATGTTCCTGTCGATAGGTTCGTCGCAGATGAAGATGGTCCGCTACGAGATAACCGAAGACGACCGTCATAACGATTGAAACGATGGTCGGTTCAAACATCATATTGTCTTCAAATAGCTGGTTGATAGCGAATCCAGCACCAATTGCCACGAAAGGGACGTCGATCCGTTTAGCGGTGACGTGTCTTAGAAACACCCACCCCGTTAGAACGAGATACGATAACCCTCCGAATATCCCGAGATGGAGGGTCATCCTGAGATACGAGTTGTGGGGACCAAATTCCTGCAGTGCCGGATCGTCCACGAAGGTGTTGATCATCTCACTCGCGTCACCCAACCCATAACCAACGATAGGTCGCTCCGCAATTGCGTGCATAGTCGCCGTCCAGAGCTGGACCCGGCCGGTGAACGTAACGTGAATCCCGAACTGGTTAAGCGACGGGAGAAGTATGAGTACGGAGACGATAGTGATCGCTAATAGACCGAGCGTAGCCCGGAGATAGGTTTGTCCACCTCGCGTGTAGACGATGTAGATGGCGAGAGCGACGACGGCCGAAAGCACGCTAGCACGACTACCTGTAGCGAGCAATCCAACTGCGCATATCCCCGTAAATACACCGTATGCTCTTCGATCGGTTCGAACAGACAGCACGAACGAGGCGATCGTTCCCGCAAATAGGATCTGAGCTAACGTATTGGGGTTGTTCGTGAGCGACATCAACGGGTAGATTTCGGACCCGATGATGGGAACATTCATCTGATAAGGCCAGAGTAGCGTCTCCGGCGCGACACGAATAGTAACCGCGACGTGGATAATTCCGCCGAGACTGACGAGCACTACCGCGATACCCGCTAGAACTCGCAGGAATGATTCCGGTGAGATAACCCGTGGAATATACACGAAGCTGAACAGGACTAGTAGCGGAATTATCAGGCCTGAAATAGCGTTCGTGATCGTACTATAGTTGCCAAGCGCGACGTGGAACGTATATAATGCGGTGACAACGAAGAGACACACCAGACAAGTTAGGGGTACCGCTCGTATCCCTTCTATCAAGGAGCGGAGAATTCCCCGTCTATTATGCCAATGGAGGGCGGTGAAGACACCGAAGATTACGTAGCCCAGGATGACGACGATCGATCCGATTGTACTCGAGACAAGTATCGAATGAGGTAGTATCGAACAGAAAAGAAGGATTGAGAAAGCGACAAGCAACGGAAGCCCCATAGCATGGCTGTCGAGGTAACCGGCATAGTTATTAATCGCTTACAACAGAAGAGGTGTCCCAGAGGGTGCCCATTTGAGACGGTTGAGGCACATGATGCATTGTCGTTTCAGAGGAGAGGTATTCTCGGTTGGATCGTACCGTCCCTGTTAGTTTGTCCATGTATTAGCGACTCAAGTTCGTCGACGATGGTGCGATCCGAGAAATCCTGAGCCCGTTCCCGTAACACGTGTGTCTTGATCGGATCATCCAATACTGTTAGAATCGCTTCGGCTAGCTCCTCGGAGTCACCAACGGGGACGAGTGGACCGTATTCTCCACCGTCGAGTATCTCCGCCGGTCCGCTCTTACACTCGGTCGACACGACAGGCGTTCCACACGCCATCGCCTCCGCGAGAACGTTTCCGAACCCCTCGTGGACGGAGGAGAGAACGAATACGTCCGCTTGTGCCATGTACGCGTACTGATTGGGGACGAATCCTGGCAACGATACCCGATCGGAGATTCCCAGTTCGTCCGCGAGCTCGAGAAGTGCTTCCCGTTGCTCTCCTTTACCGAGGATAATCAATCGAGCGTTGCGATCGCGAAGGACTCGCCGAAACGCCCGAATCAGCGTGCAAAAGTCTTTCTGGGGAACCATCCGTCCCGCCCCAAGGATCACGGGAACCGACCCGTTCGAGAGCCAGGGATGGTCAACAGGTTGGCCCGCCTTCTGAACGAGGTTATCGGTAACGACAGGATTGTAGACGACGCGAATATCGTCCGGATCGGTTCCGATGATTTTTGCAGTGTCTTGCGCAACACCCTCGGAGACTGCGACAATTTCGTCGGAAAAGCGATAAAATACCATCATCAGGTACGGGATCAGCCGATGTCTTCGTTTGTCGTAGTCTCGTGCCATATAGGTAGTCATATTCTCGACTCGTACCACGGTTGTCGGAGACGTATTGGACAGGATCTTCGCCCAGATTGCTACCAGGTTGGCGCCGTTCATCGATGCGATGAGGCCGTCGGGATCGATCTTTCGAAGGTGTCGAGCGAGTTTTGGTAAGCTTGCCACAAGATACGGGCTTTCGAAATCGATCACGGTCACTCCGTCGGGGATCTCGGATGCTAGGTCGCCCTCCGCCCTCGAAACGACCAGGTAAACGTCATATCCCCTCGCGGATAGTGCGCTAGCGAGGGTAACCATCACTAGTTCGGCACCGCCACCTTGCAACGTCGGAACGAACAGCGAAACGCGGGGTTGTGAAGACATCGATGGATCCGTAGGGGCAAGCGTGAGGACTTTAGTATTGACTGCAAACAGCGACCATCGGCGACTCACCGCTCCATTTCACCTGTAGTTTTAATGTAGGAGACGTGGCCGTAGGATTACATGGCTGTGAGCGCTGTCGTTCCAACATACAACCGCGAAGCCGTAATAGAACGGACAGTACGGAGTTTGATGCGACAATCGAAGAGGGTCGATGAAATAATTGTCGTCGACGATGCTTCTACTGACGACACGGAAAAAGTCATTGCCAAATTGGATAGTGAACGACTCAAGTACGTCCGCCACGCGGAAAATAAGGGGGTTTCCGCGGCCCGAAACACCGGCATCGATTGTGCGACCGGCGACGTGATTTTGTTCGTCGATTCCGACGATGAGTTGCGTCCATCGGCCGTGGAAACGCTCTACGAGACGCTCACACGCACACAACCGAGTTGTGCTGGCGTATTTTCACACTACGAGGAACAAAATACGGAGGGAAAGACGATCAAAATTTGGGACGTCGCATCGGGAGTGATAACGAACGACGACCTCTCGAGATTTCTGGCAATTCCCACTATGAGCGGGTCCATGATTCGATCGTCCGTTCTCGAGACGGTTGGCGGGTTCGACGAACGACTGGCTCTATCGGAGGACGCCGATCTCGCATACCGAATCACCGAGACAGCAGATCTGTACGTCGTCGATGAAATTCTGCTCAACAAATATACGGATAGCGAAAACCAACTCACCAATTACGATGGTGGGAGGAACGATCGGTTGATACCCGTGAGCGAAAATATATTTTTAGAAAAGCATGGGGAGGATCTGGATACGATTTATCGAATGAAGCGACGTATCGACGCCGGGTTCGCCGCACTGAGAAGTAGCGGTGTCGAGGCAGCGAAACAACACATCAACACGGCGTTTACGTACGCCGCTACCGATTCAGAACGGGCGTACGCGTTTCATTATATAGGAAGGTACTACGCTCACACCGGCGACGCGAAAACCGCCAGCCGATACTTCAAACGTAGTCTCCAATACGATTACTTCCAACTATCTGCGTACGTATATCTACTCGTGGCGTTATTTGGGACGAGTTTCTGGGCGCTAGTAAGACGATTCAAGCATCGGGCACAGATCCACTGGTATCGGCACCGTCACCGTTCGGAACGTGATTCCCGTAGAAATCGACGGTTTTCATCCCTATCCGAACGTCGGTGAGAGTGTTCTGTGAAATCCCTGAATACTCAGTCGATCACATCGAGAGACTCACGATCTCCTCCAGTAGGCACTGATTCTGTGTCTGCGATGCCTGGATAGCCTTCGGAACGATGGTGATGGTGAGCTCTGGCGTCGGTCGGTCGCTGTCGGCGGCGATCCGCCGCCGACGCGACAGTGTCGCCACTCACGATTGTCGCCCCACTTCACGACTTGGCATCGCGTATGCGTAGTTGTGCGCGTGCAGCAGTTCCAGACAGTCGCTGTTGTAGAAACCGCGGTCGGGGAGTTCAAGGAACTCACCGAGGACATCGCTGGTCGTTTCTCCGTCGACGAGTTGGCGAACCGCCAGCGTATATCTCTTGTTACGCACCCGCGCATACAGCGTGACGTAGGCGTGGAACGTAGTGGTTCCTCGTTTCGCCTGCGAGAAGTACAGCGCCTCTGTCTTATCCTCGCCACCATAGTAGGGATCGAGGTGGAGGTCGGCGGCGGCCTCCACCGGTCGATCCGGCAGGGTCTCAAGGACATCTCGTTGGAGCGGCGTGTTTCCAACCGTCTCAACAGTGTCAAGATCGAACTGATCGGTGAAGTGTCCACGGACAGTATTGGCGTGGGCGAGTCCTCGGCCGTTTCGCAGACGTGATTGATCGAGGTCCTCGCCGGCGCTGGCGCCGGCGAGGACCTCGTACAACCCATCGGAGGTGACCTTTACGCTCTTACCAAGATCAATTGGGAGTTCGTCCCCGAGGCTATGGTGGTGTTCAGATAAGGTTGAAGGAGTGAGGCGTGACGTTTTCAAAGTGTTCTATGCCAGAAAACGCACGCCTCAGTCCTAGTATCGGCCAGCTCGACTTGGATTTTGTGGAGCGAGAGGCAACACTGCGGCTGTTGATGAAGCTCAGTATTCAGCTCCATCTTGCTGGCCTCTCGCTTTCGAATACTGTTAGAGTTCTCGATATTTTCGGTGTTGAACGAGCTCGATCGACTGTTCATAACTGGGTCCACAAAGCCAATCTACAGCCAAAATCTGGTCAGAACCCGGATCACGTCGCGGTCGATGAAACCGTGATCCGACTCAACGGCGAGCAGTACTGGCTGTACGCAGCGGTCGATCCCGAATCGAACGAGTTACTTCATACAGATCTTGAACCGACGAGAACCAAAGTGATCGCTAGTTCGTTTTTCTCAGAGTTGCGTGAGAAACACGGCGTCGTCGACGTCGTGTTTCTCGTTGACGGCGACAAAGCACTGAACTACGCGTGCCAACGACACGACCTCGATTTCAGATACGAACGCCACGGAAATCGGAACAGCGTCGAACGTATCTTTTGGGAGGTAAAACGACGAACATCTTCGTTTTCAAATTGCTTTAGCAACGCTGACGCGGAAACGGCTGATGAGTGGCTCAGATCGTTCGCCTTTGCGTGGAATCAGCTTATCTGAACACGATGGTTCCCGCTCACATAAGAGCTTAGTAAGGTGTAATAGCCCTCGAGTTAGTCAGGCACCCTCGAGTCACAACCAGCCTGGGTAACAAATGATTCCAAAGACACCATCAGACCGGCGTCACTGTCCAAGAAATGATTTCCCATCGTGTTTATGACCCACATTTATCCCTCCGCTCGAGGCCTCTGTTATCATGTCCGACGCCAACGATATCGAAGTGGACCTCTCGTTTCGTGAGAAGGTTCGGGCCCTCTACCGCGTTGCGCTATTTCGGCCGTGGTTTGCAACTGGACTCGTTCTATTGGCAGTCACCACTGCGGTGCTCGAAGGAATTGGATTGGCGTTCATCGATCCCATCATACAGACATCACAATCTGAGACGTCTGCGGAGGGAACGAGTAGCCTCTTACAACTATTTCTCACCGTCTACGATACGTTGGGAATTCCGTTCACGCTCGGATACCTCGTAACAGGCGTCGCATTCGTGATGACGGTACGATACACCCTCTCGTTTCTGGTTGGCTGGTTTCAGGCGGCCATCGAGACGCAGTACGTCAGATATTTACAAGAGGAGGCGTTCACGAACGCACTCGATGCCCGCGTGGCGTATTTCGACGACGAGGGATCCGATGACATCCTCAACGCAATCGTCACCCAGGCGGAGTACGCCGGGATGGTAATCAGGTACGCTATCGACAGCATCGAGCAAGGGCTCCTGTCGCTCATGTACCTCGTGATCGCATTCTATATCGCTCCCGTTTTGACCCTTATAACGGTTGGGTTTCTCGGCTTCGTGACGTTCGCATACAGAAACATCCTCGACGTCGGGTATTCCATCGGCGATAAAGTCGCTGACGCCAAGGAGAGAATTCAATCGAACGCTCAGGCGGGGACCCAGGGCATCAAAGACGTAAAACTGTTCGGTATGGTCGACGAGCTTCGATCCGGGTTTGGTACGTCAGTCGATCAGTTCGAGCGGTCGCGAATTCAACTACTTCGAAACGTGTCCGCTATCACTAACTTTTATCAGCTCATGACCGCGATCACTGTTTTCGTTCTCATTTACTTCGCGCTGACCTTCTCTGCGATGTCCGTGGGCGAACTGGGCGTGTTCCTGTTTGCGATGTTCAAACTCGGCCCCAAGCTGAGCGAGTTAAATACGCATATCTATCGGATCGAGGGGGAACTTCCACACCTCGTCAGAACACAGGAGTTCATCGAAGAACTGCAACAAAACCGAGAGCAGGTCGAAGGGACGAGAGCGGTTCCGGAGTCCGTAGAACGGTTCGCATTTGACGACGTAGAGTTCAGTTACGACTCATCCAAGGAAACCGTGCTCCGGGGCATCTCGTTCGAGATCGGTCACGGTAACTTCGCCGCGTTCGTCGGCCCCTCGGGAGCGGGGAAGTCGACGATCGCCTCGCTCTTCGCTCGGATGTACGAACCCGATCGCGGTAAAATAACCGCAAACGGGATACCCATCGACGAGTTCAATATCCGCGAGTGGCGCTCTCGAGTATCCATCGTGAGACAGGATCCGCATCTGTTTAACACAACTCTCCGACAAAACATCACAATTGGTGATCGTGAGGCCACGCAGGAGGAAATCGAAACGGTCGCCGAAATCGCCAAGGTTTCGGAGTTTCTGGATACACTTCCGGATGGATATGATACAATTCTCGGCGATCAAGGGGTGAAGCTCTCGGGTGGCCAACGCCAGCGCGTCGCGATTGCGCGAGCACTATTGAAAGATTCTGATCTGTTGATACTCGACGAAGCGACGAGCGATTTAGACACGTCGCTCGAAAAGGAAGTCCACCACGGAATCGAAGCGATGGATCGGGATTATACGATGCTCGTGATCGCCCATCGGTTATCGACGGTGACAAACGCGGATCAAATTTACACGATGAAAGACGGCGAGATCGTGGAGGTGGGATCCCATACCGAACTCATCCAGCGATCCGGAAAGTACGCCCAGTTGTACTCGCTCCAGTCGACCTAACTCTCTTACCAGTCCCACTCTCGTTCGAGGATGGCGACGGATCCGACGAACGAACGGGAACGGATCCCGGCGATCGGAGGCCCACCGTTGCCTGGAACCACGCCGATTGCGAGGACGTAAACCGGTTCGTCGCTGGCGGGCGCTCGAACCCTGACGACATCGACGAGGACGGGCATCGCGTGTTCGACGTCCTCGTGTGATTCGAGTTCGTTCGTCCGCTCGTGGACGTCGCCGAGTCGGGGCCCTTCGACGTCGACGACCGCCGATAGCGACGATCCCTCTTCCGGGACGATACGGTAGTCAGCTTCGTCGGTCTCGACATCCTGTTGGTCGGCGAGCTCGAGCGAGATTCCGGTGACGACAATTAGCAGAGTGATCGCAAGCGCGACGACACCGATCGTTGCAAGAACCTGTCGAGGCGTCGCGCGCCACGCCCGCCACACTAGTCGCCCGACGGCGAACCTGGCAATAGCTATCCAGCGAGCGAGCGCGTTCCGCGACGATGGTTGGTCCGTAATTTCGTCGGCGTCACTGCCCATCGTCGACCACCCGTCCGTCGCGGAGTTCGACGACGCGATCGGTGACCGCTAGGGCGTGTTCGTCGTGCGACGCTAGTACCACCGTTCGGCCTCCGGCCACATCCGTCAGCACCTCGAGCACGCGACAGCCCGTCTCCGTATCCAGCTCACCGGTCGGTTCGTCGGCGAGCACGACAGCCGGATCGGTCGCGAGCGCCCGCGCGATCGCGACGCGCTGTTGCTCTCCGCCGCTGAGTTTCCCTGGCTGATGTGTCTCACGATCGCCTAATCCGACCCGCTCGAGGAGTTCGGACGCCCGTTTCCGGCGCTCGCGTTTCGAGAGACCGAACTGTACGAGCGGGACCGCAACGTTCGCCCTAGCGGACAGGGAGGGAAGGAGATGAAAGCGCTGAAAGACGAATCCGACGTGGTCGCGTCGGATCCGTGCTCGTTCGCGTCTCGAGCGGTCCGTAAGCGAGGTTTCATTCAGTTCGATCGTCCCCTGAGTCGGCACGATCAATCCGGCCATCGCGTGCAACAGCGTGGATTTGCCGCTGCCGCTCGGACCGGCCAGGCTGATGACGTCGCCTGACTGGACCTCAAGCGAAACGTCACGGAGCGCCACCACCGTTCTCTGATCGCCCCTCGAGCGCCACGGAAGAACGCCGAAGCTACTCGTACCGCTTCGCCCCCCGTACTCGTGGGAAACGTCCTTACAGGTGACCGTCGGTCGGCTTGTGGCGGCCTGAGCCGGTCCCTTCTCATCCATCACTCTCGTACTCAACCGTCAAGTAAGATGTTGAAACTGAGGGTTGCTCTTCTGCCGTACACAGCTTGTTATCGGCCGATAGCATTTGAAGAGAACATTTTCTAGTGAGGCGTTTTGAGCGAGCGTGATCACGCTCAAGTAACGAGTCCTCTTCGCGGAGTAAGAATCGAGAGAACCTAGGATGACTAAGAGGGCAATAGTGGATACTCGGCGCTGGGAGAGCCGCCAATTAGCCATCTAATTCTCCCAGAACTAGTGACTAGGTCCACTCATACGAGATTGCTTTATATCGAGTTACTGCTCGAACTTCGAATCATCGGTGAAGTATCCGGACTGAGTGTGATTACGTTCTCACTGAAAAACGTATAAGGCCGCCGTTCTGGTAGCAGGGTGTGTATTTCAACAACTGCACGGGTAATTGGACTATGAGGATAACAGGGGCGGTTAAGATTAACACAAATGGCAAAACGGCTGTGTCGCACTCCTTCACACGGAAACCCTCGCCGCACGGAACAGCAACCTGACGCAGAATGAAGAGATTCACTGACGACACTACGACCACGACGATCGTGAAGCGCGTTCTCGGTAGGGATGGGGAGGAAAGCGAAGAAGATGACGTCGCTGGAGAAACGGGTGTCGACGAGCGAACGGAGGAGAAATCCGACTCATCGACGACCGGCGACATGGAAACGAGCGAGGGAACAAGAGCGGATGAACTCGCCGCAGACACTCTCCCCCCCAGTACCACCGATCACAGCCTTGATTCAAATACCATGAATGTTTTTGACGATCCAGCTGATAGCGTTCTCGAGACGAATACCGAAACCGAGCACGACTCGCGACACAACCCACCTCCGGACCTTGCATCGGCTGATCTGACCGAAAAGCAACTGGAGACGCTCCGCGAAATTCGCGACCAGCCGACCGCAACACAAGCGGACCTTGCGGACGAACTCGGCGTCACCAGCGCGACGATCAATCAGCGCCTGAACTCGATTGACGGATTCGACTGGGTCGAACGGCGTGCTTTCACTGAGGCACTTTTTAACCAGCGTGAAGCAATCAGCGGTAGCCTTGGAGAGGAGAAAACGAATATCGTCAACAGTGCTGTTGAGTCAGTGGCTGATACCACCACAACCATGCCAGAATCAAACGATAGCAATTCGGACGGTGAAAAAGTAAACACTGACCTAGACAACCAGTACTGCGAAGAGTTAACCGATCAGGTTCACGAACTGACCGAGCATGTCCAGGCGGTTGAACGACAGCTCGAAACGCAATCGACGGCATCTGATTCCATCCTAACCGATCCCGAACTCGCACATAAAGTCCTTCATGCCTGCTTCACATCAGACCAGATTTCCAAAGAAGAAGAATTACGTATTTTGGAGAGCTTCACTCAATAGACTGTTCCGGAATCTATCCTACCGTGACCCCGAACGCTCGTCGATTATTTTTGCCCTGAAACATGAAAGCAAAGGTGCCCGAACAGCCGTGATTCGGATCCGCGGCTGCCTTTTCACTCCTCACGTTCCTTTATTGTCACCTCTCCCAGTCGGTGTTCGTTTAGCTCGATTCGGTCCGTCCTCCATGGAATAACTCACAGTGGTCTAACAGGTGGCGCGGAAGGAGGAACTGCTCGCGGGCAGTTTCACGCCCATTACGTCCTAATCGGCAGCGTTGGCCATCAGAAAAGAGTTGTTCAAGGTGGTCCGCAATAGTATCGACATCAAGGGGAGATACGAGATGACCTTTGGTACTGTCCTCAAGATGGAGGGGGATGCCACCGGTGCGCGAGCCGAGGACGGGTGTCCGTTTCCGGAGTGCTTCGGACACGACGAGGCCGCAACCGTTCCTGAGCGACTTCTGGAGAACGATATCGGACTCGCGTTGCGAGAGGTTGATCGTCGTATCTGGTTCGCTTGTCAGCAGATGGATATTGAGGACGTCAGCGAGTGATCGAAGCCGGTCGAGCTGCTCGTCGCTCTCGATTTCTGCGTACTCGGACAGTAGCGGGCGGGAGGTACATGTGTTACGTTCACCGCCGTAACTGTCGACCGGTGATCAAATAGCCGTATCCAAGAACATAATCGAGTCGAAGTGGGATTTCGATACCGATTTTGTTTAGACGGTTTCTCGAACGCAATTTCTTTCTCGGAGATCTCGACGATCAAATCTTCGGTCTGCGGTTCTATCGTTTGTCGGTTCTGCGGGGCCCATAGTTCGAAAGCGGATCCACGGTGTTTCGCTAGTACTAGCGCTCGATAACACCGTGTACATGCCTATCCTAGTGCGGCCCGTTTCTCAAAAACGCGGAGAAAGAGAGGTTAGCGGTTCGAACGTACGGGTCGTTCGCCTCAAATTTTATATTGCTCGTTGGTGCAGTCGACTGATATGCTCGACCGACAGTCTTCGCGGCGTATGACACAGCTAGTACTTGCTAACCTCGAGGAGGACCGCTGTCACTACTGTAACGGCGGAGCACTCGAGGTAGCGGCCTACAAAGGAAACATCGCGATCGTCTGTGACATGTGTGAAACGCCGATGGCACAGTTTTGGGATAGAACTCACGCTGCCGTCGAAGACACCGATACCAATAGCGGATAGCTGACATGGTACAGAAGATGTTGGGTTCGTCGGTTCGCATCTCAAAATAGGGGATATTGTCACGGTTGCCGACCACCAGTTATCCGATCACAGAGATCGGCTTCCGCCGACTGTCTGGAAGATTCTTGGACGAAACGGCGATCAACTCGGTCGTCACGTCCGGTCTGGACGTCGTGCTCTCTCTCTCAGTTTGTTGATGATGGACAGTCAGAATCCGAAAGCTTGGCTGTCGAAGGTCAACTGCGCCGGTTTCGAACAACGAATTAGGTAGTCTGCCGGGATCGGTGAAGTCACAGTTGGTAATACGGTTCCCACCTCGAAGGAGTTCGATGAGACAGCATCAGATTTCCAATTATATACACACGAATGTAATAGCCGAACCGAATTTAACGAATGTAATTGTTCGATCGTTGGGAAAATTATAACCACTAGGGAGTCAACTGCTGGAATGACCAGTTACCATAACTGGGGGGTGGAAATGAGTAACTCGACGACGTCTGTCAAAAATCCTCATCAAGAAAAAGCGAGAGTGCCACGGGCGGTAATCCACAAGAAAATCCTCGATGCCGCGGAGTCGCGTCCGGATGCTTCGATAGAAGCGATTGCAGAGGACGTGAACGGCGCAACCACCCAAATGGTTGAACGGGTTCTCGAGGAGTACGGCGATCCAGCGACTCCCTCTGGTGAAAGCGAAGGTGGTGAGGAGGAGGACACGGATTTGACAACCAGCAAAACGAATAGCGAACCCAAAAATCCGGATACAGAAGAGATCACCGACGATAACGAGGCGGAGACGGATTGCAGACTCGAAGACGGTAACGAAGAGACAGCAGATAGCGAACCCGATACTGGTATCGAGATGCCGGCCGAAAAGGGGGAGGAAGACGGAGGGGATCAACGATCGGAAACGATGGAGCCAGTGAGAAACGGGCACGAATCGCAAGCAACGTCATCACTCACAGCGTCGGAACTCACCGAAAAGCAACTGGAGACACTCCGTGAAATCTACAGACGGCCGAGCGCGACGCAAGCCGAACTCGGCGATACGCTCGGCGTCACGAGTGCAACGATCAACCAGCGGGTGAATACGATCGCTGGGTTCGATTGGACAAACCGACAACATATAGTCGGCGAATTATTCGAGAACGAGGCCACGAACGACGATGAAACCACTGAAGCGGATCGGAGTGTCGATTCGGACTCTGATGCACGCTGCGACAGTTCTATCGAGAGCAGTAAGAACGCGGATACGAGTAGTGAAAGTGTAAATTCACGCGAGGAACAACCGAAAGCGGAGAGCGATGCGGTTCGTTCCCGAGCTAGTAGTACCGAGGGTTCAACCCGTGACCGGGAACACGAAAGAGAAGATCACGTTCTCACCGGAACTTCGTCTCGAGTCACTGCAGATTCGCTCGAAGAACTTGAGGAACTCGAAACCCGAATAACAGTATTGGCGGACCAAGTCGAGATGCTAACGGACCGATCTGCGGAGCATTCGTTATCCTCTCTTAGTCCCGAACTGATACACAAAATCGTCCACGCTTGTCTCACTGCTGAGCACATCTCTCAAGAAGAGGAACTCCGTATCCTGAGGAGTCTAGTGGCTACTGGCTCGGAGTAGTAGCCAGTTCTTCACTAGTAGCGTAATAGACGATACTAACTAACAGCTGGGCAGCGACGCATCTCAAGCTGACTCGACCTCCCATGGAGAGTTAATCAAAAATATATATTTGACCACTTACTATGGCATTAAATGCCATATTTGTCGGTGGAACCGTCGAACCGGGGTCAGTATTCTCGAGTTGCAGGCATCGGTTAGCAGGTCGGATTCCACCGATTCGAACGACCTCTTAGAAGTGATTTGATTCATGAGCTGTTCGGACGAGACACGACCGCGAGTGGGTCGGGACGTCGCCGATATTTCGGGTGTGTGATTTCGCTCAACAACCAATAATTTTCAATAATGATCCTCGGCTCACGGTGTGAAAACAGTGGTTTATACATTGGTACTAATGTAATTCTCACGGAGTATTTGTTACCACTCCGTAGACCGGACAGTGCATTCAGTGAAACTGGTTCCGCTCGCATGGAACCACTGTCCAGCTTATACCCTATATTTATTTTCAGATTTATATTATAACAATGGAATGGTTCAATTATGTAAAATGACCACAATACCGCAGAACGTTTCTCGACTCCTAACTCATAGATTATATGATGGAGCTATCCGGTATATAGCGCGACTCTTAGCATTTCTTCACTTGATATGACTATTCTGATGTGTAGAAAGAAGATAGTTGATAAAATCTATTGATGAATCGTGTTTCTCGGTTAGCTGAGGTAAAAACCTGGTATATGTGTCGATTCTTGTCGTACAAAGAACTCCGCAGTAAGTATCGAATTGGACTTCAGTATTGCTATGTATTTACAAGAGCAAGCGGTCTAATACCGACAATACTTTTACCAATAGCGATCTGCACTCGACGCCGATCAGGTGGAAGCCAGCTTGTCTCTTCAAATAGACAATCAGTCACGTGAGGCTAGACGAAGAACATTCCGGAGGGGCAGTGCCGTTCACACCATTGTGTTTAGTTAAGCAAGTTCCACCAGACAGCGAAGGCTTGTAACCACGTTTCGGCGGTTGTTGGATCGACGTGACTGAAATTATTACTGAATGAGGATGTGCGTCGTTTTACCTCTCTAAAGACACGTTCGACAGCATTCCGATTTCCGTGTCGTTCGGGTCGGAATCGGAGCCCGGTTCGCTGGAGTGCTGTTGCTAGATGCTGGGCGTGATCGACGAGAAACACGGCGTCTTCGACGTCGTGTTTCTCACGAAGCTCTCGGAGGAATCGCTGTGTCAATGCCGTTGTAGTCGTCGTAAACAGCCGTAAGTGCAGGAATTCGTACGTCTCGGGATCGACAGCGGCGTACAGCCAGAACTGTTTGCCGTTGATTCGGATCACCGTCTCGTCGAGCGCAACGTGATCCGGACTGGCGTTACTGGCCGGCTGTAGATTGGCTTTCTGAACCCAGTCGTGGACAGCTTTCCGCGACCGCTCGACACCGAACTTCTCTAATTCTCGAACGGTATTCGAAAGCGATAATCCCGCAAAGTGCAGCCGAATACCCAGCTCCATCAACTGACGCGGTGTCCGCTCTCGCTCCACAAAATCTAATTCGATCCAGTCGCTACCACCACTGAGGCGGGCGATTTTCGCCATAGACCAGCTGAAAATCACCCCGACTCATCCTTCAGCCTTAACTAAACACAACCGTTCACACACACCCACATTAAATCTGACCGCACAGCACTCGCCGAGTAGGGCTGTGAGGAGCCGTCGACGTCCCGAAGCGAAATGGACAGAAAAACAATCGATCAAGATTCACCTCAATGACACTACCCGGGAGCCTCCTCACCGCTGACCATCAAGGAAGCGTATGCATCGGCGGAGTCGGTCGACGGC
Organism: Natronococcus occultus SP4; assembly: GCF_000328685.1. Lineage (NCBI taxonomy): Archaea > Methanobacteriati > Methanobacteriota > Halobacteria > Halobacteriales > Natrialbaceae > Natronococcus > Natronococcus occultus. The sequence goes on along the minus strand of NC_019974.1, from coordinate 3,469,996 downwards.
TCCTCGGGCACCGCATCCGGATACAGCAACCAGACGAACTGAACGTCTCCCCCCGCCGTCGGTTCGAGTTCGTGCTCGACCGTCCCGCGTTCGCCGTCGTCAACGGTCACGTCGAACCGCTCGAGTTCGCGCTCGTCCGTGACAGTGCCGTCGTCCGCGAGCTCCCGCTCGAGCGCGAGGACGATGTAACTTCTCGGCTCGCCCCCGTAGTTGTCGACGCCGACAAACACGGAACCGGCCGACCCCGGCTCGAGGGTCGCTTCCGACTCGGCCAGCAGGTCGCCGTCAGAATCGAGCAGCGAGATCGCCGCGGCGTCGTCCTCGCCGTTCTCGGGCCCGTAACCGTGATGATCAGCGACGGCGAACCCGGCCGCGCCGACGGCGACGATCACGGCGACGGCAAGCGACAGCGTCAGCGCGAGGTCGGTACCGCCGTTCGGTCGGACCACCGCGACCTTCTGTCGAGTCCACTCGCGATACGGCACCCGGAACCGCTCGTCGGGCCGCACCGCCAGTCGTCGCCGCGTCCCGAGGACGCATCCGACGACGATGACGAGCGAGACCCCCACCAGCATCGGGCCGAGCCGGATCCCCCACGGCGTCGCGTTCAGCACCAGCCCAACGGCGGGGACCACGACCGCGCTCGCGACGACCGACAGCGAGAGCCGATCGATGGCGTCGACGTCGCGTCGCCCGGGAAACAGCGCGGCGACGACGACGTAGCCGGGAACGAACAGGAGAACGGCGAGCCCGAGCGGGATCCGAACCGGCGTCTCGCGAACCACCGGCGCGAACGCCGCGACGTTCACCAGCGCCGTCAGCGCCAGCGCCGCAGCGAGGTCGGCAGGGAGCCGCCAGCCCGGTTCGGATTCGCCGTTCGACCCCATCGACACGGAGCTTCCGCCGTCGGCGCATAAAACCCGGTAGTCGTCGTTCCGAACGGTCTCTCGAGCTGATCGACGATCGGAAGCCACGTCCTCGATCCCTTCGAAACGGTCCGTCCGGGGGTCCCGAACCCGCGACCGGTCGCTCGCCGTCGACGTCGGGAAATCCGGAATTATCGGAACGGGCGCGAGGAAACGCAACGTTTCGCTCCCACAGCTTCAAACACCCCTTCGCCGTACGTTCGCCGGGTGACACTCGTGTCGCGTTCCCGAACGTTCGTCCGGTTCGCCCGCCCCGGCTCGAGTCACGACGACGCGCCCGTTCGACGGAGGTGGCGGCCGTGACGGCCGATCTGGGCGACGACGCCTCGACGATCCGTCGGCGGTCGTCGGACGATCACCGTTCGGACTCGAGCGACGCCGAACGCCACTCGCGCGGTCGCGAGGACGTCCGGAGCTTCGAGGAACAGCTCCAGGACCCGACGACGGCGGTCGGGTTCGCCGTCCTCGGCGCGCTGGCGTTCGTCGCCGGGCTCGCCCTCCCCGACGGCCGGACAGTGCTGTTCGCGCTGGCCGGGATCGGCGGGTTCGCCGCCGTACTGGCGGCCGAGATAGAGCCCGAACGGGCGATCGAGGCGCGGGACGCGACGCGGGTGTACGAGACGAGCGCACGGAACCTCGCCCGGCTCGTGGAGACGATCGGTGCGACCGCCGATCGGCGCTACGTTCCGCTCGCGGGACGAGGAGCCGACGGCGTTCGACTGATCGTTCCCCTCGCGGCCGATCGCCCGCGATCGACGGATCTCGTCGCCGAGGACGGCGGCGAGACCGGGGACACGACGCTGTCGCTCGAGCCGGTCGGCGCCCCGTTCGTCGCCGAGCTCGAGCGCTCGCTCGCGGACGGACTAGCGGGCGATCCGGAGCGACTGGCCGAACAGCTGACCGACGCGCTCGCCGACCGCTTCGAGGTCGTCGACCGCGCCGAGCCGTCGATCGACGCCGGGGACGGGCGGCTCGACGTCGCGATTTCGGAGGGCGTCTTCGGTCCCGCGGATCGGTTCGACCACCCCGTCGTCTCGATCCTGGGGGTCGGGCTCGCGGTCGGCCTCGAGCGCCCGGTCGACGCGATCGTGCTGGAAGACCGGCCCGGCGAGCGACGGGTCACCTGTTGGTGGGAGCCCGACGACGCGAGCGATACCGACGGATGATCCCGCCCGTAGCCAGTCGATTCGTCGCCGGCGAGACCGAAGCCGAGGCCCTCGACCGCGTCCGTCGGCTGAACGAGGACGGCCTCGGCGGAATGGTAAATCGGCTCGGCACTCACCACGACGATCCCTGGCGGGTGAGCGCCGACGCGGCGGCCTACCGCGAGCTGGTCGCGGCGATCGGGGAGACGGGACTGGAGGGGGCGGTGTCGGTCAAACCCACCCAGCTCGGGCTCGACCTCGGCGAGGACGTCTTCCGTCGATGCCTGGAGTCCGTCCTCGCGGTCGCGAGCGATCGCGACGTCGTCGTCTGGCTGGACATGGAGGAGCGGACGACGACGGACGCGACGCTCGAGGCGTTCGAGGCGTTCGCCCCCAGCTACGGTGATTCGGGGCTGGGCGTCTGCCTGCAGGCGAACCTCAAACGGACGCCCGCCGACCTCGATCGCCTCGCCGACGTCCCCGGTCGGCTCCGGCTCGTGAGGGGCGGCGCCTACGACGAGCCGCGCTCGGTCGCCTACCGCGATCCGGAGCGGATGGCCCGGGCCTACCGGGACGTCCTCGAGCGGGCGTTCGAGAGCTTCGAGGGGCCGATCGCCGTCGCGACCCACGACCTCACGATCATCGAGTACGCGACCGAACTGGGCGAGTGTCACGGGACGACCCTCGAGGTACAGATGCTGATGGGCGTGCGGCCGACGGTCCAGCGCGAGCTGGCGAGCGAGTACGACGTCGACCAGTACGTCCCCTACGGCAGCCGCTGGAAGCGGTACTTCCTGAACCGACTGACCGAGAACGAACACACGCTCCGGGTCGCACTGCGTGCGCTGCTCGGGCGCGGTGATCGAGCGAGCGGGGCGCCGTCGGATCGCCAGTACCCGATCACTCACGGAGCCTCGGCAGTCGATCGACGACCACGAACAGCCGTCGCTCGAGGCTCCGCGGGAGGACGCCGATCCCGTCGAGCAGCTCGCGGACGTCCTCGGAGGTCAAGGCACCGGTAACGACCGAAAGCACCGCGTACGCCAGCGCGCCAAGCGGCGGAACGACAGCGAGCGCGAACAGCGACGAGGGCGCGAGCAACGCGACCGGGACGACGACGAGGACGGTCCCCGCGGCCGAGAGGAGGACGGGGCGCCACCGCAGCCCCGCGAGCGGGCGGTAGCCCAGGCGACGGGCGGCCAGCGCCTGGAACGCGACGAGGCTGCCGTAGCCGATCGAGGTCGCGACCGCCGCGCCGGCCATCCCGTAGGCGGGGATCAGCGCCAGGTTCAACGCGAGGTTGACCAGCGAGCAGGCGCCCGTCGCGACGAGCAGCGGCCGCAGGGAGCGACGGCCCTGATTGATCGCAAGCGTCGGCCGCGCGACCGCGAACCCGACGACGCCGGGGAGCAACAGCAGTAGCGGGAGGATCGAGGGGGTAAACGCCGAGCCGAGGTAGAGCGGGACGAACGCCCCGGACAGCGCGGCGACGCCGATTGCGAGCAAGACGGTGAGCAAGAGGACGTACCGGGTGGCCCGCTCGGCCTGGCGCTGGATCGCCGTGAGGTCGTCGGTCGCCCAGAGGTTCGAGATCCGCTGGAGGAGCACGAGCTGGACCGCTGTGGGGGCGAGCCAGAGGAACTCGGCGATCGAGAGCGCCCCGCGGTAGTAGCCGACGGTCTCGTCGGTCGTCCACAGCTGCAACAGGACGACGTCGACGTGGTACAGCGAGTTCAGGAACAGAAAGAACAGCACCGTGCTCGCGAGGTAGCCGACGATCCCGCGTTTCGGCAGGTCGACGTCGGGCGGCGAGACGAGCGCCCGCAGCGGGATCGACCGCGCGATAACCGGGAGCGCGAGGACGAACACCGTCGCGCTGGCGAGGATGTGTCCGAGGAGCACCCCCTCGACGCCCAGTCCCAGGACGACCAGCCCCAGCGCGGTGACGACGAACAGCGTCTTCTCGACGACCTTCAGTGGCTCGGAGCGCGATTCCAGCTCGAGCCCCATCAGCGTCCGCAGGTTGTGGGTGGCAAGCTGGCTGGCGAGGGCGTACCCGCCGAGCAGATAGAACAGCGAGGTAAACGGCGCGCCGAACAGGCGGGCAGCGAGGCCGGACCACGCGGCGAGCCAGAAGGCAGCGCCAACCAGGACGCCCAGGAGCAGCGTCGGGCGGAATACGTAGCCGTAGACCGCCGCCTGCCAGGTCGGCACCGAACGCTCGGCGATGTACTTGCGGACCGCGTCGCTGGTCCCGCCGGCGATCACGACGTTGACGAGCCCGAAGATCGACAGCACGAGCGCGTACCGGCCGTACTCCGTCGGGCCGAGCAGCCTGACCAGCGCGGGCGTGAACAGAACGCCCGCGAAGACGACGAACAGCTTCGCGCCGACGACCGACCGCACCGCCGAGGACAGCGAGTCAGCCATGCGGATCCGTCGGTTCCCACGCCGTCGATCGACGTAATACGACGGCCGACCCGTCGACAGTCGTGAGCGACGCGCTCGCCGACGGGTTCGGACGGCGATCGCCCGTCGCGAGCCGAGCCTTTGCTCCCATCAGTTCCACGTCGGCGACCCGAACCGCCAGTAAAGCGTTCGCGCGAGGTCGAGCGCCGACTGGGCCGGCGCGGGTCGGCCCCGTTCCCACAACAACAGCGGCATCGGCCGGGCGCCGAAGTGTTCCTTGAAGCCGAAGACGCCGTTCCTGAAGTCGGGCGTCGACCCCCGGAGCTCGTAGGTCTCGTACCCCCGATCGATCGCCCGCCTGATCGCGTGCTCGTGGAGCAACTCGGGGGCGTGGTACTCGAAGTGATCCCGGGTGACGGCGGTGTAGAGGTGCTGGACCGCCGACTGCTCGTCGTCCTCGAGGAACAGGTACATCCCGCGTCGCCGTCCGTCGACCCGCAGCGAGAGGATCACGACCCGGTCCTCGAGGTTCTCGAGCGCGGCCAAAAAGGTGTAGGGAACTGCCCGCATCCCGACCCGATCCATCACCCGTACGTAGTCGTCGTAGAACGCCGCCAGCACGCCGGCCGTGAGGGGTTCCTCGCGGACCTCGAACTCGGTCTCGTGGCCGCGCCTGATCCCGCGGCGGCGCTCGCCGTCCATCCGCTCGAAAACCGCGTCCCAGCCGCGGGTGAGATCCAGCGCGAACCGACAGGAGTGGACGGTGACGTCGTACCCTCGCTCCCGGAGGACGTTCTGGTACCGGACGTACCCCTCGTCGTAGGTTCGGAGCTGGTTGAACAGGACGCGCCCGTCGCAGCGCTCGGCGACGCCGTCGAGCAGGAGCTCGATCGCCCGCTCCTCGTCGGTCATCGCGATCGGCCCGCCGTAGCCCGGTTCGATCGACTTCAGCTGGGCGACGGGGCCAAGCGGGGCGACGAAGTTCGGCAAGAGGGCGATCGGATTCCCCTTCTTCGAAACCAGGACGTGTCTGGGCTCGCGGTCCAGCCCCTCCTCAATCGCCCGGAGCCACTCGTAGCGGTGAAAGACGCAGCCGAGTTCCGAGCCCTCGACGACGTGGTTCCACTGGTTGCGGTTCGCCTCCTCGATGCCGTCGATGTGTTCGACTTCCAGAGCCATGCGAGAGTCGACGCTCTCCTTTCCCCACCGCGCGCCGAGAAATAGCTTCGGAGCGTCAGCCGGCTACGGTCGGATTTCCCGCTCCCGTGGGTTCGGAAACCGTCCGTTGCGTCGACGGGTTGCTGGACGAACCGGCTGCTACGAGCCGACGCGATCGAGGACGCGTTCCTGCAGCGTCGCCAGCGGCGGGGGATCGTCGGCGCCCGGCGCCAGCAGGACGACCCGATCGGCGTCGGCGTACCCGTTCGCCAGCAGCGCCGCGTTGTCCTCGCGGTCGAGCCCGCCGTTGGTCGCGAGTGCGGCGTCGCCGACGACGAGCACCGTTCCGCCGCCGACGTCCTCGACCGTCACGACCGGGTGAGGTTCGGGCGTCGTCTCCTCGTCGCGGGTCGCGTCGGGGTCGTCGACGAGGTAGCTCGACTCGCTCGTCGTCGCGAGGACGGTCGCGTCGTTCGGTTCGATCGCCGTCGCGCGGTCGAGCCCCAGTCGGTCGACCCCCGCCGTCAGCTCGTGGTCGGCGGTCTCGGTCGCGGTCGGCATCGCGGGCCCGCGGTGGTGGTGACGATCGTCGCGGAGCACGCCGTCCTCGAGGCGGGCCTCGGCACCGACCGATTCGAGGACGTCGTCGGCCGACGGATCGTCGGCGAGCACGATCAGGGTCCCGCCCTCGCGGACGAACGCCGCGGCGTCCGCGGTCGATTCGTCGGTCTCTGGTCCGGGGATGGCGATCGCGGCGTCCGCGTCCTCGAGATCGTCGTTGCCGACGGTCGCGTCCTCGCTGTCGGGGTCGTCCGCGACGGTCTGGCGGAGCTCGCTGGTGCCCTCGCTCCCGGGATTGTACGGATCGTGGGCCTCGCTCGCGGTCGCGCCGAACCAGACGGTCGCGAGGACGACGGCGGCGGCGAACGCGAGCAACGCGAGCCGTCGTCGATCGACGGAGTGGAGCACGGTTACGCGAACACCCCCACGGCGACGACCGATCCCGGAGGGAGTGCGAGACCGACGGAGAGCAGCTCGAGCGTGCGACCGACGAGGACGGCCGCGACGGCGAGGGCGCCGACCGCGGCGAGCCACCGGAGGCGGCGCCCGCGCCAGCGCGGCCGGACCTCGACGGGCGTCAGCACCTCGTCGAGGACGACGGCTCCCAGGACGGCCAGCAGGATGAACGCGCCGAGGGAGAACGCGCCGAGGACGGCGAGCCCGAGCGCAGCGCCGAGGGCCCAGGCTAGCTGGAGTCGGAGGTAGCGGCGTCGTCGCGGCGTCGTCATCGGACGCTCCTCCACGGTCGGAGCCGTAAAGTCACCGGACGCTCTCGGCTCGGGAGTGCGGTAATCGGACGTTTCGAGCGCGGTCGGACGTCTTCCTCAGGCGTGGAACGACACCGATCCCGAGTCGTAGACGCGGTCGCGCTCCGCGAGCGACTCTCGGGGAAGCTCGGCCTCGTCGACGTACGCCGAGAACTGCAGCGGTCGGTCCGCGAGTTCGTCCTCGCGGACGAGGACGGCGTCGTGCTCGTCGAACATGGCCTCGCCCGCACCGGCGTCGATCACCGAACACTGCGCGCCGTGAAGTTCGCCCAGGTACCGACAGCTGACCCGATCCGTGCCGAACGCGCCGCGGTAGCGGTCGTCGATCGTCTCGAACGACTGGCGCTCCTCGTCCGCGAGGTAGAAGGTGTAGAACGGGCGCTCGACGACGGGGTTGTCCGAGGCGGTGAAGTCGTTCGAGACCGCGGTGAACGTAAACAGCGAGAGGATCACGAGCGCGGCGAGCAGGGTCGCGAGGCCGCCCCGGCGAACGAGTTCGTACAGCCCGTACCCGCCCGTCAGCGCGACGAACGCGAACGCGTAGTGGCCGAACCGGTCGACGTTGACGCCAGCCAGCGCGTCGAGCAAGAGTAGCGGGCCGGGAAAGACCAGCGGCGCGAGCGCGACCGCGACGACGCCGATGGTCAGCAGGTGCGGACGCTGCACTCGGCCGCCGTCGCCCGCGACGGCCCCGTCCGGAGGAGCGCGGTCGTCGGCGACGGGTTCTCGGGACCGCCGCTCGAGCAGGAAGAGAAAGCCGAGCAGGAGGAAAAAGAGCGCGAAGCCGTAGGGGACGTAGTTCGCGACCTCGACCCAGGGGCTGGCAATCACGCCCTCCGGAACCGCCGACTCCGAAGGGTCGAACAGCACCGACTGGATCGTCCCCGCGATCCGCGCGACGACGAACTCCGCGGCGTACAGCCAGTAGAGTCCCGTCGCCAGCACCGACACCCCGAGGACGTAGACGTCGACCAGCGGCTCGGATCGCCCCGTCGCGCGCTCGGCGACGGCCACGAGGACGAGGATCGCCAGCACGAACGGGATGGTGACAGGGTGGGCGACGACGATCGCGACGACGAGCCCGAGGGTCAGCAGGCGCACGTTCCCGGTCGGGCGACTCGCGAGCGCGACCAGCAGGGCAAGCAGGAGGATCGACGTCGCGCTGCGGGGGATCGAGTACATCCCGTAGAAGAGATACAGCGGGAACGCGATCGCAACGAGCGCCGAGAGGAGCCCGAACGTCTCGTCGGGGTGAAGCCGACGGGCGAACCCGTAGATCAGGCCGACCCCCGCCGCGAACAGCCCGCCCGAGAGGAGGAAGGCGGTCGTGTGGGCCGCGACGCCGTCGCCCAGCAGGAGCGAGCCGAACGCGGCGTGGACGTGCCAGAGCTGGAACGACTCGTAGCCCGGCAGCAGCGTCGACGTCCGCCCGGTTTCGAGGATCGAGTTCGTGATCGCGGTGTGGGCCGAGAGGTCGGTGTGGCCGACGAAGAAGCCGTAGTTCAGCGTGACGCTGTAGACGACGAGCAGGAGGGCGACGACGAGGTGATAGAGCGCGACGGCGCGCCTCGATCGCCCGGGCGGCGTCGCGACGATCAGGAGAAAGCAAAGTCCGTAGAGAACGGCGACGCCCGCGTAGAACCCGTAGGGGCGAACCTCGGTTACGACCAGCGCGACCACGAGCGCGGCCCCCAGGAGGTGAAAGCACGTCGACCAGAGCCGCCAGTCGACCCGGATCGCCGTCGCGGCGCTTCCGACGCCCGCCCGATCGGTACGAACCAGGCGAGCGACCAGCGGCGCGGCGATCATCGGGACTGCAACGTACAGGCCGAGGATCGACAGGTTCGGCAGGCCCAGCACCAGCGGGACCCCGACCCCCAGCACGGCCGCGCCGACGAGCGCGACCGAGAGGAGCGACACCGGCTCGACGGACCGTCGGCTCACGCTCACGATACCCTCCGGAGCCGTGCGAGCGTGGCGTTCGACGCGGGCGAGGCGGTCGCCGACGGTGCGAGCGTCGCCGACTGGCGGTGGTGCATCGTCGGCGCCTCGCTACGCGAACCGGTGCGAAAAACGTTACAGCACGTTCGACGAACAACGCGAGGGTAATCGGCCGCTGGGTCGCGGCGGTCGGCGCCGGTTGCGAGGTTCGGGCCCGTCGTCCCGCACAGCGGTAACCGGACGTTTGCGAACCGTCCGCGCGGTCGGGCGAGCACAATCCCGGACTTCTCGCGGCGACGGTACCGAACGCTATAGCACCGCCACCCCCTCCCTTCGGAGGATGGAGCGGCGAACCGTCCTGAAGGCCAGCGGCGCCCTCGTCGGAGCGACCGTCCTCGCGGGGTGTCCGTCGGACGATCCCGAGGAGCCGACGGAGCCCGACGAGCCGCCGGACAACGGTGACGAGGACGACGATGAAGAGCCGCCCGCGGCTCCGCCGGCGGACGACGACCCGGTCGGGTTCGAGGACTCGCTCGCCGACCGCGCCGACGAGGACGCCGCGTTCGTCGGCGTCGACTACGACGTCCTCGAGTCGCCGACCGACGTCTACCGTGTCTGGTCGGGCGATCCAACGGCGTTCTCGCTTGTCGACAACTACACGTTCGAGGGGGAGCGCGCGTTGCGCTGTGAGATCCCCCGCGGGGAGAGCAACGGGAGCAACGCCGCCTACTGGTTTCCGGCGAACGGTGACGGGCAACCCCTCGAGGTTCGCCAGCGCGCGATGGTTCGGCTGGCCGACTGGGAGATGCGGGCGGGCGACGTCTGTCGATTCTGGGCGCTCGGCCTGAACACGGAGGCGGGGGAGCGCGGTTCGGGCGGGCGCGGCCGTCCCTCCGGGACCGACGGCTGGTCGAGCGCGCTGGCGGTCACGAACCGGAAGGGGCGGTCGGCCGACGAGTACGCGCTCGCGACCTACACCTATCACCTCGATCAACCCTCGACGAGTGGCGAGTTCGAATTGACGGGCGTGCGGGTGCCGGCCGACGAGTGGGTCGCCCTCGAGACCGCCGTCTCGATGAACTCGATCGAGGACGGCGAGGCCGTTCCCGACGGCGAGGTCCGGTGCTGGCTCGACGGCGAACTGGCCTACGAGCGGACGGACTTCAGGTGGACGACGATCGAGGAGCAGGCCGTCGAGTACGCCGGTCCGCTCGTGCGCTACGGCGGGCGCGAGACCGCACCGGCGGATCTGGCGATCTACTACGACGAGCACGAGCTGCTCGCGACGGGGCTCCCCGAGATTCCTCCCTACGACCAGCACCCCTACTTCGAGGACCCGGCGAACATGGACGCCTACGACGGACGGGTAACCTACGTCAACGGGGCCGAGTCCGCGACCTATCGCCTCTCGGTCGACGGCACGGTCGTCCACACTGACTGGAGCAACGCCGACGGCCACCAGGCGACGTACAACGGGACCGTCGAGATCACGCCGGCCGACGAGTCCGAAAGCGGAGACGCGATCGCCGAGGCGACGGCCGAACCGAAGACCGTCGACGGCTACCTCTTCGACGGCGAGGTCGTCGCGTTCGAGGCCGACCCCGCTCCCGACGAGCTGTGGGTCGGTGGGGACGAGGTCGATCCCGACGACTACCCCGACTCGCCTACCGACGCGTGAACGCGACCGCCTCGCGGTCGAGGGCTCCGTCCGGCTCCGCGGCGCTCGTCGGCAGCCGCTCGAGGACGGCGGCCGGCGGCGTCAGCCAGGCCCCGAGATCCGAGCGGTCGACGTTCCAGGGGACGCCCGGTTTCACGATCGCGCCCAGACAGTCAAGCAGTCGCTCCTCGTCGCGGTTTCGCGCGTAGTAGTACAGCTCCCGCAGCGGGAACGTCATCTCCCCCGTCGGCTCGGGCGATCGGTCGGGGAGGCGATCCTCGAGTCCGAGCGTCCTCGCGACCAGCCGCGAGGCGAACCGGTAGCCGTGGGTGCTGGCCAGCGCGTAGGACGCCCAGAACTTCGGGTTGATCTCCATCAGGACAAGCTCGCCGTCCTCGCGGCGCTTGAACTCGACGAGGGCGACCCCGCGCCAGTCGAGGCTCCGGAGCAGCTCGGTCGCCGCCGACTCGACCGCGGGGTCCCGGCGCAGCCGGAGATGCGTGCCGCTGCCGCCCCGGCGGGGGACCGATCGCAGCTCCTCGTGGGCCATCCGGAGCTCGACCTCGCCGTCTAGACAGAACAACCCGCAGCCGTCGGTCGCCCCCGAGCCGTCGATCGACTCCTGGACGAGCACCTCGCCGGTCGGCGAGGCGGCCGCGAGCCGGTCGTAGACCTCCCAGAACCGTCCCGGATCCACGATCCGGGCGGTCGTCTCTCCCCCGCCACCGGCCTCGCGGCGGGCCTTGCAGAACAGCGGGAACTCGAGGACGTCGAGCGCCCCCGGCTCGCGGCCCTCCGAATCGAGGGTCGCGACGAGCGCCGAGTGGTCCCGGGGAACGTCGATCCCGAGCGTCCTCGCCAGCTCCGCCGTCGCTCGCTTGTCGGCCGCGGTCTCGAAGGCGTCGGGCTCCGGGAGACAGGTCGAGACGAACGCTGGAAGGTCGTCGCGGCCGCTCTCGAGTGCGGCTGCCGACCCGTAGCCGACGGGAAGCACGAGATCGGGGCGGTGCGTCTCGATGACGGCACGGACGGCCTCGAAATAGCGGGGATCGTCGGTCGCGGGGATCGCGACCGCGACGTCGCAGTACCGCGAGCGGAGGAGTCGGCTGTGCCGACTCGTTCCCGCGCCGACGACCGTCGCCCCGACGTCCTCGGAGAGCTCCTTGGCGATCGTCAGCGAGGCCGGGTAGTCGCCGTCGAGCACCAGCACCCGTGGATCCGAGCGCATAGCGCGAGGGCGAGGGCCGAACGGAAAGCCGTCCCGACCGTCTCGCGTCCTCGCGGACGGTAACGACAGATTGTCCCGCGACCGACCGGACGACCGCAAACCGATGCGACGCCGTCTGTCGGTTCAAGGAGCGATTGTCGTCGGTGAACGCCGTATTTGAATCCGTAATCGGAGTTTTCGAGCGGAGCTATTTGGACCGACACACCGGTCAAACGTTACACAGGATCCGGCCAGGCAGAATCAGTTTCGGATTTTCTTACATTCAATGTAAAAGGAAAATTTATAGCCACGGTCGCCCGTTTCCCGACCGCATGGAACGACAGCACCCGGTTCGAGAGCGATCCGAGGGGACGCGCAACGAGGGATTTCGCGGGGGGAACGGTCGCACTCTCGGCCGACGATCCTATCTGGGGCTCGCCGGCGGAGCGCTTACTGCGCTTGGCGTCGGCCCCGGTGCAGGGACGACTGCAGCCACAACGGACGAGACGGCGCTGATCGACGTCGACTACGACGAGTACGCCAAGCCGAGCGAGGTCTACGACATCAACGACGTCCGGGGGTCGGACGTTCCGGAGTTCGTCACCGAACCGACGACGCGTCACGGTCGATCGCTGCGGACGGCGTTTACGGGCGACTCGAAGATCGCGAACTGCGAGTACCGGCTAGCCGACCACGTCGGCGAGCAGCAGGACGAACTCTACACCCGCTTTACCGTCTACCCCCAGGACTTCGATCTGGGCGACGACGACACGGTCCGGCTGTTCTGGGCGCCGCTGACCAACGGTGGGGGCTCATCGGGGGGCGGCGCGGCGGACGGGCAAAACGGCTGGTCGAACGCGATCGGGTTCGCCAACCGGAACGACTCGCCCGCGCCGGAGGGGTACAAGTTCTTCTCGTACTCCTACCACATGGACGGCTCGGGCGACTTCCAGATGACCGACGCCGTCGTGGAGACCGACGCCTGGAACGAGATCGAGTGCCACGTCGCGGTCAACTCCTACGACGGCGGGACCGCCGCGGCCGACGGCGAGATGCGATACTGGGTCAACGGCGATCTCGCCTTCGAGGACGCGTCGATGCGGTTTACGGCCAGCGACGACAACCGCATCGAGGCGGTCGGTCCGCTGGGTTACATCGTCGGCAGCGGCGGCGGCACGCTCTACTACGGCGAGCACCAGATCGGTCTCGGGATGGACCGCGAGGACGCTCGCAGCAGGCTCGGGTAGCCCTTAGACGACCAGCGAGCCCGCCAGCCCGATCAGCGCGACGCCGAGCGTGAGCTTGAGCCGGCCCGGCTCGGCCCGGTGGGCGAGCCACCAGCCGATCCCGACGCCGCCGAGATACGAGAGCGTGATCGGGACGAACAGCGAGGTGACGATCGCGTCCAGTAACACGTAGTTGAGCGTCGTAAACAGCGCGGTCGCGACGACCACAACCTGCGTAATCGCGATCGTCGCGAGCATCGGCACGCCGACCAACACCAGCGCGGGCGCCGACAGCGCCGCGCCGCCGATCCCTAGCAGGCCGCCGGCGACGCCGATCACGATCCCGACCGCGACGAAGCCGGCGGTGTCCCACCCGCCGCGGCCGAGTTCGACGCGGGGCTCGAGGTCGTGGTACTCCTGGTAGACGATCGTGACGCCGACGATGGCCAGCAGCACCGCCAGTACGATCCCGTACAGCGCCCGGGAGAGGTAGGCGTTCGCCTGAACGCCGACCCAGGTGCCCGCCGCGGCGGCGGCGCTGACGACGCCTGCGATCCACCAGTCGATCTCGCCCGAGCGCGCGTAGATGAGACTGCCGAGCACTGCGCCGATCGTAAAGACGGCGCTCGAGGTACCCGCGACCTCGGCGCTCGAAAGCGACGTCATGAGGTAGAGCCCGGTGACGATGAGGATCCCGCCGGGGCCGATCGTGGCGACGATGATCCCGCCGAGGAAGGCCAGGACGACCAGCGCGACCAGCACTTCGGTAGCGACGACCACGTGTCTCTGACGGGCGTACTCGGCAGGTACGGGTAGGGGTTGGCCTTGCCTGCCAACGGTCGATCGGCTCGTTTAAGGGAGTCTACAGACCACGCTGCGGTGGTGCGCTGTCGATCCGTTCGAGCGATAACGAGAATCGGTCGACGACACCGCGCGAGGGAGGAACGAGGGAACGGAGTGACCGAGTGAATCGGTTGGAGAGGGTGTCGCGATTCCTCGTTGCCAGTGTACGAGTCGATCTTGGACAAGACGTACAACCGATGAACATCCGCCGAAGTAAACACTTCCAGTTCATCGCCTCCACTTGAAATGAGCGGCAGAACGGGAGTCAACCGACAACCCCGTACGGTGCGGGAAGAAGCCCACGACTTCAGTCGTGGGTCGCTGATCATGCCAAGACTCACAAGGACAACTAAGGCATCTAGTGGAAGGTATAGTACGTAAATCGAAAGGTTTCGTAGGAGTCAATGAGAGGGGAAACAGCGGCGAAGAAGACACCACCGTTTCCGGAGCAAATACCGTTGCAATCTACGGTATACAGTGGATTCGGCCGGATAGTAATTCACTGGATATTGGGGTTTTCCCCGAGGCCAGAACCCTTCGAGGGTTACTACGATACATCCCTACTCAGACGAGTTCGAGACCGAGTCTACGGACAAGTCCCACCTCAACGAGGCAAGCAGGTGTGAGCCCCGAGCGAGTAGGATGGGTAGTTGACTGGTTGTTCCACAGGAACCCCCCCTCCTCTACTATTTCCGAGAGTGTTTGGACACACACACACACACCACTGTTTCCGGAGCTATCCTACGAGAGAGCGGCCAGGAGAACTGAAGCTAATAAGGACGACCTAGACATCAACGAAATCTAGATTCTTCTAGCTTTTATTTACCTATTACAGTCCGTATTGGTTGTAGCTTGTATTAAAAGTTGGGTATCCACAGATATCTCCGTAGAGAGGGCTCATCTATAGATCAGAGCTCCGGAAATGGTGGAGGGAGTGTATTTTATAAGTGAACTAGCTCCGGAAACTTTGGTCCGCCTGTCTTTATAAATCTCTAAGCTTCGGATGCTTCGGAAGCTAAGGAACTAGTGGTTTTATTGTGGTTAAAATAAGTACATGTCCATATGGGAATGTTTGAGCGTGATCAGCAGGTATTCGCGAACGCCGAACCTCTTGATGATTCCTACGAACCTGAGGATATCCGTGAACGAGACGAGGAGCTCGAGAAATATCAACGGGCGCTTCAGCCAATCATTGACAACAGGCCAACATCCAATATCTTCTTATATGGAAAAACCGGAACTGGGAAAACCGTCGCGACGAAATTTATGTTATCTCATCTCGAGCGCGACGCTGCCGAGTACGATGATATTGACCTTTCGACCGTGTGGGTAAGTTGTGAGAATCTTTCTTCTTCCTACCAGGTCGCCGTCGCACTTGTGAATACGCTCCGAGAGAACCAAACTAAAGAACGAATCAGCACCACTGGGTATTCACAGCAGCGGGTTTTCGATCTTCTCTATGAGGAACTCAATGCACTTGGGGGAACAGTAATCGTTGTTCTCGACGAAATCGATAATATTGGGCATTCGGATGAGATTCTCTATGGGCTCCCTCGGGCGCGATCGAATGGCTATGTCGAGGACGTCCGACCGGTTATCATCGGTATCAGTAACGATTTCCAGTTTCGGGAGAATCTTTCGCCGAAAGTCAAAGACACGTTAGCGGAAAAAGAGATCCTCTACCCACCATACGACGCAAATCAACTTCGATCAATTCTCGAACCCCGTGCTGAGAAAGCGTTCTACGAGGGTGTCCTCAGTGGTGAGGTTGTGCCACTCTGTGCTGCTTTCGCTGCGCAGGATACTGGTTCAGCTCGGCAGGCAATTCGTCTTCTTCGTGAAGCCGGTGAACTGGCTCAAGCAGAAGACGCTGACACCGTAACTGAAGAGCATGTCCGTGATGCTCAGGAGGAGCTCGAAAAGAACCAACTGTACGAAGGGATGCAAGAACTCACAACCCAGGGCCACGCTGTCCTTTGTGCGCTTGCTTACCACCAGGCGCTCAATGAAGTCCCAATTCGTTCTCGAGATCTCTACGAACGATATGTGAACATCTGTGACCGGCTCGACACTGATAATGTGAGTGAACGCCGCGTTCGCGATCACCTTTCTGATATGAATATGCTCGGACTGATCTGCGTCTACGAACGCAACGAAGGACTCTCGGCGGGTCGCTACCACGAGTACGAACTTGATGTACCACTAAACGCAGTTCTGGATGTTCTTCTCTCGACAAATCGCTTTGAGGAGATCGCCAACATTATCCAGTCTACGGCCACCGACAATGATCTCCTACAGTCCGGGATTTCTAACTACTGAAACCCGCTACTATTGCTCGTCCATTCGATATTGAAGTAATTCAAAACTGACTGAAAGCTTCGGAAACAGTGGAGGGGTAGCTCAATAGTGGAGGGGATCGCTTAGTATACTAGCCCAAACGTAGCTCCGGAACCGATGGTGTGTAGGAAGGCGTAGCTCCGGAACCGATGGTGTGTAGGAAGGCGTAGCTCCGGAAACAGTGGTGTGTCTCTGAGTTCTCCCTTAACAGTTACCGACCACGAAGGGGTGGGCGCTCTCAACCGGATCAACTGGTCGCATGTTCTCTGATTTGATTTTCCCGCCCTCTCCCCATTGCCAGTAGTATTGATAAACTGATAGCGCATACCTCCGTCTTCAGGCGGATGTCGAGTAATAGGCATCTCCATGGAAGAACCCTCGATACGGGCGAGTTTGAGCTACCGCTGCGAGGACGCCTCCCGACGTCGCTCGAGCAGTTCGTAACACTCCCCGCAGGGGCCGATCCAGGCGCCCATCGCCTTCGCCTCGCGGATCAGGCGCTCGTAGAGGGCCCGGTAGCTGGGGAACTCCTCGGCGTTCATGTACCGGGGGTGCCAGAGCACGGTCATCACCGCGTCGTGATCGTGAGCCTCCTCGAGCAGCCGCCGACACTCCCGCCAGGCCCACTCGAGCGAGGGCGCCGACGGAACCAGGGCTCGCTCCATCAGCGTCAGCGGAAAGACGACGAACGCGTCGTCGAACGGCCGGAAGACGTCGTACCGGCCGTCGAACCCGTAGCGGGTGCTCGAACCGTAGCTGGCGTCGTATCGCAGTCCGATCGCGCGGTGGTGTTCCCAGGTGCGCCGACCGGCGAGGTTCAGGTAGTGCTGGCGGCCGCCGACGACGGAGCTCCCGAGGACGCCCTCGAGGACGCGTTTCTCGTGACGGAGTCGCTCCCGGTCGTCGGCGGAGTCGTAGGAGCCGTGGAGTCCGACCTCCCAGCCGCCTCGATCCAGGGTGCGGATGGCGTCGACCAGCTCCGGCTGCGTGGGGTCGTACCGTCCCGCGTACAGCTTCCAGCTCTCCGGGCGGAGCCACTCGCGGGGCGAGCGCTCCCACAGCGACCGCTCGTTGAGGACGTACCACGACGATCGAACGCCGAGTTCGTCCTCGAGGGCCATCAGCTCCTCGAACTGCCAGTAGGGGCGCTCGTCGCTGACCAGCGCCCGGAGGTGGGAGGGGTCGCGCTCGCGGACGGCGTAGTACGGCGCCTGATAGGTCTTGAAGACCCGATCGACGTCGTGGGTGAGACAGAGCGCGAACTCGTACCCCCCGAGGCGATCGGTCATCGGCGGCCCTCCGGACCGATCCGGGCCGCGGTCGCCTCCGCCCGCTCGGCGCCGACGACGTCCTCGACGACTTCGACGACGAGGGCGGTCGTGTCGATGCGGTCCTCGAGGAGCCGTCGCCGACGGCGCGTCCAGGTCGAGTCACGGACCGCCAGCAGCTCCCGGGCGTGGGACAGCACTTCGCCGGGACCGCTCCCGTCCGAGAGCCACCGGAGCAGCCGGGAGCGTCGCTCGACGTCCTCGAGGACGCCCGCCCGAAGCTCCGAGACGTACAGCGCGGGGGTCCCTAGCAGCGCGCTCTCGAGGGACATCGTCGCGCTCTCGCCGAGGAACAGGTCGGCGCTGGCAAGCAGGTCGTGAATCCGGTGGGGGGCGACCGCGAGGCGACGGGCCGCAAGCGCCGGCGGCAGCCGTCCCTCGGCGGAGATCCGAACCGTCGCGCCGAACCGCTCGAGGCCGGCAACGAGCCGTTTGAGGTCGTCCAGTCCGCTTCGGCCGACGTCGTGGGCTGCGGTCCAGGAGACAAGTCGGAGCACGACCAGCGGGCGGTCCCCGCCGACCGCCGCCAGTTCCACGGGGTCGAACCGATCGGGGTGGAGGTACGCCAGCTCGTGGTAGCCGGGGTACCGGCGGTGGTGTGGTCCGTACTCGTCCCAGAACGCCGACGGCGTGTAGACCCGATCCGCGAGCGGGAGCGAGACGGCATTTTGCAGCGCCGCGTGCTCGGTGTCGGTAAAGAGGACACTCTCGGCGTCGCCGACCCGTCCCGCGTGGGCCACCGCCGGTTCGCCGATCCCGAGGATCGCCGCGGGCTCGAGGTGGCGCACCCGCTTGAGGATCTCGTACTCGTATCTTGCCTGGACCGAGAGCAGCCCGAGTGTCGATCTCGGGGCGCCGGACAGCCGTCGGTAGTCGATTCCGTAGTGATCGAGGAGCTCGCAGGCGACGTCCTTCTCGCGGGCGAGGACGCAAACGTCGTACCCCCGGTCGCGCAGTTCGCCGATCGCGTTCCTGAAGAAGTGGACGTGGGCAGGGTGCTGGATCGTGACGACGACCTGCTCAGTCATACCGCCTCACCTCGAGGGGGGCGTTCAGTCGCCGTTCGAGGCGGGCAGCGATCGCTATCGCCGCCACACCCGCGATCGCGAGCAACGTCCCCCGCCCGATCGACGGTTCGTCGTCGGGACCTCGTCGGACCAGCCCGCAGACGCTCTCGCAGACGCTCCCGGCGAGCGCGAGCGCACCGAGTCCGTACCAGAACGGAACCGACCAGCCGGCAGACGGCGAGTACTGGTTCGCGAGCCGCCAGACGAAGGTCCGAACGAGCAGCGCCGACACGGTCGGCACGTACGTCGCGTACTCGATCGAGGACTCCTCGTCGCCGTACCGGGCGGGGATCGATACGTCTGCGACGCGCAGCCCGGCGGCGTTACACCGCACCAGGAGATCGTTCGGATAGCCGTAGCGGTCGTACACGGCGTCGAGATCGAGGCGTTCGAGCGCGTGCCGGGAGATCGCGGTGTAGCCGTTCTGGGGGTCGCCGATTCGCCAGTACCCCGAGGCGATTCGGCTGAGAACGGTCAGAACGGCGTTTCCGAGCAGTCGGAGCCGGGGCATCTCTCCGGAGTCGTCGACCAGCCGGTTTCCCTTCGCGTAGTCGGCCTGGTTCTCGACGATCGGATCGAGCAACGCGGGCAGGTAGTCGGGATCCATCTGCCCGTCGCCGGCCATGACGGCCGCGACGTCGAGACCGTCGGCGAGGGCCCTGCGATACCCCGTCGCGATGGCGGCCCCGACCCCCCGATTTCGGTCGTGGCGAATCGGGACGATCCGGCGGTCGAACGCGGCGTCGGTCGCAGCGACCGTTCCCTGTCCCCGGTCGGTCGCGTCCTCGCGGTTGAGCCGAGTCGCAGCGTCGGTGATCGCCGTCCAGGTACGATCCGTCGAGCGGTCATCGACGGCGTAAACCCGATCGACGTAGTCCGGCACCGTCTCCAGGACCTCGCCGACGAACCCTGCCTCGTCGTACGCCGGGACGACGACACCGACCGTTCGCCCCCTATACATCCGTCCGTTCCTCGCGGTTTCGGGGCGAGCGACCGGTACAGGTCGGCGCTTGCCTCGGACGTGCGGTCACGTGTTCCGGCCGCCGTCGCTCAGTCATTCGGAACCTCCAGATCAACCGTCGGCCGATCGTCGGGTTCTTCGCGTTCGATGCGCCGGGCGATCTCGAGGGCAGCGAGCCCGTCATCGACGGTCACCTCGGGTGTCGAGTCTGTTCGAACGGCCTCGAGAAACGACGCGAGCTCCCGCCGGAGGGGCTCCTCGTTCGGAACGCGAACCCGTTCGATCAGGCGCTCGTGTCTGAACCGTACCCCCTCGTCGCGCTCGACGTACTCGGGGATCGAACGCCGGTGGATCTCGACCGACTGATCGAGGTAGTCGACCGCGACGAGACACTCCTCGGTGGTGACTTCGAGGGTCCGAACCTTGCGCTGGGTCAGTCTGCTCGCGGTCAGCGACGCCATCGCGTCGGGAAACTCGAGCAGGGCACCGGCGTGACGGTCGCCGGCGACGCCACAGCCCGCCACGTCGACGGGGTCGTCCTCGAGCAGCGCGCGGACGACGTCGATGTCGTGGATCATCAGGTCGGTGACGGCGCTGTCCGCGATCGGCCGTTCGGGGGGCGGCCCGAGCCGCCGCGCGGTAATGTCGATAACTGACAGGTCCTCGAGGAGCCCCGCGAGGGTCTCGACCGCCGGGTTGAACCGCTCGACGTGTCCGACCTGAACCGTGACCCCGGCCGCCTCGGCGAGCCGTCGCAGCGTCCGTCCGTCCGCGAGGTCGCCAACGATCGGTTTCTCGACAAGGATCGGAACGCCGGCCTCCAGACAGCTCCTCGCGACCTCGAGGTGGTGGGCCGTCGGGACGGCGACCGAAACGGCGTCAGCCCGGCCGAGTAGCGTCTCGAGACCCACCGCCGCGGTTCCGTGACGATCGGCGACGGCGTTCGCTCGGTCGGCGTCGACGTCGAAGACGCCAGCGAGCGTGGCGTCCTCGAGGTCGTCGTACACACGGGCGTGGTGTTGGCCCATCGTGCCGACGCCGATCACGCCGACCGCGAGCCGACTGTTACCCGTCATAGCCGGTGATCTCCTCCGTTATGTGATCGGCGTCGTCGTTCTCTCCTCCTTTTACTCATATTTGCTCTCAATCGAGGGTGATTTCAAAAGCCGAAGAGATCGTTACGGCCGTTAACGAGCCTCCGTTCCGCCCGGGGAGAGGGTTTCCCCTCAGCCCGTCGGTCCGGTCCGATCCGGAATAGTTCCGCCGCGGACAGCTTCCGAACCACGAGGAAGCGAACGGGCAACTCTTTCTTGTGCCGTTACACCGAAACGTCGACAGTTGCCATCGGCTCCTGGTCGAGACGTACTTCAGGTCACGCAATCGATCCAGTCCGAGAACGACGACAGTCGAGCCGTCATATATGCGAATTACTTCCGTTCCATGGGGACGAAACAGTGCCGTTGGCGAGTGTCGATGGAAAGAACTCTTGTGGCGATCGAGGGCGTTGACCACTCAGAAGTGACTACCCAGCAGCAGTCGGTTCTCGCGACGTCCTCGGACCGCATTTATCACTCATTCGCTCAGCTTCTCGAGCGGTCCTCGTCTCGCTGCCGTCAATACCGATCGAGACGCTGTCACCCTGCTCGTCGATTTAACCGATAGACACGTGGTATTGAAGGGGCTTTTCGACCGTTTGTCGCCGCTTGAGGTCACAGCTAGGTATGTTTCCTCGAGCGATTGGTCCCCGAACTGGAAGACGATCCTCTTCGATCAGCGGTACCGATATCCCGACCCGAGACCATCGTGATACCATTTCTGAGGAGCCTGTTGGCGCGCCGACGATCAGCATCGATACAATGAGAAGAGGGACGATCACGTTCCGTTATTCTATTCGGCTCTGACGCGATGATTGCTCTCCTGATAGATTCGGAAGGACGTTCTGACTTTGATTACGGATATAACAACCTGATAGTTGAAACGTATGTGAAACGCATTCCGTTCCCAAAAAGGAGAATTCAATTTGGAAATCGATATCTCGGTGTCCGTTTCGAAACCAAGCCGAGCGTAACGATGCGCGAACAGAACGGAACTCTTGTGTATTGGTATTTAGTAACAATCTTCATAAAATGACTGGAAAGCTACTCGAATAGGTGAATTCTTATTTCTATGATGTTCCTCTGTCAGTGTTCGTTGAACTGTTTCTCATCGGTTATTTCGGGGACAGAAACGATATGTGTCGGTTATAGTAACTTCCGATAGAGTGGACAATAGCGTTGCTATACTGTCGACAAAAAGGTATCTAAGTATATTTATATGTAGCGTCTCGCTCGAGTTCTCGTGTTCGAAACGCTAACCTACTACTTCGGTGTGAAACCGTTCTCCGGATTCAAGTGATACTCGGTCATGAGACCGGACTGGGTAACGCTCCACAGTGGGTGGTGACTACCGATGCCAGCAGGAAGGTGGTCGCCTGCGTGGGACGTACCCAGAGATCTACCAATGAAACGCGCACTCACGCTGATGATGGCGATCGCACTGGTCGGCAGCCTCATGTTCATGGGGTTCGCCGGAACGGCAGCGGCATCCCACTACGATAAAAACGACAAGGATAAAGACAAAAAGGGTGATAAGGTCACTCAGGACGCGCACGCGGAGACGAATCAGTGGCAGTCGGTGAGTCAGGCGAACTTCGCATCCCAGGGTGACAACACCGCCGTCGCCTCCGGCATAGGGAATACGGCTGTTGCAGACCAGACTCAGAATCAAGTGAACGCCAACGCGCAGGTTGGCATCACTACCAGCGCGAACATCGCTAACACGTAATCTCGGTCGCCACTGATATCGATAAGCTCCGAAGTTACAACCGGTATTTCGGCTTTTTTGATACCAGATCGCGGTTTACGCCGTTTCAAGGCAAAGAAACCGGACCGCGGGTACTCGGTAAGTTGCCGTTTGCGCGAACCGGACCGAACTTTCCGACCACAGTCCGCCGAGAAATAGACTGTCTGGGTTCTATCTCACAGCGTTCGGCGCCTGCAGCATCTCAGTGTCGCGATCAGCGTATATCTCCTGAATCGCGATTGAGCTGGACCGTACTCCTCAGTGACTGACGGGTGCCTCGACTCGCCGAATTACCTTCGAAGCGGCAGCTCGCTCTCTTGAGCCATCCGCGTCGTCGTACTCTGCGCTCACGTCGTAGAACTGGATACTCTCAGCGACCGCTTTGTCGCCGCTCGAGGTCACAGTTAGGTGTCTCCTCGAGCGATCGGTCACCAAACTGGAAGACGATACTCTCCGCTCAAAGATACGGCGTTCGACTCGAGACCGTCACGGGACCATTGCTGAGGGTCCTGTCGGCGCGCCGACGACCAGTATCGACACAATCAGAAGCGGAACGGTCACGTCCTGTTATTCTGTTCCGCTCTGGCGCAATAGTCTCTCTCCTGATAGGTTCGGGAGGATGTTATGACGCCAATCACGGAGAGAACGACCTGATAGTTGAAATGTATGTGATTACATTCATTCCAGAAAAGAGATGCCTCGGTGTCCGTTTCGAAACCAAGCCGAGCTAACGATACGTGAACAAAACGAATTCTTGTATGTTAATATTTGGTGATGATTCTCATGAAACAATTAGGGAATATTCGAAGAGGTGGATTCTTATTTCTATGATGTTCCCCTGTTAGTGTTCGTTGAATCGTTTTTATCGGTTATTTCGGGGACAGGAACGAGATGTGTCGGTTATAGAAACTTCCGATAGAATGGACAATAGCGTTACTGTACCGCCGACAGAAAGACGTCCGTAGCGATTGGCGCGTCACGTATCGCTCCGATTCTCGCGTTCGAAACGCCAACTCACTACTTCGGTGTGAAACTGTTCTCTGGGTTCAAGTGAGACTTCGTCATAAGACTGGACTGGGTACCGCTCCACGGTGGATGGTGACTACTGCTGTTAGCGGGAGACGACAGGTGGTCGCCTGCGTGGGACGTACCTGGTGATCTACCAATGAAACGCGCACTCGCGCTGATGATGACGATCGCACTGGTCGGCAGCCTCATGTTCATGGGGTTCGCCGGAACGGCAGCGGCATCTCACTACGATAACAACGACAAGGATAAAGACAAAAAGGGTGATAAGGTCACGCAGGACGCGCATGCGGAGACGAACCAGGTGCAGTATGTGAGCCAGTCGAACTACGCAGCCCAGGGTGACAACACCGCCATCGCCGCCGGCATAGGGAATACGGCTGTTGCAGACCAGACTCAGAATCAAGCGAACCTCAACGCACAGCTTGGCGTCACTACCAGCGTCAACTACGCTGACACGTAATCTCGATCGCCGCTAATATAGACCAGCTCGGTGATTGTAACCGTTATTTCGTCTTTTTTGGATACCGGACCGTGTTTACGCCGTTTCAAAATAACGCTCTTGCGTAGCACATTGTTGATTTTAGAGCGGTGCTCGGATAGCGCGTTTGAGTGCTTTTCGTCCCCTTTTCCATATAATTCTCGCCGCAGTTAGAACGCTCTGAGATATTGCGTGAGCTTGTCCTTTGAGATACCTCAATGGGGCGAGAGCCACCGTCGCGTCAGCGACGCGTGGCTCGCCAGGTATTAACGTGTACCTCGTCGTCGGCGTATTCACCGCCACCATGGACGACGTATTCACGGTCGTATGCTTCGTCTTCTTCGAGCGATTCGTACGTGCGAAAGCCATCCGTATAGGCAGTCAGCGACTCCTCTTGACGGTCGGTCAAGAGGAGTCGAATCGTCAATTCGTCAGCGGCTTTCGCTAGAATCACGTATCGCTGTCCCGTACCGCGATCAGCGAGGATGAACACGGGTGGCTTTCGCCATCATATGCTCTGCGCCCACGTGTGGACAAGCCATACGAGCGCGATCAGGAGTCGCACTCGTGGCCTTTCTTCCGAGCAGAGACATACACTTCGTCGATTTCGATTGGTCCGAGAAGATCGAGGGAAGGCGCATCGAGCGCTCTGGTGAAGCGCTCGATACGCCGGTGGATCGTCTTGTGATTCACCCCAGTTTCGTACTGCAGCTGTCGGAGACTCGTGTTAAACCGGAGAAACGCGTAGATGGAGAACAGCCACCGGCGAAGTGCGATTTTCGAGCGAGAGAAGATCGTGCCCGTCTTGTCATTAAACGTGCGTTCGCAATCCTTACAGAGATACCACTGAAGCACCCATAGCTACTGTTTCTAACCGTTCGCTTAGAACGGCAGTGAGGACAACTCACACCATTACGCCAGCGAACCTGTTGGAGCAGGTCCGCTGCGACTGATTCCGGGCCAAACACATCGAGCGGAATCATCCGTAGCGGGCACCGCTGATGCGGTGCCCTTGTCCTCTTCGACTCGCCAGTGACCGTTCAGTAGTATCAACAATCTCCTACGGAAGAGCGTACTCCATTAATCAAGAACGGTCGTGGCGAATATTGAACCCTGACGTGAAGCGGTCGTTGGTTTGGAAATGCGGCCCCCTCAAAACCGTGTCGAGGGTGCGGTGAAACTTCGAGCAGGCCGAGTTCCTCGAGAGTCTCGGGGGTTGTCGGATCGGGTAGAGCGACCGATCCTCACGGACACAACACGGATGGGAATTCCAGCTGACGCACAAGAAAACCCAAGGGAGTTACACTCGCACGCGACCACTCGTTCGGCTTTCGGACGGCCGACCTTAACGGTGAAGCCTCGGGCTTGACTCCGAACCAGTTGACCGGTCAGTAACAAGTCATTGTGTTCCCGGGCTAATATCGGAGATCGATTAGGCGAGCCCTATCGGTTGAACGATTCCCGTCGTTCAAAACGAATCGAGCAGATGAGAGAGAAAGAGGGCAACGGCGGACTCTCAACACGGACCGACCGACGACGAGCGGAACGCGCCTCCCACGCGGACCGGCACTCAGTACGAGGACGCTGCGGGAACTTCGGAGCGTTCCGCCTTGTTCGTAGCTGATTCGAGAGCCACAGACGACCATACGAGCACTACCGAACCAATGACCGAAACCGAATTTCCCTGGGGAACGGTAACCCGCGAGACCGGGCAAACGCACGTCGATGTGTCCGTCGATACCGAAGACGACGTCTCCGTTTCGACGAAGGTCGTTTCCGACGCGACGGACGAAGCGAACGAGATCGACCCGACCAGGATGCCGAAATCGAGACGTTCCCCTGGGGCGCATAATCTATACGCTCGACTCAGGTGTAGCGGACGTCGAAATACACATCGACGCCAAAGACGGCGGGACTCGGTCGACATCAGTGTCGATCGTCTGGACGGCGGGCGGATCCGGTACCAGCGTTAGTATTACAGAGAACACGAACGTTATCCAGTCGACTGTCAACAGTTCGTCGAGTGTCAGTTCAACGAGCGTCTCGCAGTCAACGACATCGTCTACGAGCGACTGAGATGATGCGATCTCGATTCCGATCGACGACGATGCTGACGGCGACGAGGGAGACTGAGCCGACGGACGACGCAAACTCTTATTCAGCCGGCTCTTCTTCGTATACTATTACACGAGGTCTGAAGCGACAATTTTATCGGATAACTCTGTAACATTTGAGCGGACGAATGTGATGATATTTGTAATTCGCATAGTGTGGTGAAGGGTAGTCACGGTCGAATCCAACCGGGGCGATCGCGACCTGGCCGGTTCGTTTCTCGGCACCTCAGCCGAGAAACACACGGCCTATCTTACCTGCTCTGTAGCGACAGCAAAACGACATTCGGCTCGCGATGACGTTCATCACCGTTAGCTGTGAACAGGGCCTACCGGTACTAGGACGGGGATACATCGCGAAACTGTACCCTCAGTTCATATGCCACTCCGTGGTGAGTCTCAGACGGGCAACGTGTCAGGTGGCGACGAGACGGCAGGATCACGAGGAGCCGCGGCTATCGTTCTCGGTCGCGGTCGGTCCCGCCTGCTCGTTGAGCCGACATCGTCCCTACACCAACAATGAAACGCGCACTCGCACTCACGATGACGATCGCGCTGCTCGGCAGCCTGATGTTCATGGGCTTCGCCGGAACCGCAGCAGCGGGAAGCTACGACGACAAACACGACAAGGACAAACATAACGATAAGTACAACGACAAGAACGACAAGGACAAGAAGGACGCACCGAAGGACGACAAGAAGGACGACGACCGTAAGCACGCTGACGACAAGAAGGACGACGACCGCAAGCACGCTGACGACAAGAAGGACGACGACCGCAAGCACGCTGACGACAAGAAGGACGACGACCGCAAGCACGCTGACGACAAGAAGGACGACGACCGCAAGCACGCTGACGACGTCGTCGCCATCGGCCAGCACTCCTACGCTGAAACCAACCAGTTCCAGGCCGTCTCCCAGCACAACGACCTGAAGCAGGGTGACAACGTCGCCACCGCCTACAAGGGTACGGCTAACGCCGGTAACTTCGCCGACCAGTCCAACAACAACGTCCAGGCTGGCGCGAGCGTCTCCGGTAACTTCGCCGCCGTCACCGGCAAGTAACGATCCGCAACTAGCAGTCGCTTCGTTTTTTCCGCCGTGACGTTCGACGATCACCGTTCGAGCGACCGCGTCGCCGATCGATCTGGTGTCGTCGAGTCCGTGACCAGTACCGATACCTCGGTGCGGGAGCTACTGCTCGATCGCCGTCTCGGCGCGTCGTAGCACCTCCCGAACCGGAAGGCCACTCTCTCGGGCCGTCCTCGCGGCGTCGTCGTACTCCGCGCTGACGTCGTAGACGTCGCCGCCGGCGTCGCTGGCGATCTTCACCGTCACCTCGTAGCTCTCGCCGTCAACCTCGAGTTCCACGGTCTCGAACTCCCGGTCGGCGATCCAGCGATGGGTCGCGCCGGCCTCCCGGATTCCGAGCGTGCCGGTCTCCTCGGCGAGGGCCCGGGCGACCCGCTCTCGGTCCTCGGGCTTGCAGATCACCTTCACGAGGTGGCCGGGACGGGACTTCTTCATCGTCGCAGGAACTATCGAAACGTCGCGCGCGCCCGCGTCCGAAAGGGTCTCTTGGAGCCCGCCGAGGACTTCCGGCGTCGCGTCGTCGAGGTTCGTCTCGAGGACGGCGATGTCGTCTTTCAGGAATTCGCGGCCGCCGTCGCCGACGAGGGTCCGGAGCACGTTTGGGTGCGGATCGAGGTCGTAGCCACCGGCGCCGTACCCCGACGCCTCGAGCTCCAGTGCGGGCAGCGACTCCACGCCGTCGGCGAGACGACCCAGAATAGCTGCCCCCGTCGGTGTCAGCAGCTCGGTGTCGACGGGACCGCCCCGCAGCGACCAGCTCGCGCGCTCGGCGATCTCGACGACCGCGGGCGTCGGCACGGGGTACTCGCCGTGGCTCATTCCGACCGTCCCGCCGCCGGTTGCCAGCGGAGTGGTAACGACCCGTTCGACCTCGAGGTCGTCGACGAGCGCGGCAGCCCCGACCACGTCGGCGATCGCGTCGTCGGCGCCGACCTCGTGGAAGTGAATCTCCGCGAGATCCTCGCCGTGGACGCTGGCCTCGGCCTCGCCGAGCAGCTCGAAGATCGCGAGCGCGTCGCGCTCGACTGCGGGGTCGAGCTCCATCCCCTCGACGATCTCGCGGACCTCGAGGTAGCTGCGGTGGGGCCCGTGTCCCTCCGCGGGAACGCCCGGGGCGTCCTCGTGGTCGTGAACGTGGCCGTGATCGTGGTCGTCGTCCCCGCGGTCGTCGACGTGACCGTGGTCCGGATCGCCGCGGTCGTGGTGGTCCGGATCGCCGTGGTCGTGGACGTGGCCGTGATCGCCCTCCGTCCGGGCCGCGTCCTCGTCGGTCAGGATCACGTCGACGGTCGTCGACGCGATGCCACACTTGACCGTCTCGTCGATCCGGTACTCGAGGTCGAGCGCCGTCTCGACGGGCTCGAGGACGTCCCGGTCGGCGCCGGCGTCGAGCAACGCGGCGAGGATCATATCGCCGCTTGCACCCATTCGGCCGTCGAACGCGAGCGTTCGCATACCTCGACTGGCGGCCGGCAAAGCCAAAAAGCCACGCTCTCGATGTCGCCAAAACCCACCGAAGCCGGTACCTCTATGTGTCTTGCCACCTGAGTTAGATATGGTGCCAATTAGCACGGTGTGCATTCACGGTAGCAAAAAGCCTATCCGGTCCCGAATCGGAATCACTGACATCGCCGTCCATCCCGAATCATGAACGAAGTCCAACTGGAGGTTGCGAAAGCGTACCCGAACGACTCGGGTCGTGGTATCGCCCGACTCGACCCGGACACGCTGTTACATCTGAAGCTGAGTCCGGGCGACATCATCGAGATCGAAGGTGCGGATACGACCGCCGCGAAGGTGTGGCGGGCGGACCGACAGGACTGGAACACTGACACCGTCCGGATCGACGGCTTCACCCGGCAGAACGCCGACGTCGGTATCGGCGAACGGGTAACGATCCGGAAGGCCGAGGCGACCAAGGCCGACGAGCTCGTCCTCGCACCGCCCGAGGAGGCGTCGGTGCAGTTCGGCTCCGACGCCGCGGGCATGGTCAAACGCCAGATCCTCAAGCGTCCGGTCGTCGGCCGCGACATCGTGCCCGTGATGAGCTCGACCAACCACCCGTTCATGCGCTCGCCGGGACAGGCGATCCCGCTGATCGCCGTCGAGACCGAACCCGAGGGGGTCGTCCTCATCACCGAGGACACCGACGTCGAGCTCCGCGAGGAGCCAATCAGCGGCTTCGAGAAGACCGGCGGCGGGATCACTTACGAGGACATCGGCGGCCTGCAAGACGAGATCCAGCGGGTTCGCGAGATGGTCGAACTGCCGATGAAACACCCCCAGATCTTCAAGAAGCTGGGGATCGAGCCCCCGCAGGGCGTCCTGTTGCACGGTCCGCCGGGAACCGGGAAGACCCTGCTCGCGAAGGCCGTGGCCAACGAGACCTCCGCGAGCTTCTTCTCGATCGCGGGCCCCGAGATCATCTCGAAGTACTACGGGGAAAGCGAACAGCAACTCAGGGAGATCTTCGAGGACGCAAGCGAGGAGTCGCCCGCGATCATCTTCATCGACGAGCTCGACTCCATCGCACCCAAACGGGAAGACGTCACCGGCGAGGTCGAGCGCCGCGTCGTCGCCCAGCTGCTGACGATGATGGACGGGCTCGAGGCCCGCGGCCAGGTGATCGTCATCGCCGCGACCAACCGGGTCGACAGCGTCGACCCCGCGCTTCGCCGTCCGGGCCGGTTCGACCGCGAGATCGAGATCGGCGTCCCCGACGAGGTGGGTCGTGAGGAGATCCTCCAGATCCACACCCGGGGAATGCCGCTCTCGGACGACGTCGATCTGGCCCACATGGCCGACGAGACCCACGGGTTCGTCGGCGCCGACATCGAGTCCCTGACCAAGGAGGCCGCGATGAAGGCGCTGCGCCGATACCTCCCGGAGATCGACCTCGACGAGGAGGACATCCCGCCGAGCCTCATCGATCGGATGATCGTCAAACGGGAGGACTTCCGGGGCGCTTTGAACGAGGTCGAGCCCTCGGCGATGCGGGAGGTGCTGGTCGAGCTGCCGAAGATCTCCTGGGACGACGTCGGCGGACTCCAGACCGCCAAGGATCAGGTCCAGGAGTCCGTCGAGTGGCCGCTGAACAACCCCGAACGGTTCGATCGCCTCGGGATCGATCCGCCGGCGGGTGTCCTGTTGTACGGTCCGCCCGGGACGGGGAAGACGCTGATGGCAAAAGCCGTCGCCAACGAGACCAACGCGAACTTCATCTCGGTGCGAGGACCCCAGCTGCTCAGCAAGTGGGTCGGCGAGTCCGAGAAGGCGATCCGTCAGACCTTCCGCAAGGCGCGGCAGGTCTCGCCGACGGTGATCTTCTTCGACGAACTCGACGCGCTGGCGCCCGGCCGGGGCGGCGAGACCGGCTCGAACGTCTCCGAACGGGTCGTCAACCAGCTGCTGACCGAACTGGACGGGCTCGAGGAGATGGAGAACGTGATGGTCATCGGCGCGACGAACCGACCGGACATGATCGACCCCGCACTGTTGCGCTCGGGGCGGTTCGATCGGCTGGTGATGATCGGCGAACCCGACGTCGAGGGCCGCGAGCGGATCCTCGACATCCACACCCAGGGAACGCCGATGGCCGCGGACGTCAACCTCCAGGAGATCGCCGAGATCACCGACGGCTACGTCGGCAGCGATCTCGAGTCGATCGCCCGCGAGGCCGCAATCGAGGCCCTGCGCGAGGACGAGGAGGCCAACGTCGTCGAGATGCGTCACTTCCGACAGGCCATGGAGAACGTCCGGCCGACGATCACCGACGACATCCTCGACTACTACGAGCGCATCGAAGAGGAGTTCCAGGGCGGCTCGAGCGGTCCCGATCCGACGGGTCGTCGCGGGAGCCGGATCGGCTTCCAGTAGCCCGGTCGCCCCTGGCTTTTCGGCGCTAGGGTGAGATTTACTGTTTTGCGTCGGTTTCGGGCCAGAAGCCGCCGTCGACCGAGAGACGCCGATTGCCGATACGCGACGCCAAACCGTTCGTTCGCTCGCTCGAACGGGATCAATCGTCACCTACCCGGTGTGTTCTCGAACGCTCTGTGCGAGCGAGTGACACGGCCCGTTCCCGACACGAGAGCGTTCACGACACCGATCGGTTCGATTCAGCTCGATCCTTATTCGGATGAACTGTATCGAACCGGTCGAAACGGTTGCGCCGATATATGTGCTCCGGAGTGGGGGTTCGACGTGTCGTCAGGTGTTTCGATGGCTAACTCAACAACTCGTGACTCCCGCGCCACGGCGTCGACCGAGAGTACCGAGCGTCAGGACCGCGGGGGAGTCCTCGACCGACTCGTCCCCACCCTGGCCGACTCGATCCGACGGGCCAGCTTCTGGACGGCGATCGTGCTTCCCTTTCTGTACGTGCCACTGCTCGCGACTGGACTGTCGACCGCGAGCGAGACCGCCACGTTTCTGGCCCTGCTCGGGGTCAATCTCGTCGCGCTCTACGTCGGCCACGCCTATCGCCGGTGATCCTCCCGACTCGAGCGCCACCGTCCGACCGCGGCGACCTCCCGGCCGATCGCCCGTCGCTTGACGAGGACGAACCCGCAGGCGATCAGGGCGAAGCCGGCGACGGTCGCCGCGTCGATCGTCTCGCCCAAGTATAGCCAGCCGACCAGCGCGGTAAACACCGGCGCGACGTAGGAAACCATGTTGATCTCGACGGCGCCCAGCCGCTCGAGCAGGTCGAAGTAGAGCAGAAAGCCGAGTGCGCTCGCGATAAGCGAGAGGTACGCGAGCGCGGCCAGCGCCTCGGGATGGGTCCAGGCTGCGGGCTCGATCGGCTCGCCGAGCCCGAGGCTCACGAGGTGCATCAGGGCGGCGCCACCGAGCATCGACCACGCCTCCATCGTCTCGATCGGAAGCGTAGCGTCGATCCGTCGCGTGAGGACGCTCCCGAGCGCGAACGCCGCGGCCGCACAGAAGACCAGCAGCTTCGCGACGGCGTCGGTCGCGAACAGGTTCGATGGATCGGGCTGGACGACGACGGCGACGCCGACGAGTCCGAGACAGACGCCGCCGACACCGACGGCCGACAGCGCGTCCGAGGGGACGAGCGCCCGTGCGAACCCGGTGGTCAACACCGGCGAGAGGCTCACCAGGACGGCCGCGGCCGCGGCGGTGGTGTGTTGCTGGCCGATAAAGAGAAAGACGTGGTAGGCGCCGATCAGTAGCGCGGCGCCGACGGCGACGGTCGCCCACTCCTCGCGACCGACGGGACGCCAGCGGTCGGCGGCGTAGCTCGCGTACGCGAGCATACACACGCCTGCGACGTCGTACCGAACGGCCGCGAACAACACCGGCGGGAGGTGGTCGAGCCCCGCGCTGATCGCGACGAAGGAACTCCCCCAGGCGGCCGCCAGCACCAGAAAGAGAGCGAGATTGCGATAGCGGGTCACGGTCGCCGTTTCGCTGGCGACCTGCTATGCGTTTCGAATCAGAGCAGCGGCGTCTCGCGGATCTCCGGTTTCGACTCCGTCTGTTTGAACTGCTCGAGCAGCGGGCGGATCTCGTCGAACCCCTCCTCGAGGACGATGTCGCCGCTGCGCAGATCGTAGTCGATGATGTCGTAGTCCGCGAGCCGCGGCAGGTGGTTGTGAATCAGCGAGACGTAGATCCGCTGGCGGTACTCCGAGTCGACGGTCCCGTCCTCACCGCGCTCCCAGGCAGCGATCTCGGAGACGACGTCCTCGAGGTTCCCTCGCCGCGTCTCGGCCAGCTGGTAGAGGAGGTATCGGCGCTCGGACTCGGCCAGCAGCGAACAGGCAGCCTCCATACGAGATGACGTCTCTGTCATACCTGAGGAAAGCCGCCGTTTGTAATTACACCTGCTGCCAAAACGGTTTGGGCCGAGCGAGTGGTTCTCTCGCATTCGACTCCCAAAAAAGTGGACGGCCGGCTACCGCTCCGGCGCAGGCGCCTCGCGTCGCTCGGCGTCCTCGTCGTAGAGGTGACAGGCGACGGGGTGGGCGTCGGCCTCGAGAGCGGGGTTTTGCCGCTCGCAGACGCTCTCGTACTCCTCGCGGAGCCGTTCGGCCGCATCCTCCCAGTCGCCGACGGCGACCGACGCCAGCGCGTCCTCGACGATCGCGTCGTGGCGCGCCGGAAGCTCGGTCTCGAGGAGCCGCTCTTTCAGCGCCCTCGCGAACGCGTCGGCGTCGGCCGCGGCGACGGCTCCGTCCTCGAACTCGAACTGGCCGTCGTCGCCGACGGTCTCGAGGGAGATGTCGCGGCTCTCGACGCGCTCGCGAAGCGTCATCAGCGCTCGGTAGCGCTCCTGATCGATCTCGAGGTCCGCGGGCGGGATCACCTTCGGACACCGGGTCCGGAACCGACAGCCGCTTGGCGGATCCCGCGGCGACGGGACGTCCCCCGAGAGCGTCTCCCGGTCGCGGTCGCGCTCGTCGGTCGAGGCCCGGGGGACGCTGTCGAGCAACGCCTGTGTGTAGGGATGTTTCGGGTCCTCGAACAGCTCCTCGACGGGACCGATCTCGATGATCTCGCCGAGGTACATTACGGCGACCCGATCGCAGACGTGGCGGATCACCGAGAGGTCGTGGCTGATCAGCAGGTAGGTGAGATCGAACTCCGTCTGCAGATCGTCGAGCAGGTTCAGCACCTGCGCCTGGACCGAGACGTCGAGTGCGGAGGTCGGCTCGTCGAGAACGATGAACTCCGGCTCGAGCGCCAGCGCGCGGGCGATTCCGATACGCTGGCGTTGCCCGCCGGAGAACTCGTGGGGGTAGCGATCGAGCTGGTCGACCGAGAGCC
Organism: Natronococcus occultus SP4; assembly: GCF_000328685.1. Taxonomy (NCBI): domain Archaea; kingdom Methanobacteriati; phylum Methanobacteriota; class Halobacteria; order Halobacteriales; family Natrialbaceae; genus Natronococcus; species Natronococcus occultus. The sequence goes on along the minus strand of NC_019974.1, from coordinate 3,436,123 downwards.
CGACCCGCTCGAGCAAGTTCCGGGCGTGATCGCGCCGGAGCTGTTTCGTCGAGCGGCCGACCGAGACCCGAACGTCGATCCCGTCGTCGCGCTCGACCGTAACCGAGAGCTCCTCCGCGACCTCGGCGACGACGCCGTCGGCGACGTCAACGCCTCGTTCGTCGGGGTCGACGTCCCCGGCGACGTCGCTCGAGCGGACGGTGACGTGGACCGTCGCGACGCCGTCGGCGGGCCCGATGACCTTGTCGACGTCGTCGTCGACGGTCACCGAGACGATATCGGCCGAGATTCCGTCGGTCCGGAGCTCCGCACGGCTCTCGACCTCGGGATCGGTCCAGGGCCAGTCGTGGATCTCGAGGGGCTGGGTGACGATCCCACCGATCGTCATCCGGGGATCGAGACTCGAGAACGGATCCTGAAAGACGACCTGGGCGTTTCGACGGAACTCGGTCAGCGACTCGCTATCGAAGTCGTACACGTTCTCCCCGTCGAAGGCTACCTCGCCGTCGGTCGGCTCCTGGAGCCGGAGGAGGGTCTCGCCGGTGGTCGATTTCCCGCAGCCGGATTCCCCGACCAGTCCGAGCGTCTCGCCGGGCTGGATGTCGAAGCTCACCCCGTCGACGGCCCGAACCGGGACCGGGTCGTCGCCGAGCAACCGATCGAGAACGGAGTCGTTCTCCCAGAAGTACTTCTGGAGCTCCTCGACGCGAACGAGCGGCTCGTCGGCGCTCATCGGCTCTCACCTCCCGACCCCTCGACGGTTGACTCCGCTCGTTCGGGCTGGACGTCGTCCTCGAACCCGTCGGGGTCGGCGTGTTTGTCGACCGCCGTCCGGTCGTCCGTTCCGAAGTGGTCGGCCGGCAGTGCGCGCGCCTCGGTGTACTCCTGGGTCGCGAGGACACACCGGACCTCGTGTTCCTCGCTTCCGGTCCCGTCGTACTCCGGGGGGTGGGAGAGACAGTCCTCCATCGCCTTCGGACACCGGTCCGCGAAGTAACACCGGTCGCCCATCTCGTGGTCGAGCAGGCTCGGGACGTTGCCCGGGATCGGCTCGAGTCGCCCCCCTGCCCCTTCGAGGTCCGGAATCGACCCCAGCAGCCCCGCGGTGTACGGATGAACGTGGTCGTCGAAGACGTCCTCGAGGGTGCCCCGTTCGACGATCTCGCCGGCGTACATCACGCCGACCCGATCGCACATCCGGGCGACGACACCCAGGTTGTGCGTGATCAGCAGGATCGTCATACCCGTCTCCTCCTGGAGCTCGTCGAGCAGGTCGAGCACCTGGGCCTGGATCGTCACGTCCAGGGCCGTCGTCGGCTCGTCGGCGACGAGCACGTCCGGCTCGCCCGCAAGCGCCTGGGCGATCATCGCCCGCTGGAGCATCCCGCCGGAGTACTCGTGGGGATACTCGTCGACGCGCTCGACGGGGTCGGGAATGCCGACCAGTTCGAGCAGCTCGATCGCCCGCTCGCGGCTGGCCTCGCTGACGTACTTCTTCGAGGGAAACACCGACGAGAGCACGAGCGAGCCAAGCGAGTACTCCTGGGTTTTCGCCCGCGTCGAGCGCGGGTTCGCGCTGGCCCGGCGCTGGACCTCGACGGCCTCGGCGATCTGCTCGCCGACCGTGAGGCTCGGGTTGAAGCTGCTCTCGGGATCCTGGAAGATCATGCTGAACGACGAGCCTCGGAGCGAGCGACGCACCCGTTCGGGAACCGCAAGCAGGTTCACGAACGAGCCGTCGACGGCCTCAGGGTGGTCGTCGACGACGGCCTCGGCGAGGTCGCCGTCGTTGAACCAGATCTCGCCGTCCGTGATCTCCCCTGGCGACTCGATCAGGTCGATAACCGACCTGGCCGTGACGCTCTTTCCGCTACCGCTTTCGCCGACGATCCCGAACACCTCGCCCCGTTCGATCCGCAGGTCGAGATCCGAGACCGCGTTCACCTGTCCCTGTTCCGTAAAGAATCGCGTCGAGAGTCCGTTTACGCGGAGAATGTCTTCGCTCATTGTTAGGCACCTCCTCCTTCGCCCTCGATGTTTGGATCGAGCGAGTCCCGAAGCCAGTCACCGAGGAGGTTGATACTGATCACCGACAGCACGATCCCGATCCCGGGAACCGTCGAAACCCACCAGGCCGTCCGGAGGTAGTCCTGGCCCTGCTGGATCTCGTACCCCCACGAGAGGGTCGTCCCCGAGAAGCCGAGGTACGACAGCGAACTCTCGAGGATGATGACCGCCGCGACCTGGATCGTCGCGAGGACGATCACCGGCGTGAGACTGTTCGGTAGCACGTGTTTGAGCAGGATCGTCGCGTTGCTCGCCCCGAGGCTGCGGGCGGCCTTGACGTACTCCTCGTTGCGGATCGCCATCGCCTCCCCGCGGGCGACCCGGGCGAACCACACCCAGGTGACGAGCCCGACCACGACGGTTATCGTCCCGGGTAGTATCGTCGCCGAGGGCATCCCCTCGGCGAAGCCGGCTGCGACGATCGGATCGGGGATCGGTATCGACAGCGAGCCGAAGACGCCGATCAGCGCGAGCGCCAACACCAGCGACGGGAACGCGAGCATGACGTCGGCGACCCGCATCATCGCGTCGTCGACCCGTCCGCCGTAGTATCCCGACACCAGCCCGAACGGGACGCCCATCGCCACCGCGAGCCCGGTGCCGAGTATGCCCACGAGTAGGGAGGTACGGGCGCCGTACAGGAGCCGCGAGAAGACGTCCTGTCCGACGTTGTTCGTCCCGAGGTAGTGTTCGGTCGAGTACTCGACGGAGTAGGGCTCGCGCTCGCCGTCGACGACCTCGTAGGAGTCGTAACTGATCCCCATCGGTGGGTAGGAGTTGCCGTCGTCGAAGTGGCCCGTCGTGTTAGGGTTGTGCGTTGCGAGGACGGGAGCGAAAAGCGCCATCAACACGACAACGACGAGGATCGCGAGTCCGATTTTCGGAAGCAGGTTTTGCCGGAACTCCTGTCTGAGGTTAGATTTGATTCGATCCGAAATCATTCGTCTAGCACCCGCGGGTTGAGTTTCGCGTAGATCGCGTCGACGCCGATATTGATGACCACGAAGCTAACACCGATGAAGATGATGATGCCCTGAATGAGTGGCCAGTCCAGGTTGTGTATCGCGTTGATGAGCCGCAGCCCGAGGCCGGGCCAGGAGAAGACGGTCTCCGTGACGACCGCGCCGCCGATCAGCTGGCCGAGCTGCAGTCCCAGCACGGTGATAATCGGAATCATCGTGTTCCGGAGGACGTGTTTGTACCGGACCAGGGTCTCGGGGATCCCCTTGGCCTCGGTCGCGGTCACGTACGGCTTCCCGTACTCGTCGAGCATACCGCTTCTGGTCAGCCGGGTGATCAACGCGGTGAAGTACGTTCCCAGGGTGACCGCCGGGAGGATGATGTGATGGAGCCAGGTGAGCAGATCGCCGACGTAAAACGTCGTCAGGAACGTCCACAAGGCGTCGTGGAACGCCACCGGACGACGGCCCGTCGGGAACACGTCCAGCTGAACGGCCAGCAGCAGGATCAACATGATCCCCAGCCAGAAGTTCGGCGTACTGATCCCCAGAAGCGAGAACGACGTCGCACCGTAGTCGGCGGGCTCGTTGCGACGGGTCCCGCTGATGACCCCGAGCGGGATCGCGATCACGAGTGCGACGATCGTCGCTGCGATCGCAAGCTCTAGGGTCGCGGGAACGCGCTCTATGACCATCGTCGAGACCGGTCGGCTCGCCTGGTAGGAGTAGCCCAGATCTCCAACTAGTAGGTCCTGCAAGTAGTCGGCGTACTGTACGTAGATCGGTTGATCCAGTCCGAGTTCCTGTCGGATCCGTTCACGGGTTGCCTGGTCGACGGCCGGGTCGACGATCAGGTTGACCGGGTCGCCGGGCGTCACTGCCCGGAGCCCGAACAACACCGTCACGACCCCCCAGACGACGAGGATCCCCTGCAAGGTCCGCTTGAGCAAGAATTTTCCAAAAGCCATTGGTGTGTCGATCGAACGCCGTTAGACGTGTCGGTAGCCGAATTTTTTGCCAGGAGTATGTGGTTCTTCCGGAACAGCGATCTGAAACGTTTCCACCCCTCCCTTCGGAGTCTCAGCTATCGAGCTCCCAGAGGTAGATGCTCTCGTCGGTCCGGGGCTCCCAGTCGAGGTCCTCGCGGACTCCGTAGACGCTGTCCTGGGAGTGGAGAAACACCCACGGCGCCTCCTCCCGGAGCTCCTCGTTGATCTCCTGGAGCTGCTGTTCGCGTTCGTCCTCGTCCTCGATCGTCTGGCTCTCGAGGATCGCCTCGGAGATCTCCTCGTTGCGAAGCGTCTCCTGTGGTGCCTCCTCGACGAAGAACGGTGCGAGCCCGTAGTCGGAGTCGCCCGTGATGACGCCCCAGCCGATCAGGAAGAACGGCATCTCCTCGTCGTCGTAGCCGGCGCTGTTGGCGTCGGAGATGTCCGGAAACGGCGCGGTGTCGAAGGTACAGTCGACGTTGTCGAGCTGGTCGATCTGGTCGGCGGCCATCTGGGCGACGTCGGCGTCGTTGAGGTACCGGCCCTCCGGAGAGTACAGCGTGATCTCCTCGCCCGCGTAGCCGCTCTCCTCGACCAGCTCCTCGGCCTGCTCTATGTCCTGCTCGTAGGTGTCGAGGTCCGGGTTGTGGCCGAACACACCGTCGGGAATCGGCTGGGTCATCGCCTCGCCGTACCCGCCCAGCGCATCGGAGATGATTCCCTCGTTGTCGACGGCGTAGTTCATCGCCTGGCGGAACTCGGTGCTGTCGAACGGCTCGACGCCCGATTTCATCACGAGGAAGACGTTCCGGAGGCTGGTCTCCTCGCGAATCTCGACGCCGTCGGCGTCGTCGACGCCCGGCACGTCCTCGGGAATGATGTTGTCGACGATGTCGCTCTCGCCGGTTTCCAGCGCGTTCGCGCGACCGCTGGACTCGCCGTCCTGGTTGAAGACGACCCGTTCGAGGGTCGCTTCGTCACCCCAGTAGTCCTCGAACGGCTCGAGGACGACCTGGACGTCCGGCTCGTACTCGACGACCTCGTAGGGACCGGTGCCGTTGAACGCGTCGGCGTCGTCGCCGGCGACGGGCTGTTCCTGATCCTCGATCCACTCCTGGTTGACGACGCGGCCGTAGTTGGCGTACTCGAACTCCGCCAGCGACGGCGCGACGTCGTGTTCCAGGAGGACGGTCGTCTCGTCGAGTGCCTCCGCGTTGTCGATCGCGCCCAGCCCGGCGGCCTGGTCGCTCTCGATACCGAGCTCGGGGTCGATCATCCGGTTGAACGTGTAGGCGACGTCCTCGGCGGTCATCTCGTCGCCGTTGTGGAAGACGACGTCGTCCCGGAGCGTGAGCTCGGCGCCCTCGTCGGTGTCCTCCCACTCCTCGACGACGCGGGGTTCGAACTCGAAGTCGGGCGTCACGTTGAACAGCGGTTCGTAGACCGGATCGAGGACGTTGAAGTACGGCCCCGTGATGTGGTCGTTGGGGTCCGGGTTCTCGATGATCTCCCCCTGCGTGATCACGATCTCGTCTAGGTCGTCATCGTCGCCCTCGGGGTCGTCGAGACAGCCCGCGATGGCTCCCAGACCGGCCGTTGCACCGATAATTCCGGTAGCCTTCAGTACGGATCGGCGACCGGAACACAGGTTGTCAGCACCCTTCATACCCTATGAAATAGGTGTAGGCAATATAAAGGTTGGTTGTTTGTTACGCGGTTCTGCGTCGAATCCGTTCAGGTATCGACAGCGATCGGCGCTGCTGGACAACTATTTACAACTGAACCCGAGTTCGAGGACGCTCGTCCGTTCTCTCCGGGCGATACCGCCCACAAGTTTAAGTGAGCTAGATCACCTACACCGAGTATGGCCGCTCACGGCCGGTCTGCCCTGCGGGACCTGTTCGACGAGTCGCCCACCCCCCACATCGCCCATCCTCCGCGGACCCACCACCGGGACTTCTACGTCGCTACCGACGGCTCGTTCCGGGAGTCGGGGGGCGGTCTGGGCGCCGTCATCGAAACGCGCGACGGCACCCGCGTCGCTCGGATCGCGACCGCGGACACACCGCCTGACAACAACGTCGCCGAGTATCGGGCGTTGCATCTCGGCCTCGACGTACTGGCAGCTCGGGCACCGCCGGACGCCCGCGTCGGCGTCCTCGTCGACCACGACGCGCTCGCCAGCAACGTCAACAACGCCGTCCTCGCCACCGATCATCCGGACCGGAAACCGCCCCAACCGATCTCGGTACCGACGGCGACCCGGTACCACTGGCGCGGGATCCAGGCCCGGCTCAACGGGTTCGGCGAGCTCCGGGCCGCCCGGATCGACAGCGATCAGAACCCCGCTCACCCGCTCGCGAACGCGCCGGCCCGGTACCAGCACGTCAACCGCGAGGCCGATCGCTGCGTGCTTCCAGACCCCCCCGAGCCGACCGCGCCAGCCGAGTTCCCGCCACCGTCTCGCGCCGACCGCAATGGCGGCGGGCGCGCCTCGGACTGACGGCTGGAACCGTCACCGTTTTTCCGTCGCCCCAGAGAGTCGTGTGCGATGAGCCTTCGCGTCGCCGTCGCGGCCCCGTTCGTCCAGCACGGAACCGACCGGTTGCAGGAAAACGCCGTCGTCGTCGCCCTCTCGCTGGATCGGGACTGGTTCTCGCCCGACCAGGCCAAACGCCTGATCGACGTCGCGACCCGCGAGGGACTGGTCGCTCGCGAGGACGGCGAGCTTGTCGCCACCTTCGACCCGACCGACGTCCGGATCCCCGAGGAGTTTACCCCCGACGAGGATGTGCTCCGGGAGCGCTCGGCGTTCGAACGCGTCCTCGACGCGCTGGTCGCCGAAGGGGCCGAGAAACACGAGGCCGTCGGCGCGATAAACGGGCTCCAGGGCGAGCTGGGTGTGACCATCGAGGCCGCAGCGGTCGTCTACGCCCGTCGACAGGGGCTCGACGTCGACGAACTCGTTCCCGTTGCCCGCTCGGCGCTGATCGAAGAGCGTTAGGTCGGCGATGACCGATCGCGGGTATGGTCGAAGACCGGATCACCGACGGTCGGCGGATCGCCGAACTGCTCGCCTCGGAACTCGACGGCCGTGAGGACGGAGCGCTCGCGGCCGTCGCCGTCGTCGACGCCGACCGCGACGTCGAGCCGTCGGCCGACGGCGCGCGGGCGTACGACGTCGTCGCGAACGATGACCCGCTGGCGACGGCGTTCGTCCACCCCGATCGGCTCCGTCTGGAGTTCGAGCGCGGCCAGGAGCGTGCGGCCGACGCTGCCGCCGAGAGGGAGCTTCGCGTTCGGCCGAAGGCGACGACCCCGCCACGGACGCTCGTATTCGTCGAGAGCGGCGCGGCGGTCAAGCGGGCGAGCGACGTCGTCGAGGTCGTCGTCGAGGACTGATACGGATTGCTGTACCGAGTTCCCGGCACGACCGCGACCCGGGCGGCGGTTGCGCCGGAGCTGACGGACAGGAACCCGTCTGACTCCGTCGCCGTCGTTTTCAGGCGTCGGCCATCGACTCGTCGAGCCCGGCGATCGCCGCTGGAACCGCCGTCGCGACGTCGTCCTGGCTGACGTGTGCGGCGGCTCGGGGGTCGGGGTCGGCGCCGTCCTCGAGGAGAATCTGGATCGCGGTCATCCCGGCGCCGGTCGCACCCTCGATGTCGGCCTCGACCTCGTCGCCGACGTACACCGCGTCCTCGGGGTCGACGCCGAGCTCGTCGGTGATCGCCTCGAAGGCGCGGGCGTCGGGTTTCCCGGCTTCGAGCTCGCCGGTAACAAGCGCCGCGTCGAAGGCGTCCTCCCAGCCCAGCGTCTCGAGTTTGTCCCGCTGGGCGCGAACGGGGCCGTTGGTGAGCAGCCCGATCCGATACTGCTCGCCGAGTTCGGCGAGCATCGACTCGACGCCCGGAAGGGGCTCCAGATCGGACGCGATCTCCTCGCGGTACGCAGCGGCGAGATCGGCCGGCTCGGTGCCGGTCTCCCGGCCCTCGAGCAGCTCCGCGAAGATCGGCTCCCGCGTCTCGCGAGTGAGGTTCCGGCGGTGAGCCTCGAGGTAGTCGGCTCGCGACAGGTCGGGGGCGTCGGCGGCGTCGGTTGCCGCCTCGAGAATCGTCGTCCGATCCCGCTGTGGAACCGCGAGCGTGTAATCGAGGTCGAAGACGACCGCCTGTAACATGGTCGCAGGAAGGAAACGAGTGCGTTTGAACTTATTGTTTCGGACATCACAGAAGGAGTTACCTGCCGAGTTCTGGGCTGGTTCCGACACCGTTAATACGATTTCTCGGTCGTTCGTACATAATGATCTCCGAGGTGGCTCTCACCGTCGATCTCGCGATTATCGTTCTTGGTGCGACGTTTGCCGGCTTTCTCGCGAAGCGAACCGGACAGCCGACGATCATCGCCTACATCCTGGCGGGCGTCTTGTTAGGGCCGGCGGCTCTCGGCGTCGTCGAGGTGGGCGAGCTCACGGATCTGCTCTCCGAACTCGGACTCGCCTTCCTGCTGTTTCTGCTCGGGATCAAGATGCGTCTCGACGAGATCCAACACGTCCTCTCGCCGATCGTCAAGATCTCGATCCCACAGATGGCGGCAGTCTTCGTCGCGGGCGCGGGGCTCTCGTTGCTGCTCGGTTTCTCCGCGCTCGAGTCGCTGCTGATCGGGCTCGCGGTGATGTACAGCTCCACCGCGGTCGTCATCAAGATGCTTACGGACAAGGATGAGGCGACCTCGCTGCACGGCAAGCTCGACGTCGGCGTCCTGCTCGTCCAGGACGTCGTCGTCGTCATCATCCTCGCGGTGCTGGCGGCGGGCCGGCCCGACGGCGTCGCCGAGGTCGCGACGACCCTGGCCGTCGTACTCGTCCTCGTCGCTCTCATCACCGTCGCCGCAGTCGGTGCGTCCCAGACAGTGTTGCCGGTCGTCTTCCGCCGAGTTGCCGACAACAAAGAGGTATTCTTCCTGCTGGCGATCTCGTGGGCGTTCCTGTTCGTGTTCGTCTCTGACAACATCAACCTCTTCTTGGCCCCGCTGGGGATCGAGGCGTACCTCTCGATCGAGATGGGGGCGTTCATGGCCGGGCTCGCCATCGCACAGCTCCCCTACAGTAAGGAACTCCAGGACCGGATCAACCCCTTGACCGACCTGTTCGTCATGGTGTTTTTCGTCTCGGTCGCACTTGATCTCCAGGCGAGCCAGCTCTTGGCATACTGGCAGGAAGCGGTCGTCGCCGCCCTGGTGTTGATGCCGGTCAAGTTCGCGATCTTCTTCTACCTGCTCGACTGGCAGGGGTTCGGCACGGAAACGACGTTTCTCGGGAGTATCAACATGATTCAGGTCAGCGAGTTCGGAATCATCGTCGCCGCCGTCGCGTTCGAGGGCGGCTTCATCGAGGCGGAAGTGCTCGGCTTCATGACCCTGCTCGCGATCTTCACGATGGCCGTCTCGGTCTACTTCATCGAGTTCAGTCATCCGCTGTTCGAGCGGCTCGAACCGACGCTTTCGAACTGGACCGGCGACGGGACCTTCGAGGGCGGCAAACGGGAATACCGCGACCACGCAGTCGTCATTGGCTACGACGAGGTGACGCGCAACGCTCTCCCGGTACTCGCGGATCACTTCGAGGACGTCGTCGTCATCGATCGGACGGTCGAGCACATCGAAGCCCTCGAACAGGAGGGGTACGACGTGATCTACGGTGACTTCCGGAACGCTACGATCCGGAAAGACGCAGCCGTAGCGAAGGCGGCGTTTGCCCTCTCCTCGTCGGTCCAGTCCGAGGTCAACAAGGCTCTGCTCAGAGAGACCGACGACGACGCCGTCGTCTTCGCCGAGGCCGAACGGCTCGAGGACGCACACAACCTCTACGACAGGGGCGCACACTGTGTCATCGTCCCGCCGTACTTCGCCGCCGACAGGCTCGCGGAGTACCTGCAGGCATACCTCGAGGAGGAGGCGGTGCTGGAGGAGACACTCGACGCGGACGCCGAACTGCTGGCGAATCCGGAGCCGTTCCCGGAGACTGCCGATCGACTCGGGGGTGGGCTGGATGACTGATCTGCTCACCGCGGTCTCGATCATCTTCATCGTTATGGGACCGTTTCTGCTGGCGGCCAACCGGTTCCAGCTCCCGACCGTTCCGTTCTTCGTCCTCGCGGGGATCGTCGTCGGCTTCTTCGTCGAGCCGGAGCTCACGCTCGAACTCGCCCAGTACGGGATCGCGTTGCTCGTGTTCTCGTTCGGGGTCGAGATCGACCTCTCGGCCGTGCGGACGGTACTCGTCGACAGCGAACTCGCCGCCGTCGGACAGATTCCCGTCGCCGGCTCGCTCGGGTTCGGATTCGGCGTCGTCCTCGGCGTTCCGCCCGGGGACGCGATCTATCTCGGTGCCGCGGCGGCTCTGTCCTCGACGATCGTCGGAGCAGCGCTGTTACAGCGAGAGTACGACACGAATCTCGTCCGCGGTCGGCTCGCCAGATCCATCCACTTCGTACAGGACCTGCTCGCGATCCTGTTCGTGCTCGTGTTGAGCGCCGCGACGCTTGCGGCAGAACCGGTCGCGGCGGCCGTCGGCTACGGCGTCGCATTGCTCGTCGCCGCCATCGTCGTCAACCAGTCCCTGTTCGACGCAGTCGGCGAGTTCGCAGGGGATTCGGACGAGCTCATGATCCTCGCGGTCGTCTCGCTGCTGGTCGTGTTCGTCGGCGCAGCCGAGTACGTCGGCATCTCGATCGTCGTCGGCGCCTTCGCCGCCGGGCTCGCGGTTCGGCACGACCCCGTCGACTACCTGGGGCTGTTCAACGGTCTCGGGTCGATCAGGGACTTCTTCGTCGCCATCTTCTTCGTCACGATCGGCGCGCTAGTCGTCGTCCCGTTCGTCGAACTCGGATGGACCGAGTCCGTCGAGAAGGTCGTCCTGGCTGGCGGACTCGTGATCCTGACTGCGGTAGTGAAGCCAGCGATCACCACGACGATCCTGATTTACCAGGGGTACGAGCCCCGAACGGCCACACTGACCAGCCTCAACACCGACCAGGTCAGCGAGTTCGCGCTCATCATCGCGATCGAGGCGCTGGTGCTTGGCCTCCTCTCCCAGTCGGTGTTCGAC